>CAZFSA010000088.1:0-19473 GCA_964521535.1 uncultured Gemmatimonas sp.
TTCGGCGGGAGCGCCGCCAACGAGAACCCCGCGAGCGGCGCCTGGACGCGGGCGCGAGATCCGCGGCCCCGGCCAGGATCCGGTCGATTGTGATCGTGTGGGGGGCGAGCTGGGCGAGGAGCGGGGGAACGTTCGGCGGCCAGCCGGCGAGGAGGCTGGCGCCCAGGGTCTGGCCCACCACCGCCCGGGCCTCGAGGACCGGCTCCTGCCGCAGGGCGAACTCGGGTCGCGCCGCCAACTGGGCGACCACCGGCTCGAGGGCCTGGCGACTGTAGAGCTCGGCCAGCGCGGGCAGCCGGGCTCCCTCTGCGACCAGGATCCTGAGGATTTCCGCGTGCGGGGTGGTGCGGGACGCGTTCCAGATCGCCAGCAGCGCCTGGCGCAGGTCGGGAACCGGGTTCAGGTCGACAAGGGGGATCGCGGCCTGGCGAACCAGATCCGCCAGGAGGCCGGCCTTGTCGGGGAAGTATCGGTAGACCGTACCGACGGTGACCCGGGCGGCATGGGCGATGTCCTCGATCGCGGTACCGTCAAAGCCGCGCTCCGCGAAGAGGCGAAGCGCGGCTTCCGCGAGCTCCCGGGGGCGGTCGGCGCTCCGGCGCTGCCAGGAGCGCTTCGGCGAGGCGGCACGGGGCATGGCGCATGATAGCCCCGTGCCGCCGCCCGCCGCTATTCCTCGTTCCGGTCGATCCGCGCCGAGATCGTCTGTCGGCTCTTGTTCCGCATGATCTCGAGCTTGACCACGTCGCCGCGGTCATAGCTGGCGAGGATCCGGTGCAGACTGGACGGGCCCCGCGCGGGGCGGCCGTCGACACTCAGGATGACGTCCCCGCCCTTCAGCCCGAAGGGGTTCTTGGCAGGCGCGTCCACCACCAGCACGCCCTCGGAGGTGCCGAAGTAGGAGCCGAGATCGGGATTCATGGACGCCAGCTCCACGGAGGCCAGCGGGCCGCCGAAGCTCACCATGAACCGGGAGGGTCCCTCATCGGGGCCGATCCGTCGGAGGCGGGGCATCATGACATCGCCCTCGATCCGCTCCGGAATCCGGAAGGAAAAGGTCCCGTCGTCGAGCGGCGAAAGGGCGAGCGATCGCTCCCGGGAGGTGACGACCGTCGCGGTGCGGGTCTCCCGTCCCCGGCGGTACTCGACCGTGACGGTATCGCCCGGCTCGAGCTTGGCCAGGATCTCGATCAGCCGGAGGGCCGCCAGCGACTCCTCGTTGGTTCGCCCGCCCTCCCGCCCGGAGCCCACGAGCGGCCTGCCGTTCAGGCGAGTGAGGATGTCCCCCGCCTGGATTCCGGCCTTCGCCGCCGGGCCGCCCGGAGTGACCGACGAGACGGTGGCTCCGATCGAGTCGTTGTCGAGGGCCCGCATGTCGAGTACCACGCCGAGCCGCGCCCGCCGGCTGGCGACGAGGTCGAGGGGGTTCACCTCCGTGCCGTCCACCCAGACCCGGGTGCGGCGCTCCTGGGCCGCGACCGGGAGGACCACGCCGAGGCCGAGGGTGATGACGGTGAGGTGCCGGAGGGTTCGCTTCATTTATGACTCCCGGGGTCGGTCAGAACCCCACGTAACGGGCATCGGTGAGATGGACATCCATCAACGCGTCGAGCAGCCCGACTCGCTCGCGCCACAACCGCAACGCTGCCTGCTGCCGGACCCGGGCCTCGAGCAGGTCAAGGACCTCGAGCTCGCGGTCCACCCGGGCCAGCCGGTCTTCCAGAGAAGCCGTGATTCCAACCGTACGCCCGTCGAGCACGCCGCGGTCCGGATCGAAGGCGGCCAGTGCCCGCTCCAGTTCCCGCGAGCGCGACATGATCTCCTGCAACTCGCCGGAGACCGCCACGAGCTCGCGCTCACGGGGCTGGATCGCCACGACGGCCAGCGCGATCGAGGCGGCCAGCGCCAGCCCGCCCGCCACCACCCGGGTCCTGCGGCGGCGCCGGCGCTCGGCCCTGGCCTTCAGCCGAATGGTCTGGAAGTGGTCCCGGGACGGCCGGAGGGTCGGCAGCGCCCGAAGCCGGGCCGACCGCTGATCCAGGCGATCGAGCTCGGCCTGGCAGACGTCGCAACCGGCAGCGTGATCCCGCCACGCCTGGACGCCAGGCTCGGCGCCCGGCTCCCGAAGGGCCAGCAGCTGCTCCATGGTGAGGTGGCTCATGTCCGCGCCTCCTCGCCGAGCCAGCGGCGCAACCGGGCATGAGCCCGGGCCAGCTGGGATTTCGAGAAGCTCACGGTCCGGTCCATCATGCCGGCGATCTCTTCGTGGGTATAGCCTTCGACGTCGTGCAGCCAGACCACCGCCCTCGACGTATCCGAGAGCCGCTCCAGCGCCGCCTCGAGATCCATCCGCAGCGCCGCGTCGTCCCGCCGGATCGGGACGATCTCGTCGTTGAGCTCGTCGGTGTCGCGATACCGGTTCCGGCGGAGACGCATCAGCGCCTTGCTGGAGGCAATGGTCCGGACCCAGCCCCAGAGGCTGCCTTCCCCCCGGAAGCGGCCGATGCTTCGGAAGACCTCCAGGAAAGTCTCCTGCAGCACGTCCTCGGCGTCCTCGGCGGTTCGGCAGATCCGCCGGGCCAGGTTGTAGACCGGGATCTCGAAGGCGCGGTACAGCGCTTCCTGCGCCGCCGGGTCGCCGGCCAGCACTCCCGGCAGCACGGCGTCGGCGTCGGCCAGCCGGTAAGCGTCCATGGAGATGGTCCAGGTCAGCACGTCCCTAAAGATGCGGGAGTCTGCGGCAGGGTTGCACCCATGGGAGTGACGACGCCTCCCCGCTCGGCTGGCTCCGGGCGGGAAGACCGCAGACGCTGGTAACCCATTGTCGTGTAACAGGTTGACGGGAAGGTGTGGGGTCGAGCAGGGCCAGTCGCCCGGGGTCAGCGGAGTGGGCGGTCCAGTCGGAAGATCCAGAGCACGGTCCGATCCGGCTCGCCCGTGGCCGGCAGATGCTTGGGTTGGGGGTGGCCGGCCGAGTCGGCCCTGAGTCCGAAGTCGTCATCGTTCACGACTCCGATCGAGGTCGGGCCGAGGATCACGAGGCCCTCGGGCTTGTCATGGGGGTACCCGTGGGCCAGAAGGTCGACCACCAGAGTCTTGGCCGGCAGCCGGATGCCGGCGGAGTCGAGGGCTGGCTGATCCAGTTCCTCCAGGGTCCGATCGCCGACCAGCAGGCCGGTCGGCCGGTCGAGGGGATCGGTCACATCGGTGGCGCCGGCCAGGGCGATGCGGTAAACCCGCTGGACGCGCGCCGCCGGCGACCCGCTGGGGAACCGGCCGTCATGCTCGAGAACCAGGAGGACTCCGTCACGGACCCAGGCCAGGTCTCCGACCATGCCGTCGGGGTTGTCCAGAGGGTAGAGGAACTGGCGGGTCCGGCCGGAGGAGGGATCGAGTTCCACCAGCCGCGTGAGCCGGGATCGGCGTCCCGCCTGGCGGGGATTATCGAGCGGCGACTGGAGGATGGCGTAAAGGGTTCGCCCCTCCGGGTCTCCCGCCAGGCCTTCGAAGCCCCGGTTCGGGCGCCGGCCGACAAGCACCCGCGGCAGGGGCCGGGCTCCGGTCCCCGGCGCCCGGGCATCGAGCAGGCCGCCGCTCCGGTCGAAGTGCAGCAGTGACGGTCCGTACTCTTCGGCCACCCAGAAGCTTCCGTCGCGGAGCAGGTGGAGGCCTTCCGGGTCGATGCCGTCCGGGCGCGGGGGCAGGGAGGTGCCATCGCCACGCACTCCGCGTTCGCCCGTGGCGCCTGGCCCGGGTGGGCGGGGCAGGCCCGTAAGCGGGGCACCCGCGCCATCGGTCAGCGGAATGGCCGCGATCAGGTGCAGACTGTCGCCCCCGGTCGAGGTCCGGAGCTGAAAGTGGCCCAGCGTGGGCGCGAATTCAGGGTGGGGGAAGACCTTGAGGTCCGGACCAGCTTCGTAGTTGGGGCCGCGGTCGGCGAGCAGGTAGAGGCGCGAGGGGTCGTGGGGATCGGGAGCCGCCGCGGAACCAAACCCCTGGGGGCCGGCATGGGCGAACGCAGGGACGCCGGCGGCCGGGCCGGCGCCGATCGGAATTCGTTGCACCGGGGGCTGATCGGGCTCGCCGCATGCAAGTAGCAGCAGCAGAGGCGCGGCGGTCGCACCGAGTCGGGTCCATGCGACCCGGGGCTGGGGGACCGGTGGCAGCATCGGGGTGGCGGAGATCGCCGGCCTCGGGTTTGACGGGTATAGATTGGGGTCGGCGGATCGGGGTGGCCACCAGCCGCCCGGGAGGGGAGGAAACCGGATGAGCGAAGGTCTGTCAACGGTGCCGGCGGCCGAGCGGGGGCCGGGCATCCACGTCCTGAGGCGGAGCGCGGTCTGCCGGGCCTGGAACGGGATTCAGTACCGGGCCGGTCTCTCGGCGGGCAACGTGGGGGCCCGCCACCTGTCGATGAATGTGGCCACGGTGCCGCCCGGGGCCATCGCGTTCGCGCACGTGCACGTGGACTTCGAAGTGATGCTGTACATCCTGGCGGGTCGGGTGCGGCATGCCTACGGCGAGGGCCTGGTGCACCAGGTCGACAACGAGGCCGGCGACTTCATCTTCATCGAGCCGGGAGTTCCGCACGAGGTGTACAACCTGAGCGATTCCGAGCCGGTCGTGGCGGTGGTGGCGCGGTCGGATGCGGCGGAGTGGGAGCACATCGTGGACTACCCCAGCCGCCATCGGCCGGCCGGTCCGGAGGAGCGACCCGCGTGACCCCCTGGGTGCTCCGGATCATCATCGCCAACGTGGTGGTGTTCTTTCTCCAGAGCGTGGTGCCTGGCGGGCTGATGGAGTTCGCCCTGGTTCCGGCCCTGGCCTGGATGCGACCCTGGACCCTCGTCACCTACATGTTCCTGCACGGGAGCCTGGGGCACATCTTCTTCAACATGCTGGTGCTCTATTTCTTCGGTCCGATGCTGGAGACCCGGCTGGGAAGCCGCCATTTTTTGCGCCTGTACTTCATCAGCGGGCTCTCGGGCGGACTGCTGTCGATCGCCTTCACGCCGTTCGGGCAGGCGGTGATCCCGATCATCGGGGCGTCGGGCGCGGTGTTCGGGGTCCAGCTCGGTTTCGCCTATTTCTGGCCCCGGCAGCGGATCTACATCTGGGGGATCCTGCCGATCGAGGCCCGGTGGCTGGTGGTGATCATGACGGCGCTCGCCCTCTGGGGAGGGTTCATGGGCGCCGGCGGGGGGATCGCGCACTTCGCCCACCTGGGCGGGTTCGCCGGGGGCTTCCTGTACCTCAAGTGGATGGAGCATCGCCAGCAGGCCCCGCTTCGGGAATGGCGTTCCCGGGCGGCACCGGCCCGGCCGAAGGTGGAGTCCTCCGGCCAGGCCATGGCCCGGTGGTCCCGGATCCGGCGGGACGATCTCCACGAAGTCAACCGGGACGAGCTGGACCGGATCCTCGACAAGATCAGCGCCTCGGGGCTGGGCAGCCTGACGGCGGGCGAGCGGGAATTCCTGGACCGGTTCAGCGCCCGCCACTGACGCAGCACGGGATTCACACTGCGGGGTGGCGCACCGTCGTCCCCTGGACGGAGGTCGGAGATGAGGGGACGAATGCTGGGATTGGCCGTTGGGTGCGCCGCCCTCGGGGGCTTGGCGAGTCGGGCCGGGGCCCAGGTGCCCGGGGACGAGCTGCCGTCGTCGGGTCGGGTCCGTCTGGAGTACCTGAGCAGCACCTTCGGCGAGGTCAAGGAGTTGCTGACGGAATGGGCCGCTCGCCTGGCCCGGGGGGACGGCCGCCGGGTGGCGCAGTTGTTCACGGCGGACGGTCTCTTCTCGCCGCCCGACGGCTGGTATGTGCAGGGGCGGCAGGCGATCGCCGATTCGCTGGCGGGGCGGCTGCCGCAGCTGCGAGGCTACCACACCTCCTTCCTCGATTTCACCGCCAGCGGCAACCTGGCCTACTATCTCGGCCGGCTGCGCTACGAGCACGGTCCCTCCGGCCGGGCCCGAACGGTGTCCGGCACCTTCGTGATGGTGCTGTATCTGGAGGGCCGCCAGTGGCGGATCCGGAGCTACGTGGAGCGCGAATCCGACTGATCCGTCCCCTCCGGCGCAGAATCCGGTCCAGCGAGTGGATCTCAGAAGAACAGGAACCCCGGCGGCGCCATTCCGTGTTTGCGGAAGTTGGCCACCACCTGTCCCGCCGTCCACATCGCGTGCTGATTCAGCTCGTCCCAGACCTGCCACTTCGGGATCATCACCCCGCCGAAGAATTGCACCCGCAGGTTCCGGTCCGCATCCGACTGCGACGCCAGCAGCTGGTCGAGGAAATCGTACTCCCGGTTGATGTACGCCTTGAGCCCGGCTCGCCCGGACAGGGCCGCCACCGAATCCTCGGCGGTCTGAACGCGCGGCGTGGCGGTGAGCCACCAGCCGGCGACGAAGCCGCTGGCCCGCGCGATGTGATGGAGCTGCTGGGCGAAGTCGCGCTGAGCCGGCGTCACCTTGTCGCGGTAGAGCGACTCGGGCATCGAATCGGCCATCGACAGCAGCAGCTTCCGCTGGGTGGCGAGCGCGCTGGCCTGGATGGCGCGGTATTCCTTCGACATCGTGAAGGTGGCCGGTTCGGTCCTGGGGGGCTGTTGCTGGGCGGCGACCGGCGGCGCCGCGACGGCGGCGACGAAAAGAGGGGCGAGCCACGAACGGGACATGAGGGGTCCTCCTTTCCTGGGAGTTTCCGATGGGCGGGAGCGGGCCTGGCGGTTACGCGAAAAGGCCTACCTGCCCACCGGTGTGCCAGAACAGGACGGTGGCTCCCGGCGGGATCCGACCGTCGCGGCATCGTGCCAGCAGGCCGGCCAGGGCCTTGGCGGAATAGGTATGGTCCACGAAGAGGCCCTCGTGCCGGGCCGCGAACTCCTGCGCCTCGGTGGAGGCCGGTGTCGGGGCCCCGTACCCGGGTCCCACGAAGCCATCATCGACCTCGAATCGCTCCAGGCTGCCGCCGATGAGGTCGCCGGCACCCAGCATCGCCCCCAGGCCATCCAGAATGCCGCCGACGGTGGCACGAATCGCTGCGGGAGGATCGTCGGCGCTGATGCCGATGACCTGGGTGTCGAGGCCGTGGAGCGCCACGCCGGCCAGCAGCCCCGCCGAGGTTCCCCCGGAGGAGCAGGCATGCACGATGACCGTGGGCGGCTCGATCTGCGCCAGCATTTCGCCCACCGCGGCCACGAACCCCAGGGCGCCGAGTGGGGTCGAGGCGCCGAGGGGCACCACGACCGGCCGGCGGCCCGCGGCCCGAAGCCGATCGGCGGCGGCCTCCATGGCCGGCGCGCGGTCGTCGCGACCGGCCACGTACTCGACGGTGGCGCCTAGGAGCCGATTGAGCAGTGCGTTACCGGTCAACCTGGCTGGAGGCGCCCCGTTCGCGACCAGGTGGCACGCCAGCCCGCTGGCGGCGGCGGCCGCCGCGGTCGCGCGGGCGTGGTTGGACTGGACCCCGCCGCAGGTGATGACGGTGTCGGCGCCCTCGGCGTGGATCTGCGGAATCACATACCGGAGCTTCCGGACCTTGTTGCCGCCGAAGCCGAACGGGATGGCGTCGTCCCGCTTGGCAAGCAGGACCTGAGGGAGGCCCGCCGCAGCCGCGAGGCGCTCGAGGCGATGGACCGGTGTGGGGTCTGCGCCGAACCACGTCACCGGCATCGCCCCGAGGGTCGCCAGGGCCCGGTCGGCGGCTGCCTGGTCGGTGCGCATGGCGGAGTGTACGGCCCGCTCGCGGGACCCGTCAAGCGAGGTCTTCCCCAGGCCTACCGGCGCGGGTAGAGTTCCGGCTGCTCCCACCATCACCAGATTTCACTCCGGCGTCGAGGGTACCCATGTCGCCTCGGTTGCTTGCCTGGCTGTTGCTCCTTCCGGTGGCAGGCTGTTCCAGTTCCCGGGCGGGTAACGTCGACCTCGCCCGCTGGCGCAACGCGGATTCCGAGCCGGGCCAGTGGCTCGCGCTCGGACGCACCTACCGGGGCGACCGGTTTTCGCCGCTCAGCCGAATCGACGCCGAGAACGTGGGCAGGCTGGGGTTCGCCTGGGAATACGAGTTCCGGAGCCGGCGGGGCCGGGTGGAGCATGGGCAGGAAGCCACCCCGCTGATGGTGGACGGGGTGCTGTATGCCTCCGGCCCCTGGGGATCGGTGATCGCGGTGGACGCCCGCACCGGCGCCGAGCGGTGGCGATACGACCCGGAGGTCGACGGCAGCTACGCCCGGCGGGCCTGTTGCGACGTGGTGAACCGCGGGCTCCAGGTCTGGAAGGGGCGGGTATACGTGGCCACGCTGGACGGCTTCCTGGTGGCGCTCGACGCCGCCACCGGGCGGGAGGTCTGGCGGGCGGACACCTTCGAGGACCGGACCCGATCGTACACCATCACCGGCCCGCCGCAGGTCGCCAACAACGTGGTGGTGATCGGGAACAGCGGCGCCGAGTACGGGGTCCGGGGCTACGTCACCGCCTACGACCTCGCGACCGGGGCGCAGCGCTGGCGGTTCTATATCGTCCCCGGCGATCCGGCCAAGGGCCCGCCGGAGCACCCGGAGGTGGAGCAGGCGCTCAGGACGTGGGGGCCGGACACCGACTGGGAGTCGGGCCTGGGGGGCACGGTCTGGGGTGAGATGGCCTACGACCCCGACCTGAATCTGCTCTACGTCGGCACCGGCAACAGCACGCCGTACTCCGGGTGGCACCGCGATCCGTCGCGGGGCGACAACCTTTTCCTGGTGTCGATCCTCGCCATCAATCCGGACGACGGCCGGCTCAAGTGGCACTACCAGCAGGTGCCGTGGGAGATCTGGGACTACACGGCGACGGCCAACATGATCCTCGCCGATCTCCAGCTCGACGGCCGGACCCGCAAGGTGATCATGCAGGCGCCGAAGAACGGGTTCTACTACGTCCTCGATCGGGAGACCGGCGAGTTCCTCTCGGCCCGGCCGTTCGTGTTCGTGAACTGGGCCACCGGCATCGATGAGGGGGGACGTCCGGAAATCAATCCGAAGGCGATCTACCGGGACGGGCCGGCCGTGATCTTCCCGACCCAGGCGGGCGCCCACAACTGGCAGCCGATGGCGTACAGCCCGGTGACGGGTCTGGCGTACATCCCGGCCCGGGAGCAGGGGATGGTGATGCTGGACGAGCCGGGATACCGCTACAAGCCCGGCGACTTCAACGTGGGCTCGGGCGCGATCTTCACGGCATTCCTGGGGTCGCTGTCACCCGCCGAGCAGCGGGCCTTTCGCGAGCTGGTGGCCCGGACGCCGGGGATCCCGTCGCTCGAAACCAGGGAGGTGCTGATTGCCTGGGATCCGGTGACCCAGACCGAGCGCTGGCGGGTGCCGACGGCCACCACGGAGTGGGCCGGCGGCGGGGTGCTCACGACCGCGGGGAACCTGGTGATTCAGGGAAACTCCTCCGGCTTTCTGGTCGCGTACCGCGCCGACACGGGGGAGAAGCTGGCCGAGATCGAGGTCGGCACGGGCATCATCGCGGCGCCGATGAGCTACGAGCTGGACGGAGAGCAGTACATCGCCGTGCTGGCGGGGTTCGGCGGCGCCATGGTGGCAGCGGGCCACCCCCCGGGCACCGCGCCCTACCGTCACCAGAACTACGGCCGGCTGCTCGCCTTCAAGCTCGGCGGCGGGCCGGTGCCGCTCCCGCCGCCGCCCGTCCAGGTGGAAACGCCGGAACCGCCGGCCTTCCCCTGGTACACCGACGCGCTGGCGGAGCAGGGCGCGGTCCTTTTCGGGGGACAATGCACTGTCTGCCACCGAGGGCGGGGCCAGGCGCAACGGTCTTCCTACCCCGACCTGCACCAGCTGACACCCGCCACCCACGCGGCGTTCGACTCGATCGTGCGGGGCGGCGCGCTGGCGCCGATGGGGATGGCGAGCTTCGCCGACCTCTATAGCGAGGACCAGGTGAAGGCGATCCATGCCTATCTGATCCGGGAGCAGCGACGGCTCCGGCAGGAAGAGCAGCAGGCGGCGCGATGAGGCGCCACCTGGTGGGCGCAGCCGCGGTCCAGATCGCGGCGCTCCTCACCGCCGCGCCGGCGGCGGGGCAGGCGCTGCTCGATTCGGCGCGGGCGCGGCTGATTCCGATCGAGGGCCGGATCCGGGTGGCCGGGCTCGATTCGGCGGTGGAGGTCCGGCGCGATCGCTGGGGGGTGCCGCATATCTACGCCAGGACGGTGTCGGATCTGTTCTTCGCGCAGGGCTATGTGGCGGCGCAGGACCGGCTCTGGCAGATGGAGATGTGGCGACGCCAGGGCGAAGGTCTGCTGGCCGAGGTGCTGGGCCCCGACTTCGTGGAACGCGACCGCTTCGCGCGGTTGCTCAAGTACCGGGGAGACATGGAGGCGGAGTGGTCCAGCTACGCCCCCGATACCCGGGCGATCGTCCGGGCCTTCGTCGCGGGCGTCAACGCCCTGATCCGTCAGGTTCGTGACCGCCCGCCGATCGAGTTTTCGCTCCTGGGGTTCCGGCCCGAACCCTGGGCCGACGAGGTGCCGCTCCAGCGGATGGCCGCCCTGGCGATGACCGGCAATGCCCTGGCCGAGGTGGATCGCGCTGCGTTGCTCACGGCCTACGGACGGGCTGCGGTCGAGACCTACTTTCCGGTCGACCCGTTCCGGCCCCTCGACCCGGTCGAGGGACTGGACCTGAGCGGGATCTCGGTCGCCTCGCTGGGCGCGGCCTCACAGGCCTACGGCGGAATCCGCTACCCCCGCCTGGACGGGTCGAACAACTGGGTGATCGCCGGGCGCCTGACCGCGAGCGGTAAACCGCTCCTGGCCAATGATCCGCACCGCGCCATCACCGTGCCGGCGCTCCGGTATCTGAGCCACCTCGTGGGGCCGGGATGGAACGTGATCGGTGCCGGCGAGCCGGGTGTGCCGGGAGTTGCCGGTGGCCACAACGGGCGGATCGCGTTCGGGTTCACCATCGTCGGGATGGACCAGCAGGACGTGTACGTGGAGCGGTTGGGTCCCTGCCCCGCGGGGGCCGGGGCCCGATGCTACTGGCACCACGGGCGCTGGGAGCCGGTGACCACCATCGTGGACACCATTCCGGTCAAGGGCGAGCGACCCCGGGTGGTGCGACTGGAGTTCACCCACCACGGTCCCCTGGTGGCGGAAGACACGGCCCGCGGGCGCGGATTCGCCATCCGCTTCGTTGGCAGCGAGCCGGGCACCGCCGGCTACCTGGCGCAGCTGTCGATCAACCGGGCGACGGACTGGGCCAGCTTTCTCGAAGCGGCATATCGCTGGAAGTTGCCCACCGAGAACCTGGTCTACGCCGACGCGGACGGCAACATCGGGTGGATCGCCGCGGGACTCACTCCAATCCGCTCCTGGAGCGGGCTCCTGCCGGTTCCCGGCGACGGGCGGTTCGAGTGGGAGGGCTTCCTGCCCTTCACCCGCCTTCCGCAGGTGATGAATCCCTCCTCGGGAATCATCGCCACCGCCAACCACAACATCCTCCCGGCAGGCTACCGGGAGCCGCTCAACTACGAATGGGCGACGCCCTACCGGTACGACCGGATCATGCGGGTGCTCTCCAGTCGGCGGGGCTGGACCCGCCAGGACTTCGAGCGGTTGCAGCACGACGAGTTCTCGCTCCCCGCCGAGGAGCTCACTCCGTTGCTGGTGGCGGCGCTCCGCCGTGCCGGACGGAGCGGGGAAGCGGTGGACGCACTGGCGGGTTGGGACCATGTGATGCGGAAGGATGCGGTGGCGCCCACCGTGTTTGCGGCCTGGCTCCGGGCCGTGGGGCCGCTGGTGTACGAGCAGCGCCTGGGCGAGCGTCGTGGGCGGCAGCGGGGGCGCGAGTGGGATCTCCCGCTGCTCATCCGCCTGCTCACCCGGCCGGACTCCGGTTTCGGCCGGGATCCGGTGGCGGGGCGCGACAGCGCGGTGGTCCAGGCATTCGATCGGGCGGTCCGGCAGCTGGCGGCTGACTTCGGGCCGGCGTCCTCGGGATGGCGGTGGGGAACGGTTCACCGGGCCGAGTTCCGCCATCCCCTGGCGGCAGCGTTCGACCTCGCGGCGGTGGGCCGCGGCGGGGACGAGAACACGGTCAACATGACTGGCGGCGTCGGCTGGCTCCAGACGGCGGGAGCGTCCTACCGCGGGATCTTCGACACCGCGGACTGGGACAATTCCGTTGCCACCTCGGTGCCCGGCCAGTCGGGCCAGCCGGGCAGCGAATTCTACGGGAACCTGCTGCCGCTCTGGGCGGAGGGGCGCTACTTCCCCCTGGTCTACACCCGGGCGGCCGTGGAGCGGGAGACCGCGCGGGTGATGTGGCTGGTGCCGAGATAGCCGACCCGGCGCCCGTCCTCAGGCCGACTCGGCGCCCTCCAGCCGGACCACCATCTTTCCGAGGTTGGCCCCGGAAAAGAGTCCCAGGAATGCCTCCGGCATCCGCTCGAAGCCGTCCACCACGGTGTCGGTCCACCGGATCCGGCCTTCGCGGATCCAGCCCGCCATGGCCCGATGGAATTCGGGAAGCAGGTGCCGGTGGTCGGTGACGATGAACCCGCGGACCGTGAGACGGCGGGTGAGCACCTCGCGGAGATTCCGAAGGCCAGGCCCCGCCTCGGTGGCGTTGTACTGCGAGATCAGCCCGCAGATCACGACCCGGGCATGGGTGCGGCATGACGCCAGCGCGGCCTCGAGGTGCTCGCCGCCCACGTTCTCGAACACCAGGTCCACGCCCTCCGGCGCCAGCTCGCCGATTGCCCGGCGGAGGGAGGGCACCGTTCGGTAGTTGATGGTTCGGTCGATCCCGTGCTGGCGGAGCCACTCGGCCTTGGCGTCCGAACCCACCACCCCGATCACCCGGCAATTCCGGGCCGTGGCGATCTGACAGGCCACCATGCCGACCGCGCCCGCCGCCCCCGACACCAGGACGGTCTCGCCCTCGCCGAGCTTCCCGACGTCGAGGAGCCCCGCGTAGGCGGTGAGACCGGGCATCCCGAGGGTGCCGAGGAACGCCCGGGGCGGTGCGAGCGCGGGGTCGATCCGGTCCAGGCCCCGCCCGTCGCTCAGGAAACCTTCCCGCCATCCCTGCATGCTGAGCACCAGGTCGCCCACGCGGAAATCGGGGTGGGCCGAGGCCTCGACCCGCCCCACGGCGCCCCCGTCGAGCGGCGCGCCGATCTGATAGGGCGGCACGTAGCTCCTGGCCTCGCTCATCCTTCCCCGCATGTAGGGGTCGACCGAGAGGTAGAGGTTTCGGACCCGGACCTGGCCCGGTCCGGGCTCGGGCAGGGTGCGCCGAACCACCCCGAAGTCATCGGCGGTGGGGAGCCCGGCAGGCCGGCGGCGGAGATGGAATTCGCGGATCTCGATCTCGGCCATCGGACAGTTCCGGGCGGGTGCGCGCCGTGGCCAGGCCACCGGGCCCGGGCGGGCAGGGAATATGCAGCGGGGTGCTCAGGTGTCCAGTCCCGTCTTGTGGGGCGGGGGGCCGTCGTGGCAGAATCCGGGGGTACGGGAGTGATGGTCCTCGTGGCACTGCCGGTTCAGACCGGCAGAGAGGCAGGCTGAATCGTGGCGTCGCGACGTCAAGTGATGCTCGGGAGCGTGGCCGGTCTCGCCGTCGGACTGGCGGTGGGGATGCCGCTGGGCCGGTGGGCCACCGCCCGCCAGGAAGCGCCGGTCACGACGGCCGGGGTCTTCCAGGACGTGCTGACCGCCATCCGTCGAAGTTTCGTCGACTCGCTGAGCGACGACGACCTCTACGTGAAGGCGGCCAAGGGCGTCGTCAACACGCTGGGCGATCCCTATTCCTCCTTCATGTCGCCGGAGGAGCTCCGGCGCTACCGGGAGCTTCTCACCGGCAGCGGGCGGGCGCTCGGTCTCCGGTTCGAGGATGGCCTCACCGGGGTCCGGGTCGGGGCGGTAGTCCCGGGCTCGCCGGCGCACCGCGCCGGCATTCTCCCCGGCCAGTACCTGCTGGAGATTCGGGGGCAGACCACCCGGGGACTTTCCGCCGAGCGGGTCCGGAACCTGCTTGGAGCGGATTCAGCCGCCGTACGGCTGACCCTCCGTACGCCGGGCGATTCCCTCGCGACCGAGGTCGATCTGGAGCCGGGTCCGGTGCACACTCCAGCCGTCGGCCCCGCCCTTCGTCTCGCGGACGGGATCGGCTACGTGGCCCTCCGATCTCTCGCCGACCAGTCGGCCCGGCAGCTCCGGGCCACATTGTCCCGCCTTGAGGCGGACCGACTCCAGGGCCTGATCCTCGACCTCCGAGGCAACCCGGGCGGGCGCCTTGACGAGGGACTCGGCGTGGCCGAGTTGTTTCTCGACCCCGGCCGGCGAATCGGTGCCGTCACCAAGCGGCACGAGTTCCCGGCAATCTACGCCGCCCGCACACCGCAGCCCTATCCGCAGCTGCCTCTGGTGATCCTGGTGGATCGGCGGACCGCGAGCTCGGCCGAGATCGTGGCCGCCGCCCTGATGGATCATCGGCGCGCGGTGCTGGTCGGGGAGCAGACCTTTGGCAAGGGTCTGATTCAGACGACCATCCCGCTTGGCGACAGCGTGGCGGTCCGGCTGTCGACCGGCCGGTGGCAGCGGCCCAACGGTTCGGGACTGACGCACGGCCTGGTGCCGGATTCCCTGGTCGGGCCGTTGCCGGGTCTCAGGGCGCCGAGCCTTCTGGCGGCCCACGGCGATCTGGTCGCGGCTGAGCTGGAAGGCCTGGCGCGGGCTCTGGCCGAGCGGTCGGAGGGCCAGGAGAGGGGCGTGAGCGAAGTCGACCTGCTGCGCCTCGAGGCCAGGCTCCGGGCGGGCGGCGTGCCGATCGATTCCGGCAGTCTGGTGCGGCATCGCGAGGCGGTGGAGCTGGAACTGAGCCGGCTCATGGCGTTCCTGGCCGGCGACGGGGTGGCCGCCGAACGCGCCGCGGTGAGCGCCGACCCGGTGGTTCGGGCGGCGCGCGCCTTTCTCCCTCCGCGCTCCGTTCCGCCTCCCGCCGACTCCGGCTCGCGCTAGTCCCTTCGGGTTCGGCTAGGCAACCACCAGGTTGAGCAGCCGGTCCTTCACGAAGATCCGCTTCCGGACCTCCTTGCCGGACAGGAACCGCTGCACTGTGGTGTCGGCCAGGGCACGGGCGGCGGCAGCCTCCTCGGACGCGCCCCGCGGCACGCGGACGGTGCCCCGGGTGCGGCCGTTGACCTGGACCACGAGATCGATCACCGGCTCGAGGGTGAGCTGCTCGTCCCAGGTGGGCCACCGCGCGTCGAACACGGACGTGGTGTAGCCGAGCCGTTCCCAGCACTCCTCCGCGAAGTGGGGCGCGAACGGCGCCACCATCACGATCAGGTCCTTCACGATCTGCCGCTCGGAACAGTTGCTCTCCCGCATGGCGTTGAGCAGTTCCATCAGCGCCGCGATACCGGTGTTGTAGCCCAGGCTTTCGAGGTCGCCGGTGACCTTCTTGACGGTCTGGTGCCACTTGACCAGGATGTCACGGTGGATCTCCTGGCCCGCCAAGGTCCGGCGATCGGCCTGGTCCACCAGGGCCCAGAGCCGGTCCAGGAACCGGCGCGGCCCGGCCAGCCCGGAGTCGCGGAAGTCGCCGCCCTCCTCGAACGGTCCGAGGAACATCAGGTAGAGCCGGAAGGTGTCCGCGCCCCAGCGTGCGAGGTACTCGTCCGGGATCACCACGTTGCCCCGTGACTTCGACATCTTGGCGCCGTCCCGGACGATCATCCCGTGGGCCCGGAACCGCCGAAACGGCTCCTCGACGTGCAGGTGCCCCAGGTCATGGAGGACCATGGTGATGAACCGGGCATAGAGCAGGTGGAGCACCGCGTGCTCGTTGCCCCCGATGTACATCGACACCGGCAGCCATTTGCGGACCCGCGAGATGTCGAACGGCCGGTCGTCGAACTCGGTGCTGAGGTACCGGAGGAAGTACCACGCCGAGTCCAGAAAGGTGTCCGAGACGTCGGTTTCGCGCCGGGCCGGCCCGCCGCATTCGGGGCAGGGCACGTGGTACCACTCCGCGTCCCGGGCGAGCGGGGAGACCCCCGAATCGTCGGGGCGGAAATCGGGGAGGTCGGGCAGCCGCACCGGGAGATCGCGTTCGGGCACCGGGACCGCCCCGCAGGCATCGCAGTAGATGATGGGAATCGGGGGGCCCCAGTATCGCTGCCGCGAGATGCACCAGTCGTGGAGGCGGTACCGTACCACCCCGCGTCCCGCCCCGCGGGCCTCGAGCCAGGCCACGATCGCGCGGCCGCCCTCGACCACCGGCCGTCCGCTGAAATCGCCCGAGTTCACCAGCCGGCAGCCGGTGGTGGCGACGACGGGTGCCTCGAGCGGCGTGGACTCGGTGGCGGTCTCCTCGGCGATCACCCGCACGATCTCCAGACCATGGCGGGTGGCGAACTCGAAGTCCCGCTCGTCATGCCCCGGGACCGCCATGATCGCCCCGGTGCCGTAGTCCATCAGGACGTAGTCGGCGATCCAGACCGGAAGGGACCGCCCGGTGGCCGGGTTGACGGCGGTGGCGCCGGTCGGCACCCCGGTCTTCTCGCGGTCGCCCACCTTCCGCGATACCAGATCCTTCGCCGCCGTCTGGCGCCGATAGGCCTCGACCGCGGCCCGCTGCCCGTCCACGGTGAGCCGGTCCACCAGCGGGTGCTCCGGCGCCAGGACCATGAAGGTGGCTCCGAAGAGGGTATCGGGCCTGGTGGTGAACACCGTCAGGGGCTCGCCGGCCGACGTCGGGAACTGGATCTCGGCCCCTTCGGAACGGCCGATCCAGTTGCGCTGCGCCACCGTGGTGGTATGGGACCAGTCCATCTTCGACGGATCGTCGAGATTGGCGAGGAGCCGCTCCGCGTAGTCGGAGATCCTGAAGAACCACTGCGCCAGCGATCGCTGCTCCACTGTGGTCCCGCAGCGCTCGCAGGCGCCATTCAGCACCTGCTCGTTCGCCAGGACCGTCTTGCAGCTGGGGCACCAGTTGACCGGAGCCTTCTTCCGGTAGGCCTTACCGGCCCGGAAGAGCTGCACGAACAGCCACTGGGTCCACCGGTAGTACCCGGGGTCGGTCGTGGCCAGCGCGTGGGGCCAGTCGAACATCCCGCCGAGCGCGGTGAGCTGCCGCCGGAAGTTGGCGATGTTGCGGGGAATGAGCTCGCGCGGGTGGATCCCGACCTTGAGGGCGTAGTTCTCGCTGTGGATTCCGAAGGCGTCGAAGCCGATCGGTTCGAACACCTGATATCCCCGAAGCCGCTGGAAACGTCCCTGCACGTCGGCGCCGGTGAAGGCAAAGAAGTTTCCGACGTGGAGCCCCTCGGCCGAGGGGTACGGGAACATCATCAGGTTGTAGAACGGACGTTCGGCGCGGTCGAGGTCGGGCTCGTTGGTGCGCCGCTCAGCCCACCGGGCTTGCCATTTGGGCTCGACGATTTCGGGGCGATACTCGGACATGGGCTGGAATCTAGAGCCCCCTTAGATTCCCGCCATGTCCCGACGCCATCCGCTTGCCCGGCGGCTTCAGTTGGCCGGCGCCGCGATCGTGCTGGTGCTCACCGCCGCGGTGTGGATTCTGGTGGAGTACGGGAGCGCCTGGCCCCTCCCCGCGCGCCTTGGCGGCTTCCTGGTGCTGGCACTGGTGACGGTCCTGCTGGTTGACCGGTGGTTCTCCCGGGCCGTGGTCCGGCCGCTGGCGTCGCTCGAGGCCGCCATCGTGCGGGTGGCCCGGGGCGACCTCAGGATCGGCGAGGGGCAGATTGCGCTGGTCGGCGGCGGCCCGTTGACCGACTCGCTCCGCCTGATGGTGAGCGAGCTTCGGCGTCTGGTGCTCGCGATCCGCGGAGCGGCCCAGGAATCCGCGGGCCTGGCGGAGGAGATCGCCGAATCGACCCGCCAGGTGATGGCCTCGTCCGAGGAGGTCGCCGGCACCACCTCCGACCTCACCGACCGCGCCATCACCCAGGCCACCCTGGTCCGGCGGGTGGCCGACGACGCCGCCCGGATCCTCACCATCGCGCAGAACGTGGCGGTTGGCGCCAGCCGAACGGCCGAGCGGAACGCCGAGCTCGCGGCGTTGGCCCGGACCCACCAGGACCGTCTGGGCCAGAGCGCGGCCTCGCTCGACGGGTTGTCGCTGGAGGTGGAGCGGGGTACGGAGGAGGCGGAGGCCCTGGCGCGGGCCTCGGCCGAGATCGAGCGCCTCTTGGTGCAGTCCCGGGCCATCGCCCGGCAGACCCGGGTGCTGGCGCTCAACGCCTCGATCGAGGCGGCGCGGGCCGGGGCCGAGGGCGAGGGGTTTGCCGTGGTGGCGGAAGAGGTTCGGAAGCTGGCCGATCAGGCGGCGCAAACGGCCGTGGCCACGAGCGAGACGGTCCGCAACATCGTGGGCCGGCTTGACGCCACCCGGGAGCGGATCGCCCGCCTGGGACAGAGCGGCCTCCAGGCCCGGGATGCCGCGCTCGGCGCGGTGGCGGGCCTTCAGTCGGTGGTGACCGAGGCCGACGGGATCGACGAATGGACCCGGGGCGTCTCGCGGGCCGCAGCCGAGGTGAAGGGGCTGATCGAGGGCATCGCCGGTCGGAGCCAGGAGCTGGCCACCAGCGTGGAGGGCCACGCGGCGGCGGCGGAGGAGATCGCGGCCGCCGCCCAGGAGCTGAACGCGGCCACGGAGGAGATCACGGCCTCCAGCAGCCACCTCGCCAAAGCCAGCGAGCGCCTCACCGAGGCGGTGGACGGCTTCAGCCTCTGAGGCGTCGGGCCAGGGCCCGGACCACGAACCGGATCCGGTCCCGCATCGGCAGGCGGTGCAGCGTGGTCTTGACCACGCCCTCGGTGAAGAAGGTGCGCCGGGTGTAATCAATGGCGGTGTCCACCACGACCGGACGTCCCGCCCGCGTCACCTCAGCGGCATAGCCCACGACGTCGTCGACGTCGGCGTCCCGCGACAACCGCACCCACTCGACCCCGACGGCCTCGGCGAGGCTGGCGACGTCGTACTCCGGTAGCGCGCTGGCCGCCATCCGGTTGAGGGCCGTTCGCTGAAACTGGGCGATCTGCGCCAGCTCCCGGTCCCGGAGCACGAAGGTGGCGATCGGGGCATCCTGGCTGGCGGCGGTGAGCAGTTCCAGGCCGGTCATCAGGAGGGC
Source organism: uncultured Gemmatimonas sp. (assembly GCA_964521535.1). Classification (GTDB taxonomy): domain Bacteria; phylum Gemmatimonadota; class Gemmatimonadetes; order Gemmatimonadales; family GWC2-71-9; genus SHZU01. Next base: position 19,164 of record CAZFSA010000088.1, read on the forward strand.
CCCGTCGCCGGGGAGGGCCACCACCGGCGATGCGGGTCGGGCCAGTTTGGCGCCGATCGCGGCCGGCACCGCGTAGCCCATGCAGGAGTAGTCCACCGGGGCCAGGAACCTGCCCGGGCGATCGAGCACCAGGTGCTCCATCGCGAGGAAGGTGCCGTTGCCACTATCGGTGGTGTAGATCGTCTCCGGGCCCAGCGTTCGCTGGAGCGCGGCGAAGAGCCGCTCGGGGCTCACCCGGTCCGGGTTCGGGTCGCGCTCCCGGCCGGCGCGGAGGCGGGCCCAGCCGTCGCGGAGCGCCGCCTCCACCGCC
>CAZFSA010000089.1:0-19359 GCA_964521535.1 uncultured Gemmatimonas sp.
GAGCACCGAGTCCACGGGAGCCCGCGCGCTCTCGGGAAGCCGCGCGAGCCGCGGCTCCTGGGCCCGGGCGGGCACCGCGAGCGAGGTCAGCAACGCCAGCAGGGCGGCGGCTTCGTGGGGCCTCGACCAGGTCACGCGGCTCATGCTCCTCCGACGGTCAGCACCGAGTTGGGCTGACCGAACTCGTCTTCCTGGGCGGGGGCTTCAGGGTCGCCCCGCCAGATGGCCCCGTTCACCACGAAGGCGTAGCGATAGCGGCCGGGGCGGAGCGGCACCACCACCGACCACACCCCGTTGCCTTCGGCCCGGACCAGCGGTGTCGCGGCGAGGTCCCACTCGTTGAAGTCGCCGACCAGAGCGACGCTCGCGGCCTCGGGCGCGACGAGCACGAACTGGGTGAGCCGCGGAGCCTCGGTGTCGGCGGCGCTCCGAGCGCTGGCCAGCGCCGCCCCGGACATCGGCGCATCGGCGACCTCGCCGGTAGCCGGCCCTCGACGGAGCTCGGACCGACCCAGCTCCCGGGCTCCCACCACCAGCGCGGCCAGCCCCGCGGCCAGCGCCAGCCCGCCGATCGGGCTCACCCGCACTGTAACCCGGCGCCTCCACCAGGGGACCGGATTCCCGCCGCCCGGCCGCGCGAGGCGGTCCGAACGAACGGCGCCCCGGTCGGCCGTCGCGATATTCGTCTCCTCCAGCGCCACCATCACCCGGGCAGTGAAATCGGGCGGCAACTCCACCGGCTCCTTGAGCCGGGCAATAACGGGCGCCAGGGGATCGGTGGGCCCGGTCACGCGATCTCCTCCGCCAGCAGCTGGCGCAAGGTCTCCCGGGCGCGAAACACCCGCATCCGAAGCGTGGCGGCGCGGACCCCGGTCATGGCTTCCATGGTCTCGTAGCTCAGGTCCTCGACGTGCTTGAGCAGAAACGCCTCCCGCTGGTCATCGGGCAACTGTGCCAGCGCCCAGTGGACCGCGTCCCGGATCGCGTCGCGATCGGCCGAATGGGGCACCGCAGCTCCCGCGACGGCCAGGTCGTTCGATACCACCACGCTGCTTACCCGGGCCCGCCGCGCGGCGTAGGTCCGACAGCGATTCACCAGAATCCCGAACACCCACGGTCCGAACCCCTCCGGGCCATTGCAGTTGGCCAGCGACCGATACGCCCGCACAAACGTGTCTTGCAGCGCATCCTCGGCGTCGGCCTGATCGCCGAGCATCCGGAGGGCGTACCGGGCCAGCCGATCGCGGTATCGGTCCACCAGACGCGCGTACACCTCCCGCTCGCCCGCCCGGACCCGCTCGACCAGCAGTCCGTCGCTCTCCTCCGTCACAAGAGCGATACCCCGACCGGGTGACGGCCGTCACAGCGGAGTCCGGTCCAGGAGGCCGGTGACAACCCAGCGCCGCGTCGGGTATCCCGGGTTGGCCTCACTCCCATCAGTCGAGGTGGTGGATGCTCGAACGGTCCCTTCCCCGGGCGGCGGTGCTCCTGCTGGCCTGGGCCGCGCCGGCCACGGCCCAGCTGATTCCGATCCGCACCGTCCCGATCTCGCAGTCGCATCAGTTCGACTTCTTTCCGTCCCGCCGGCTTGCCATGGGCGGCGTGTCGATCGCGGTGGACGACTCGCTCCACGATCCCTTCCTCAACCCCGCCCGCGGGGCTCGGCTGGGCGCAAGCCGCTTCTTCGGGGCCCCGGGATTATACCGCGTGACCCTCGATGCCGGAGCGGGCCGGACCCTGCCGGCCGGGGCGCTGATCCGCTCGGGCGACTGGTTCGGCTCGGCGATGCTGGTGGCCCAGCAGGTCGACCTGAGCGAGCGGACCGTCTTTGCCCAGCAGTTCGATATCCGCTGTCTGGCATGCAGGCTGCCCCCCGCGCCGGTGCCCGACCCTGACCGGTCGAACGGCAATCTCTACGCACACGCAGCGGTCGGGCGGGTGCTCCCCGGGTCGGGGCTCGCGCTGGGCGGCAGTCTGTCCTGGGCCCGGCTCCGCGGCGTCGACGGCACCGATCTCCTCTACGCGGGAAGCGCCCGGCTCCGCCAGCGGGGACAGGCCCTGGACGCCCGGGTCGGAGCGCTCAAGGACTGGTCGGGCGATCGCACCCTGAGCGCGGTCCTGGTGCACCATCGCTACGCCAGCACCCATGACGTCTTCTACCTCGACCCCGTCTGGGATCCCGGATCGATGCAGTTCGCGCAGCGGATCCGGTTGGAGGAGAACCTCGATCACACCAATACCTGGGGGCTCGAGCTCACCTACGCGCACCCGGTGCGAGCGCCCGGCTGGCGCGTGGGCTGGAGGGCCGCCGCCAACCTGATGTCGCATCCCAAGATCCCCAACTACGAGATCCAGAACATCCCGCGCGACCCCGGGAACTCCGAGGCGCTCAACCTGGGCGTGGGCGTCTCGAAGCAGGTCCACGGCTCCACGTTCGGGCTGGATGTGGTGTTCGAGCCGATCTGGAGCCACACCTGGGCCGACGCGGCGGGGCCGGTCCAGACCGCGGCAGGCGGCACCATTCCGCCCGGTGGGCGGACCATCGAGAACTGGTTCCGGTTCGCGAACGGCGTGATCCGGATGGGACTCGCCCAGGACCTGGAACTGGGGAAGGAGGGAAACGCGGTGGGGCTTCAGCTTGGCCTGGCGGTGCGAAGCGTCAACTATACCCTCCGGCAACGCGACCACGTCCAGGCTCGCTGGCGCCATCTGGACGCGGACTGGGTGGAGTGGACGCCGACCTGGGGCGTGGGGCTCAGGTTCCCGGCCTGGGAGATCCACTACCGGGGGAGCGTGATCGGCGGCACCGGCCGGCCGGGCGTGTTCGGCGGCGACTTCCCGGTGGCGGAAGTGGGGCGCACCAACATCCTGGTGGCACCCAGCGGCCCGCTTTCCCTCACCCGGGTGCAGGTGCTGACCCACCAGGTGTCGGTTTCGTTCCCGATCCGCTGAACTCCGGCCGGGGGAATTCGACCATGTGGCGCAGCGGACGGTCCATCGTTCTGGTCGCGGTGCTGGCCGGGTGCGACTCCGCTCCAACCCCGCCCGAGGCCCCGGATCTGTCGCTCGATGCCCAGCTTCGAGCCAGCTTGCGGGGATGGGGCGTCGTGCCGATCGCCGAGATGCCCGCGCAGGACCCCGCCCAGGTGGCACTGGGCCGGGCGCTTTTCTTCGACAAGATCCTGAGCGGCAACCGCGACGTGGCCTGCGCCACCTGCCACGACCCCACAGCCGGCCTGGCCGACGGACGATCGCTGGCGGTGGGCACCGGTGGCCTGGGCACCGGTCCCGGCCCGGCGCGTGCGCTCGGCGCGGGCCGCCGGTTCACGCCTCGAGGGGCGATCTCGCTGCTCAACGCGGGACTCGGGCTCCCGCAGTTCTTCTGGGACGCGCGGCTCTCCGGGCATCAGGGCGGCTGGCTGGCCGACTCCAGTGTCGTGCTGCCGCCGGGCTTGCCAAACCTGCTCACCGCGCAGGCCATGCTGCCGGTGCTCAACCGCACCGAGATGCGCGGCGAGCCAGGCGACCGCGACGTCTTCGGCGCAACCAACGAGCTGGCGCTGATCCCGGACCACGACCCCGCGGCGGCATGGGACGGCGTGATGAAACGGCTCCTCGCGATCCAGGAGTACGTGGCCCTGTTCCAGGCGGCGTTCCCGGCTGTGCGAGCGCCGCGGTTCGAGCACGCCGCCCGGGCCCTCGCCACCTTCCAGCGGGCGGCGTTCACCCACACCCGCTCGCCGTTCGACCGCTACCTCGAGCGCGACGATCTGGCGCTCACGCCGGCGGCCAAGCGCGGAGGAATCCTGTTCTTCGGCCGGGCCTTGTGTTCCAGCTGTCACAACGGCCCGTTCCTCGGCGGCCAGGGGTTCGCCAACGTCGGCGCGCCGCAGGTGGGGCCCGGCGGCCAGAAGCAGCCGCCGCGCGATCTGGGGGTGGGAGAACATCGGGAGGGCGACGTCTACCGCTTTGCTTTCCGGGTCGCTCCGCTCCGCAACGTGGAGCTCACGGCGCCCTACTTCCACAGCGGCGCCTATCCCACGCTGGAAGCGGTGGTGCGCCACTATCTCGACGTGCCCGCGGCGCTCACCAGCTACGACCCGGCACAGCTCGCGCCCGAGGTGCGGCCGTATTACCGCGGCGACCCGGGCACGATCGCCGCGGTGCTGGCCACCCTGGACCCCCGGCTCCGGCAGCCGATCGCGCTCACCGAGGGCGAGATCGCCGACCTGGTGGCATTCCTCCGATCCCTCACCGATCCGGCGGCCCGCAACCTCCAAGCCCTGGTGCCAGCCCGGGTGCCGAGCGGCCTCCCGGTGCAGTAGGCGCCCGCAGCCCGGTGTCTACACCCCGAACGGTCAGTACGGACCAGAGGTCGATATCTCGGCGCCGGCAGGAACCTTTCCGACTAGCTTGCCCACGTTTCAGGTCGGTGGCGTCGCGAGCTCCATCGGCAATACGTCCGGCGCCGCGGCGGTGGCGAGCGGGGCGGCGGCGCTCCTCGTCAGCGCCGGGTACATTCAACCGAACGAGGTTTGGCGCCGGCTGCGGGACGGGGCTATCGACGCCGGACCGCCCACCTTCGACCACTACTATGGCTGGGGCCGGCTCAACGTGTACCGGGCGAGACACTTGATCGACGTTGCCGTCTCGGGACCCAGCTTCCCAGGCGAGGGGTGGCACACCTGGACGGCGGCGGTCTCGGGGGGCGTTCCGCCGCTGACCTACCTCTGGGAGCGGTCCGATTTCTGTCATCCGGAGTGGGGCTGGTGGACAGTGGGGACCGGCTCAACTTCGTAGCACGGATATCACCTGACCGGGGAGCACTATTTCCTGCGTTTCTCGGCCACGTCGCCAGCGCTGTCGATGACGCGATCGACCGTCAAGCTCGTCGGGGGCCTGACCGCGTGCTGACGAGGCCTGGCGCCCGAGGGCGGACCGGTCACCCCCCTACCCGCGGGGCCGGCCCCGCGTGCGCCCTCGGTACCGCGGCAACGCTGATCCTCCTGGCCGGGCCGTTCGCTTCCATCGGCGCGGGCCAGATCCCTCGGATGCAGGTCGGGCCGACCGCGTCCGTCCAGTCCCGGGGCTGCGATCGCTGTAGCGATCCCGGGACCGCTGCCTTCTTCGGCGCCGCCTTCCGGTTGACGCTGACCCGGCTGGGCGCGATGCCGCTGGGCGTGGCGGCTGGCATCGAGGCCGGGCGCCGGCGCCAGGACCGGGAGCGGCAGACCGGGCTGGGCCTCTGGGGGGCGGTTCCCCTGGGTCGAGGCGGACACTGGTATCTCAGCTCGTCAGTGGGCGCCTCGTGGCACCGGCTCAACCATCCTGATGACGGCGGGTCCCTCGTTGGCGCCGGCCCCTGGCTGGAACTCGAGCTCAACCGGCGGTTCATGGTCGGCTCAACGATGGTGCTTACGCCCTTCCTCGCGCTGGGCGGACGCTGGGTCGACAGCACCCGGTACCGGCCACCCGACAGTTTCCTGCTGTTGGGGCCTGAGGACCCCCCGCCTCCACTCGCGGCGCGGGCGGCCAGACACCATCGCACGGTGCAGATCCGAGTCGGGGCAATGATCGGCCTCGGGCCCCGGGGCGCCGTCGAGCGCCACAGGGGCTCACGCGCTCCGTCACCCGGAATAGACTGACCCCTCAGCAGGCCCGCAGGTAGTCCGCAACCTCTGATCGGCCGACGTACTCGGCCCACTCGAGCGGGGTCGCGTCCCACAGCCGGTCCACGAGATCGGTCCGGGCGCCACGCTCCACCAGCAGCCGAACGGTCTCCAGGTGTCCGGCGAGGGCGGCCTGATGCAACGGGGTCGAGTGGTCGTGAAAGCCCGCGGGGTTGAAGCGATCGGGGGTCTCGCCAGCATCGAGCAGGACCGCCACGACCGCGACCTCGCCCAACTGCGCGGCCAGCGCCAGCGCCGCGTGGCGCTCGTCCTCGCCGGCCGCCGGGTACATCCGTCGCACGTCCTCCACCCGGCCGAGCCCCGCGGCCAGCACCAGAGCGTCGGTCCTGGCCCCGCACGACACCAGGGCCTCCGCGGCATCCCGGAACCCGAACACCAGCGCGGTCAGGAGCGGCGAGCGCCAGGCCCCGGCGCCCGCCCCGTCGACGCTTGCGCCGGCATCCAGCAGCGCGTGAATCAGCGGCACCTGGACCCCGGCCTCGGCCGGCGGCGTGCTCGAGACCAGCATCGGAAGCGTCGGGTGCTGGCCGCCGTACATGCCGGCGAGCGCGTTGGGGTCCGCGCCCGCGTCGAACAACCGCCGGGCCACCGCCACCGCGTTGGGCGGCGATTGCTGGCGGTAGCCCTCCACCCCGTTGGCGGCCAGGTAGTGAACCAGCGTGGCTCCGTGCACCGGCGGGTCGTGGCAGGTGACTCGAGTGGAACGGGCGCCGACCAGGCTCGGGTCATCCCCAAGCAGCCGGTCGAGCGCGTCCAGGTCCCCGGTGATCACAGCGTCCACCGCCGCCTCGAACCGGGCCGCCGGGGAAGCCCGGTCCTGAACCGCCGATACCAGCGCCACGAGAGCGTCCCAATCGCGGAAGCTGTAGCTCCGCGCCACCGCCAGGCGGGCGTCGTCCTGATCCAGCTCGGCCGCCGCGAGCTCCTCCTCGGAAAGCCGCCGCGGCTTCCAGGTCACCACCGGGTCCAGGAACCGGGGATGCCGCTCGTGGAAGATCCTGAGGGCCCGAGGCTCCCGGGCCCGGTGGGCGGCGAGCAACGCCGCGGCCTGCTCTTCGTACCGCTCCAGAGGCGCGAACAGCAGCAGCGGTCGCTCGATCACGGGGGCCGACGGTTCAGCGGGCGCGGGGCCAGGGTGCTCCCTGGTTCCGGGCCCGAACCGCCTCCACCCCCTTGAACACGAACTTCTGAACCCGCTTTCCCTCGTAGGTCTCGGTGGTGTAGATGTTGCCGCGGGAATCGGTGGCGATGCTGTGAACCGCGAAGAAGAGCCCCGGCTGCCGCCCGCCGTCGCCGAAGCTGGTGAGGATCTCGAGGCTCCGCCGCTCCAGCACGTACACCTTCATGTTCTTCCCGTCGGCCACGTAGAGCCACCGCTGGGCCGGATCGCGGGAGAAGGCAATGTCCCAGGTGGAGCCGTCGCCCCGGGTGAGCGGCGCGATCACCGTCTCGGTCACGAACCCGCCGTCCGCCCGAAAGACCTGGATCCGGTTGTTGGCCCGGTCGCACACGTACACCAGCCCGTCCACGGACGGCTCGGCGCAGTGCACCGGGTTCCGGAACTGTTGCGCCCGGGGCGCGTCGGGATCGTAGGGTCCCAGGTCGGCGTCGTCGGGCGGATTGCCGTAGGCGCCCCAGTAGCGCTTGAAGGCACCGGTCTCCGCGTCGATCACCGCCACCCGCTTGTTGCGGTAGCCGTCGGCCAGGTAGGCCTCGCTGCCGGTGGCATCGAAGGAGATCTTGGCCACCCGCCCGAAGTGCTCACGGCTGTGGCTGTCGCGTTCCCGCCCGGGAATGCCGATCTGCTGGAGGAACCGGCCGTCGCGGGTGAACTTGAGGATGTGGGAGTCGCCCTCGCCGTTCCCGCCGATCCAGACGTTGTCGCGGGGATCGACCGTGATCCCGTGGTTGGAGTTGGGCCAGGTGTACCCCTCGCCCGGCCCGCCCCACGAGTTCACCAGGTTCCCCTCGGGGTCGAACTCCAAGACCGGCGGCGCCGGCCGGCAGCACTCGCCCGTCGGAGGATCCTGGGCCGCGCCCAGCTCGGTGCGGGGGTCGCCGTTGCCGCGATGCACGATGAACACGTGATCGCGGGAGTCCACGCCGACGCCGATGGTGGAACCCAGCACCCAGTGATTGGGCAGCGGTTTGGGCCAGAAGGGATCGACCTCGAACCGGGGCGCCATCGGCGCCTGGGCATCCGGCCCCGCGCCCGGGGCAATCCGGGCGGCGGTCAGGACGAGCACCCCGGCGGCAACCAGGCCGGCGGTCGAGGCGACGAACATGCGAGCGCGGGTCATGGAACTGCCCTCATCGAGCTGATAATCGGAGCCACGGGAAGCGCTCCCAGGTCCACCACCCGCCCATCCTTGATCACCGAGCGGATCTGCCGATAATGGCGGGCGCTTTCCAGCGGGTTGGCGTCCAGGATCACCAGATCGCCGCGTTTCCCCGGCTCCAGCGTTCCGATCTCGCGGTCCAGCCGGTAGGCGCGGGCGATATTGGCGGTCGCGGCCCTGAGAACCTCCATCGGCGCGAGGCCGGCCTCCTCCAGCGCCACCAGGGCGTTGAAGTGTCCCTCGCCGAGCTTGACCCGGGCGTCCACCGTGTCGGACGCCAGGGTGGTCGACTCCGCCAGCAGCACCGGATTCTCGATCCCGGCATCGGTCGAGACCAGCAGGGTCACCCCCGCCTTGACCATGTTCCGGATGTTCTCCCGGGCCACCTTCATATAGGGCGTGAGCACCCCCGTGGGCGAGTGACGGTTCAGGGCCTCGAGGTGCCGATTGGTCACCGCCAGCACCGAGACGGCGATGTTCCGGTCCACCAGCTTCCGCAGAGTCGCCTCCGGGATCTGCACCACGGGCCCCGAGATGTCGCCGTGGGTGATGATGTCCACCCCCGCCTCGATCGCGAGGTCGAGACTCTCCACCGAGGTGGTGTGGGTCTGCACCGTCATGCCGGCGCGGTGGCCCTCCTCCACGATCACCCGCTGCACCCGGGGCGAGAAGGAGATCAGGTTCATGTCGACGTGGCCGCTGGCGCCGTACTTGAGGAAGTCCATCCCCAGTCCGGTGTAGGCGCGGATCCGCGCCCGGACCGAGTCGGGCGTCATCCAGAGCAGCTCCCGACCGGTGCCCTCTTCCCAGGTGTCATTGATCCGCTTCGCGAACGCCTTGCTCACGTGGGCGGCGGCCGGCGCCCGGAAGTCCGCGCCGAGAGGGCCGGTGAAGCCGATGATGTTGCCGGCGAGATAGATCCGGCTGCCGGGGGCCTGTCCCGAGTTGATGAGTTCGCGCGCCTTGATCAGCGCCGCGCGGGGGCCCCAGGTGTCGAACACCGTGGTCTGGCCGGTCTTGAGCGCGATCTGGGCGGCCTCCAGCACGATCTCGTGATAGCGGTCCTCGTACTTGATCAGGGTCTCGAGATCGACGTTGAGGAAGAGGTGGAGATTGGCGTCCATCAGGCCGGGGATCAGGTGCTTCCCCCGGGCATCGATCCGCGTTGCCCCGGCGGGGATCGCCACCTCGGCGACCGGGCCCACGGCCGCGATCCGTTCGCCCCGGATCAGGACCACCCCGTTCGGGATCGGGGGCCGACCAGCGCCGTCGATGACCGTGCCCCCGACGATCGCGAGGGTCTGCGCCGGGGCTGACGCAGGACCCGCGAGCGGGATGAGCGCAAGGAGGATGGCGAAGTGCGTCTCGGCGGCCCGCATGACGGGAGGCTCCGGTAGAAGCGTGGGCTCGATGGCGCGAAGCTATGGCGCGCCTCGCCTCGCGTCAACGCGACGGCGCCCGGTCGACAGAGCTCCTGCCTCGCCGCATCTTTGGGGCATGGCGAGACCTGACCCCAGGATCCTCGGCTCTCTGACACGCGTTCCGCTGCGCCCCCTCCCAGCCTTGTTCGCCGCGGCGTCGATGGCGCTCGCGCCAGGCCCAGCCGTCGCCCACGAGATTCCCCGCGATGTCACCGTCCGCGCCTTCGTCCGCCCGGAAGGGCAGGTCATCCGGCTGGTGGTCCGGGCCCCGCTGGAAGCGATGCGAGACCTGGACTTCCCGCAAGTGGGCCCGGGCTTCCTCGACCTGGCCGCCGCGGGGCCCCTGCTCCAACAGGCGGCGGCCCAGTGGCTCGGCGACTACGTGGTCCTGCTCGAGAACGGCGAGACCATCGGGCCGGGACGGCTGGTGACGGCCCGGGTCTCGCTGCCCTCCGACCTCTCGTTCAGCAGCTTCGACGCGGCCTGGGCCCATACGCTGGGCGAGCCGCTTCCGGCCGGCACCCTGCTCCCCTGGCGCCAGGCCCTGCTCGACGCCGCGTTCGAGTTCCCGATCACCTCCGACAGCTCCCGCTTCGCCATCCGCCCGTTCTGGCACCATCTCGGCGTTCGCACCCTCACCGTGCTCTGGTACGCACCCCCCGGACGCGCTGCCCGCCCCTACCAGTTCACCGGGGACCCCGGGCTCATCAACCTCGACCCGCGCTGGCATCAGGCCGCCGCCCGGTTCGTGCGGCTCGGCGTGGAGCACATCCTGGACGGGATCGACCACCTGCTGTTCCTGCTGTGTCTCGTGATCCCGATGCGGAGCCTGGCGGGGCTCATCCCGGTGGTCACCGCCTTCACGGTCGCCCACTCGATCACCCTGATCGCGGCGGCGCTGGGTCTCACCCCCGATGCCCTGTGGTTTCCGCCCCTGATCGAGGCCCTGATCGCCCTGTCGATCGTCTACATGGCGATCGAGAACGTGGTCGGCGCGAAACCGGAACGGCGCTGGCGGCTGGCGTTCGGGTTCGGCCTGGTGCACGGTTTCGGCTTCTCGTTCGCGCTCCGGGAATCACTCCAGTTCGCCGGCAACCACCTCCTCACCTCGCTCCTGGCCTTCAACCTGGGCGTGGAGCTGGGGCAGCTGCTGGTGGTGGCGGTGGCGGCGCCCCTGCTGGCGCTGCTGTTCCGGCGGGTGGTGGCCGAGCGGGTCGGGACCATCGTGCTGTCGGTGCTGGTGGGCCACACGGCCTGGCACTGGATGATCGAACGGGCCGCCCAGCTCCGCGAGTACCAGTGGGAATGGCCCGCGCTCGACGCGGCGAATCTGGCCGCATTCCTCCGCTGGGTCGCGCTGCTGCTGATCGTCGGGATCGCCGCCTGGCTGCTCGGCCAGGGGTTCACCCGTCTGGCGCGAAGATTCCCCGCTCGCCAACCGGACGAGGTCCGGAGCCGATGACCGCCGTGGTCCACCGGTCGAGGCCCCTGGCTCGGGGCGCGGCGTGACATGCCGCCCCGAGCGCGCCATACTTAATCGCCATAATCGCAATCCCTGAATCGGGACGACCCCTGGCCCCTCACGGCTGAGTGGCCCGGCATCACAACCTCAGGCTAGCCCGATGCCCTACTCCCATCGTTCCTCGTCCATGACGTGGCCCCTACCAGCCGTGGTGGCCGCACTGCTCGCCGGCCCTGCCGGCGTGATCCCGGCGCCCGCGCAGATGACCGCTCCCAATCCCTATCAGCCGGTTGAGGGGATCTGGGGCCAGATGCCTCCAGGCCGCAGCTGGGGCGCCACCAGCGGCGTGTGGCCAGCGCCAGGTGGCCGACAGATCTGGGTGGCCGAGCGCTGCGGCGCCAACACTTGCGTGGGCTCGACCCTGAACCCGGTCCTGCTCTTTGGCAACACGGGCCGGCTGCTCCGGAGCTTCGGCGCGGGCCTCATCGCCTGGCCGCACGGACTCTTCGTCGATCGGTCCGGCAATGTCTGGGTCACCGACGCCGTGGGTTTCGGCGAGCAGCCGCCAGGCCTGGGCCACGTGGTCTACAAGTTCAGCCCCCGGGGCGAGCTGCTGCTCACGCTGGGCCGGAAGGGCGTGGCGGGCCGGGGACCGGACACGTTCCGCAAACCCTCCGCGGTGCTGGTGGCGCCGGACGGCTCGATCTTCGTGGCCGACGGCCACGACGCCGATGGCAACAACCGGATCGTCAAGCTCGACTCCGCAGGACGCTTCCTCAAGGATTGGGGCGGCACCGGCGCCGAAGCCGGCCAGTTCCGGGATCCCCACGCCCTGGCCATGGACTCGCAAGGGCGCCTCTTCGTGGCCGACCGCGGCAACAGCCGGATCCAGATCTTCGACCAGGAGGGCAGGCACCTCGCCACCTGGACCCAGTTCGGCCGGCCGAGCGGGCTCTTCATCGATGGCAACGACGTGCTCTACGCCACCGACTCCGAATCCAACGCGCGGCGGAACCCCGGCTGGAAGCGCGGGATCTACATTGGCAGCGCAGCGACGGGGTGGGTGACCGCGTTCATCCCCGATCCCGAGCCCGATCAGGACAACTCGGCGACGAGCGGGGCGGAGGGCGTGGCCGTGGACGCGGACGGCAACGTGTACGGGGCCGAAGTGGGACCGCGAATGCTGCGCAAATACGTGAGGAGAGCCCGATGAGAACGCTCGGCCCGCTGCTCGCGCTCCTGGCCATCGCGCCCGCCGCTGGCGCCCAGACCCGCGCTCCGGCCCCAGGCGAGTGGCGCTACTGGGGCGCCGACGCCCACAGCACCCGCTACTCCCCTCTGGACCAGATCACCGCCGCCAACTTTGGCTCGCTGGAGGTGGCCTGGATCTGGCGCGCCGACAACTACAGCCCCGAGCCAGACGCCCTCCTTCGCGCCACGCCGATCTACGCCGAAGGCCTGCTCTTCAGCGTGGCCGGCAGTCGCCGCACCGTGGTCGCCATCGATCCCGCCACCGGCGAGACCCTCTGGATGTTCCGGGAGCCGCCCACCAAGCGGTGGAAGGACTCGATGCGGAAAGACTACGGCAAGGGCGTGGCGTACGACGTGGTGGACGGCCGGGGCCGGATCTACGTGGTCACCCCGGCCTTCTTCCTTCACGCGCTGGACGCGCAAACCGGCCGGAAGATCGAGACCTTCGGTCAGGGCGGGACCGTGGATCTCCTCGACCACCTGGGGCCCTGGCCGCACGACCGCGAGGACGGACTCCCGCCCGAGATCGGCTACATCACCAGCTCCTCGCCGCCCATCGTGGTGAACGGCGTCGTGGTGGTGGGCAACTCGCACGAGCAGGGGTACTACCAGACCCGGAAGGAGAACGTTCCGGGCAACATCCTGGCCTACGATGCCCGGACCGGCAAGCACCTCTGGACCTTCAACGTCATTCCCCGCCCGGGGGAGTTCGGCCACGACACCTGGAAGAGCGACGCCTGGAAGTACACCGGCAACGTCTCGGCCTGGGCTCCGCTCTCGGCCGATCCCGAGCGCGGCATCGTCTACGTCCCCACCGACCCGCCCACCATCGACTACTTCGGCGGGTTCCACCCGGGAGACAACCTTTTCTCCACCAGCATCCTGGCCCTCGACGTCAAGACCGGCCGGCGGGTCTGGCACTTCCAGACGGTCCATCACGACATCTGGAACTACGACAACCCCCACGCCCCCCAACTGGTCGACCTCACCGTGGGCGGCCGCCGGATCCCGGCGCTGGTACAGGTCACCAAGCAGAGCTGGGCCTATGTGTTCGACCGGGTGACCGGGCAACCCATCTGGCCAATCGAGGAGCGCCCGGTGCCGCAGTCCGACGTGCCCGGCGAACACACCTCGCCCACCCAGCCGTTCCCGACCCGGCCCGCGCCCTTCGAGATGCAGGGCCTCACCGAGGACGACCTGATCGACTTCACGCCCGAGCTTCGGCGGATGGCGAAGGAGGTGGTGTCGAAGTTCCGGCTGGGCCCGGTGTTCAACCCGCCGGCCGTGAAGGGCGCCAACGGCTACGAGGCCGCGATCCACTGTCCGGGGGCCAACGGCGGGGCCAACATCCCGGGTGGCGCGGCGATCGACCCGGAGACCGGAATCCTCTACGTCGCGTCGACCAAGGGCTGTAGCGCGCCACGACTGGTGCCCGGGACCAGCGTGGACCCCCTCTCCAACGTCGACTGGGTCTCGGTCGGGCCCGGCGGCGTGGGAGGCGTGGAGGGGCTGCCGCTCTACAAGCCGCCCTACGGGCGGATCACGGCGATCGACCTCAACACCGGCGAGCATCTCTGGTGGATCCCGAACGGCGACACGCCGGACGCGGTGCGGAACCACCCCCGACTCCGGGGCATCGATGTGGGCCGGACCGGGGCCGGCGCGCATGCCACGGCGCTGGTCACGAAGACGCTCCTGATCTACGGCGAGGGGCGGGGCGGACGGCCGCTGATGCACGCGGTGGACAAGCGAACCGGCAAGGACCTGGGCACCGTGGAGCTTCCGGCTGCGACCACCACCGCACCGATGACCTATCTGCATGACGGCGTGCAATACCTGGTGAGCGCCATCGGCGGTGCCGGGCATCCGGGTTCGCTGGTGGCTCTCCGGCTGCCGAAGTAGGTTCGCTTGAGCCCTGGAATGCGGTCGCGATTTCCGTCCTCGCCGGGCCGCCCGACCCACCGGGCTCTCACCGGCGCGCTCCGAGTCGGGCTCTGGCCGCTCCTCGCGCTGGGATTCTTCGCGCGGACGGCTTCCGCTCAAGCCGCGGCCGACACGTCGGCCCCCGCCTCGGCCCTGCTCGGCGCCTATTCCGAGGAGCAGGCCCGGCGGGGCCGCGCGGCGTACGAGAAGAACTGCACCAGTTGCCACGCCCCCACCGCCTACACCGGAGTTGCCTTCCGGCGGGCCTGGGCCGGCCGGCCGGTGTTCGAGCTCTGGGAGCAGATCCGGACCACCATGCCCAACGACGCCCCGGGCCGCCTCAAACCCGAGCAGTACGCCGACATCGTGGCCTACCTCCTCAAGCTGAACGGCTACCCGGCCGGCAGCACGAGCCTTCCGGCCGACGCCGAGCGACTCCAGCGAATCGTGATCGAACCCTTGCCCCGTCCGGGATCGTAGCGCGCATGGATCGCCGAACGTTCGTGGCGGCCACCGCCGCCGAGCTGGCCGCCCTGGCCGCCGCGGGGTGCGGGCCTGGACGACCACAACCGCTGGTGTTCCCGTCGCCCGAGCCCCCGCCACCACCCTCAGGCCGCACCGATACCTTCGACGTGGCCGTGATCGGCGCGGGCGCCTTCGGCGGATGGACCGCGCTCCAGCTCCGGCAGCAGGGCGCCAGCGTGGCGCTGATCGACCAGTTCGGGCCCGGGAACTCCCGCGCCACCTCCGGCGACGAGACCCGCGGGGTCCGCACTTCCTACGGCGACCGCACCCACGGCCGCGACTGGATGCGCTGGGCCAGCGACGCGATCGGCCGGTGG
Source organism: uncultured Gemmatimonas sp. (assembly GCA_964521535.1). GTDB lineage: Bacteria > Gemmatimonadota > Gemmatimonadetes > Gemmatimonadales > GWC2-71-9 > SHZU01. The sequence continues at coordinate 14,929 of CAZFSA010000089.1, forward strand.
CAGCGGTTCGACCAGGAGTGGAAGGACCTGATCGGTGGCCAGCTCTACTTCACCACCGGTGACCTGATCCTCCGAGCCAGCCCGGACGAACTGTTCTTCAAGCGAACCCGGGAGTGGTGGCAGGAGGTGGGCATCCGGCACGAGGTGCTGCCGGCGGACGAGGTCCGGCATCGCTGGCCGGTGATCGACGTCACCGGCATCAACGCGGTGCTGTACGAACCCGACGCGGGGGTGGTTCGCGCCCGGCGCGCGTGCGAAGCGGTGGGTGTGGTGTTCGGGAAGCTGGGCGGCACGGTGCGGATCGGTCACGCCAGGCTCGCGGAGCGACAGGGGCGCACCCTGAGCACCGTGGGCCTGGCCAACGGAGACCGGATCGCGGCGGGCACCTTCTGTTTCGCCTGCGGGCCGTGGCTCCCCAAGGTGTTCCCGGATCTCCTGGCCCCGCTCATGAACCTGCCGGTGGGCCACGTGTGCTACTTCGCCACCCCGCCAGGCGACGATCGCTTCACCTGGCCCAACCTGCCGAGCTGGAACTTCCCCGGTGTCACCGGCTGGCCGGCCCTGGTGCCCGACAACCGGGGGTTCCGGGTCCGCACCAGCGGCGAGCGCGCGTTCGACCCCGATCTGAGCCAGCGGATCGTCCCGAAGCAGAGCATCGAGCGGAATCGGAAGGTGCTGGAGGCCCGGTTCCCACTCCTGGCCCGGGCGCCGCTCAGCGAGACCCGGGCCTGCCACTACGAGTCGAGCGCCACCCGCAACTTCCTGATCGATCGCCACCCCGATTTCGACAACGTCTGGATCGCCGGCGGCGGCTCGGCCGAGGGCTTCAAGTTCGGCCCGGTGGTGGGGGACTATGTGGCCGGCCGGTTGCTGGGCCGCGAGGGCGACCCCGACCTGGCCGAGGCGTTCAGCATACCGAGAGAGCCGGCAGCGGCCGAACCGACCCAGGGTCGACGCTCATAGCGCTGGGCCAGCGCCCGTCGAGCCGCATGCTGACCCTGCTTGCCCGGGGCCTGCGGCTTCGGCGGTCACGGCGTATGATTCCCGAGTCCTGCCAAAAGCACCCGGAGGAGTCCCATGCCCCGCTCATCGATCGCCGTCGTCGCCATGGCCGCGCTGCTCGCGGGCGCCACCTCGAGCCTCGCCGCCCAGGCCCAGAAACAGGTGATCCCGATCCCTGGCCGCGCGCCGAATCCGGTGCTGAGCCCCGTGATCAAGGTGGGCGATATGCTCTACCTGTCCGGCCAGCTGGGAACGGTTCCTGGCCAGGGCCTGGTTCCGGGGGGAATCGAGGCGGAGACCCGTCAAACCCTGGAGAACATCAAGCAGCTCGTCGAAGCTGCCGGCAGCGCCATGGATCGAGTGGTGAAGTGCACTGTCTTCCTGGCCGACATCGGCGATTTCCAGGCGATGAACTCGGTCTACCGGACCTTCTTCCCCGCCGACCCGCCGACTCGAAGCACCGTGGCTGTCGCGGGACTGGTCTTGAACGCCCGGATCGAGATCGAGTGCCTGGCCCTGGCGGGGAGATAGCCCTCGTGTCGCGGGCGTTCGTGAAGGAGGACGGGAACCAGCCACCGCCTCGCTACTCGCTGCCACCGCCCAGCCATCCTGGCTACCCGCTCGCGGCGGCGAGGGCGCTGCTTCAGGGAGCGGACGCCGGCGACTCCGCCAGCGCCGAGGAGGCGACTGGCTATCGCTGGGGCGATCCCCGGCTCGTCAAGGAAGCCGACGCGCTCCGCCGGGAGGCAGAGGCCCGGGGCGACGAACGCACCGAAGTACTGGCCCGGCGATTTCTTCGCGCGGCGGGTGCCGAAGGCTGACCCCGGCTGAGGTCAGGCGCTGGCCCGCTCCCGCCTGAGCCGGCGCAGGTAGCCGAATCCCACCAGCCGCTGGTTCTCCTCGTCCCAGAGCTTGAGCCAGAGCGCCCGGATCCCCTGCCAGATGGTGATCGTCGGCACCTGCTGGAAGGCAGGATGCTCGTCGTGGCACTCCTGGAGGCGGTAGTTGGGGATCCGGGGGCTCAGGTGGTGGACGTGGTGGAGCCCGATGTTCCCCGTGAACCACTGGAGGACCCGGGGGAGCTTGAGATAGGTGCTGCCCTGCAAGGCGGCCACCTCGTACTGCCATTCACCGTGCGGCCGCCAGTACGTCTCCTCGAACTGGTGCTGCACGTAGAAGAGCCAGACCCCGGCGGAGCCCGCGAGCAGAATCGCCGGCCCGTAGATCAGGGCGGCCTCCTTGAGGACCCCGAACATCGCGGCCAGCAGGGCCAGGCCGGCCAGCACCAGATTGGTGAAGAGCACGTTGCGGCGCTCCCGGGGGCCGAAGTTGTCGTCCCTCCGGGGAATCCGGTGCTTGATCATGAGCCAGGCGGGCCCGATCCCGAGGAGGACGATCGGGTTGCGGTAGATCCGGTACGCCAGGCGTCCCCAGCGGGTCCGGGCCAGGTACTCCCGCACTGTCAGCGTGGTCACGTCTCCGAAGCCCCGCCGGTCCAGGTCCCCCGACCCGGCGTGATGGATGGCGTGCTCCCGCCGCCAGTGGATGTAGGGCGTGAGGGTGATGACCCCGGTGATGAAGCCCACGATATCGTTCCAGCGCCGGGACTTGAAGAACGACCCGTGCCCGCAGTCGTGCATCACGATGAAGGCCCGGACCAGGAGACCGGCGGCCGGAACCGACAGCAGCAGCACCAGCCAGTAGGACACGCCCAGCGCCCAGTACATCAGTCCAAAGTTGACGGCCAGCGGCACAAGAGTGTTGAGCAGCTGGACCACCGCCTTGCGGGTGCTGGGCTGCTGATAGCGCTCGACCATCCGGCGCCAGGACGCGGGAACGGACGGGAGGTTGGTCATGAGTTCCATGCTAATCGCCGATCTTCGCCATACGGGACCTCGGATCCCGGTTGTCAGGGCCGGCATAATCGTAAGGCCTCGCCCCGTTCGGCGCGACCCACCCGCCGGATCACAAGCGCCAGCAAGCGGTTAGCCGCCTGGCCCGTACCACCCGAAGCGCTCGGCCGCATTCCCCAGCGAGCCTCGTGCCGGGGCCCGGGCGAGGAGCCGGCCCCTGGCCTCAGTGCACACTTCGGGATACAATCGGTCTTCCCCTCGAACGCCGAGACCCAGGCATGGAGCCCGCCGACCGGCTCGAAGCCGACCTGATCGCGTCCTACCAGCGCCGCACCCCCGCTTCCCGGGCCCTCTTCGAGCGGGCCCGGCAGGTGCTCCCGGGAGGCGACACCCGGACCGGCACCTTCCACCTGCCGTATCCGCTGTTCATCAACGACGGTCAGGGCTGCCGGGTCCGGGACGCCGACGGCAACGAGTACCTCGACTTCCTCAACAACTTCACCTCGCTGATCCACGGACACGCCCACCCGGCGGTGGTCCAGGCCCTGACCGGGCAGGCGTCGCGCAGCACCGTGCACGGCACGGCCAACGAGCTTCAGGTCCGCCTGGCGGAGATTCTCTGCCAGCGAGTGGCTTCGGTGGAGCGGGTCCGGTTCTGCAACTCGGGGAGCGAGGCCACGATGTTCGCGCTCCGGGCAGCCAAGGCGTTCACCGGCCGCTCGAAGATCATGAAGATGGAGGGCGGCTACCACGGCTCCCACGACCAGGTGGCCGTGGCCACCGCTCCGCCCTACGACACCCGGGCCACTACCGGCCTGTCGCCGGGGGCGCTGTCGGAGGTGCTGCTGGGCCGGATGAACGACCTGGACTATACCGCCGATCTCATCCGCCGCCACGCGGGCGAGCTGGCGGCGGTGATCGTCGAGCCGGTGATGGGCGCCGCCGGTGCGATCCCCGCCGGGGCGGAGTTCCTCCAGGGCTTGCGACGGGTGACAGCCGAGTGCGGCACGTTGCTGGTGCTGGACGAGATCATCACCTTCCGTCTGGGGGTGGGGGGCGCCCAGGAGCGCCTCGGCCTGGCGCCCGATCTCACCACCTTCGGCAAGATCATCGGCGGGGGGCTGCCGATCGGCGCGTTTGGCGGCCGGGCCGACGTCATGGCCACCTACGATCCGAGCCGGCCAGGCACCATCGTCCATTCCGGCACCTACAACGGCAACGCGGCTACCATGGCCGCGGGGATCGCGACGCTCGAGCTGCTGGACCGGGCGGCCATCGAACGCCTGAACCGCCTGGGCGACGCCCTCCGTGCCCGGCTCAACGCCACGCTGGCCCGGCACGGCGTCGAGGCCCAGGTCACCGGTCTCGGCTCGCTGATGCAGCTCCACTTCGCCGGCGGGCCGCTCCGGAACGCCGCGGACGCGGGCCGGGGCGACCGCCGGGCGCTCCGGTGCATGCACCTGGCGCTGCTGGAACGCGGGGTCTTCGCGCCGGCGCGCCAGATGTACGTGCTGTCCACTCCGATGACCGAGGGCGACCTGGACCAGTTCGCGGGCCGGTTCGAGGAGAGCCTGTC
>CAZFSA010000090.1:0-19345 GCA_964521535.1 uncultured Gemmatimonas sp.
GAGGGCGCCGGCTCGGCCGCCCCGGTGGCCGCCGTGGCCAGCACCCGGACCCGCTCGACCGCATTGGCCAGGGCCGCATCCCCCGGCGCCAGCTCGAGTGCCCGGGTCAGGTGCTTGAGGCTCCGCCGGAGGTCGCCAGCCCGGTAGTACAGAAAGGCGAGGCCCTTGTGGGCTCCAAGGTGGTCCGGCATCAGCCGGAGGGTATCGGTCCAGGCATCGAAGGCCGCATCGCCCTCCCCGCGGTCGGCCCGGATCCGGGCCACCAGGTCGTGCGCATCGGCGACCTCGGGATACCGGGCCACGCCGCGGAGCGCCACGGTCAGCGCCGCGTCGTGCTGGCCCTTGCGACGAAGCGCCTCGCCCAGCGACAGGAACGCCAGGCTCCCGGGATCCTCGGCCAGCCGGCCGGTGAGCAGGCCGATGTCGTCAGTCATGAGGTCCCCGAAGCAGGGTTGCCAGTTGACGGGCCGCCGGAATCGCGGCGCCGACGTCGCTGACGCGACGCTCTTCCTCCGGCCCGAGCGACGGGAGCGCCAGCCACGCCTCGAAGCCGTGCACTGCCTCGTCCAGCCGGCCGGCACCGAGCAGGGCCCAGGACAGGAGCCTGAGCCCGCGCGGGGATCCCGGATCGAGTCGCATCGCCTCACGAAGGGCAGTTTCGGCCTCTCCGAACCGCCGCTCGGCAAGGAGGATCCGGCCCATGAGCAGGTGGGCCCCGGCCGCGCCCGGAAAACTCGCGGCCACGTTTCGGGCCACGGTCCGCGCCGCCTCGAAGTTTCTGGCCCGGAACAACCGTTCGCCTTCGGCCAGGAGCGGGCCGGGGTCGCCCCGCGGCGCAGCCGCGGCCGACTCCTGGACCGGGTCCCGAACCACGACGACCGTGGCCGACGCCAACCCGAAGATGGCACGCGCGACGTCGAACTCGGGCTCGCCCACGGTGGTGGCGATGGCCTGCACGTCGCGGATGCCATCGCAGGCGGCGAGGACCCGCCACTCGAAGGGGTTGAGCACCAGGCTACCTGGCTCCTCCTGTTGGGCCGGCGCGACCTGGGGCACCACGCCCAGATGGGGCACCCGGCTTCGGATCCGGGACCATTCGTCGATCCGCCTCGCCGCTTCCAGCAGCAGCGCCTCGACCGAGATCCGGACCTCGGCCTCGCGCGGGATCTCCGTCACCGGAATCTCCTCGAAGACGAAGTGCCCTTCGGACCAGCCGAGCAGCGTGAATACCACTTCCTCGATCTGGGCCCGCACCTGGGCCTGCAACTCCTTGGCGGTCAGGGCACCCAGCGCCAACAGGAGGTCGCCGATCCGCCTCGTGTCGCCGTTCTGCTGCATGGCCTCCGCGCGGGCCAGGTCTTCGCTTCGGACCTTCCCGGCCCGAAGGAGCTGCTGGCCGAGGAGATGGGGATTGGAGCGGATCGTGGCGGCCACGACCGCCGCCTCGTGAAACCAGATCAGCCCTTCGTTCTGTCGGAGCTCGGAGACGATGCGCAGCCGGCCGGTCTTCCGCCCCAGGTCCAGAAGCTGGAATACGTCGTGAATGCCCAGCTCGCGGAGCGGCCCCTGGATCGCCACCTCAGACCTCCACCGGCTGGAGGATGTGCATCAGGTCACGGGTCGACCGCGCCTGCGCCCGCGCCGCGGCGGCCAGCGGCCCGGTGGGGGCCGCGCGCACCACCTCATCCCAGTCGGCGATCGCTTCGTCGAACCGCCCGAGGGCGTTGAGCGAAGCCCCGCGATGGAAGCGGGCGACCGTGTGATCTGGAAGAAAGCGAAGGACCCGGGTCAGGGCCACCACTGCGTCTCCGTGCCGACGCTCGTCCGCGAGGGAGCGGGCCAGGAGGACCAGGGCCTCGAAGGCATACGGCTCCACCAGCAGCAGATCGACGAGCAACCGCACGGCCTCCCCGGGACGGGCTTGCCCCCGAAGGAGCTCCGCCAGGGCGAGGCCGGCGTCGAGATAGGTCGGCAGGATCGCCAGCGCCCGCTCGTACGCCGCGCGGGCAGCCGCAGGATCGCGGCGCGCCTCATGCAGCCGGCCGAGTTCGTACCAGGCCTGGACCAGATCCTCCTCGAGCTCCACCGCCCCCTGGAACGCGGCCAGCGCCTCGTCGGTGTCATCGAGGCCACGGGCGATCCGGCCGCGCAGCAGCAGCAGGTCCGCCCGCCCTGGCGCCAGCGTCAGGGCACCCAGCACGTCGTCCTGGGCGGCGAGGTAGTCGCCCTGCGCCTGTCGGGCGCGGGCCCGGATCACCAGCGCCTCGACGTCGTCCGGCCAGCGGTCCAGCAGGGCGGCCGCCGCCGTAGCGGCCTCGCCGACCCGCCCCAGGGCGAGGAGGGCGGCCGCCTCGCCCACGAGGACGTCACGATCGTCCGGCAGGTCCTTCCGTGCCTCGCGGAACCGCTCCAGCGCCTCGCCATGAAGTCCGCGTTTGGCGAAGATCTGGCCCAGCAGGGCGATCCCTCGGCTGGGCGCGCCTCCCCGCCGAAGCACCCGATGGACCTCCGCCGTGGCGGCCTCGAGGAGCCCCTTGGCGAGCAGGTCCCGAACCAGGGCAAAGGGATCCGCGGCCGCGGTCGGCGCGGGCTCCTCCGCGGGCGCAAGGTCGACGAACAGCTGGTCGAGCAGGCCGGGGTCGAGACGGAAGTCGTCGGCCAGCGCGGCGGTGGGAGCGTCGCCGACCAGCACCGGGGCGATCGGGACCAGGGACTCCTTGAACTGGAGCTCGATCGAGAGGGCAAACTTCTGCGGGACGTAGAAGGGGTCGAGCTCGAGGGCCCGCCGGGTCTCGCGCAACGCCTCGTCGAAGGCCCCCAGCTGGCTGAGGGCGAATCCCAGGTTGTAGTGGGCTGCCGCCTGCTCGGGGTCGGCCTCGACCGCCCGGGCGAACGCGTTGCGGGCGTCCGGATACCGCTTGAGTTCCATCAGGACCAGCCCCACTCCGTTCCAGGCGGCGCCGTGGGCGGGATCGGACTCCAACACCGCCCGGTACCCTTCCAGGGCCGCCTGGAACCGCCGCCGCTGGAAGTGAAGCAGCGCCAGGTTGAGCCGGGCGGCGGCGAAGTCCGGTCGCCGGGCCAGGGCGGTTTCCATCGCCTCACGGGCCGCCTCCGGATCCGCGTCGGCGGCCAGCAGAACCCCGAGGTTGTTCCAGGCCAGGGCGTAGCCGGGATCCTCCGTCAGGGCGGCGCGGTAGGCCGCTTCGGCGTCGGCCCTCCGCCCCGCCTGATGGAGCACGACCCCACGCTCGTTGTGAAACTTCGGCTCGTGGGGGTCCAGCACCAGCAGCCGCTCGTACAGATCCAGGGCCGGCTGGACCTCGCGCCGAAGCAGGTGGATTTCGGCCATCCCCTCGAGCGCCGGCCGCTCGTCTTCGCCCGCATCGAGCGCGAGGCGGTATTCCCGGAGCGCCTCGGTCAGGTAACCGCGGCGACGAAAGGCGAGGGCGAGATTGAGGTGGGCCTCGGTGCCCGCGGGTGGGGGCGAGATCGGTTGGGGCTCGGGTTTCCGCCCCCCCGGCCTTCCCCCGATCCGGAGGTTGCTCTGGGCGGTGCCGAGGGAGGGGTTGAGGGCGATCGCTCGGCGGGTCGCGGCCCGGGCGGCCTCGTGGTAGCCGAGGTCTCCGTAGACGAAGCCCAGCAGGAACTGGACGTCGGCGTGATCGGGATTGATCGAGGCGGCTTCGCTCAGAACGGTGAGAGCGGCGTCGACCAGGCCGCGGTTGTAGTAGGCCTGCCCAAGGTAGAGACGGGCGACCGTGCTGCTCGGATCGGCCTCGCAGGCCCGCTGGAACCATTCGCTGGCGCTGTCGTGGCGACCCCGGGCCTGTTCGACGAGGCCGAGCTGCACCAGGGCCGTTCCGTCGCCGGGTTGACCCCGCAGGAGGGCCTCGAACTGTTCGGCAGCCCGATCGAACTGCGCCATCGCCAGGTAGGCCCGGCCCAGCTCCAGCCGCAGCTGGCGGTCCCCCGGCTGGCGCAGGAGGCCATCGCGCAGCTCCCCGATCCGGCGATCGAAGTACCCGGTTTCCCGCTGCACGGTTTCGAGGTTTTCCTGGGCCACCCGCATGTGCGGGTCCAGCTCCAGCGCCCTCCCGAAGGCGGCGATGGCCTCCGGCACCATGCCCCGTTCGAAGTACAGCACCCCGAGGTTGTTGTGCGCCCCCGGATCGGACGGGTCGATTCGGCGCGCCAGGGACCGCAGCACCCCCAGTTCCCGCTCGGACGGTGCCGGACCGTGCATGGCCGTCAGCCTGCGAGATGGATCGCGTCGAAGATGGCGGTGAGCGACCCCAGGTCGGGCATCAGGATGAACTGGCCATGCAGTTCCTCGGTCGACCCCTCGACGCGGAAGGCGGTGTCGACGCAGATCACGTGATCCCGCGCGTGACCGAAGTTGAGGTAGGCCGTGGTGAGGACTGCCCCGGCCTGGTCCACCACCAGGGCGGGCACCGACGGCAGCAGCATCATGCCCATGAAGTCGGACAGGGCATTGAGGTAGGCGCTGCAGAGGATGTTGCCGGTCTCCATCAGGGTGGAGCGCTGCATCTCGGAGAACCCCGGTCCGGGCTCTGCGGTCCGCAGGAGGATGGTGCAGAGCGATCGGGCGCAGTCCTCGGGGAGCACCAGTAGGGTCCGGCCGGTCATGTCGCCCATCATGTGCATCAGGATCGCCGCCACGATGGTCTCCGGCGAGCCGATCAGGTCCGTGGCCTCCTCCAGCCGGCGGACCGAGACCTCGGGCACATCGATCATGATCTTCCGCCCGGTCATCTGGGAGAGGGCAGTCGCGGCGTGACCAGCGCCGATGTTGGCCACCTCGCGCAACGCATCCCGTTCGACGGCGGTGAGTTTCTGTGCGTCCACCATGAACAGCGCCTCCGCCTAGAAGAGGGCGGTTGGATCCAGCACGAACGCCGGCGATCCGTCCGCCAGGATGGTCGCGCCGCTCACCCACGGGGGAAGGCCCACAGGCGCTTCCACCCGCTCGATCAGCACGTCGGTCTGCCCCAGCAGGGTGTCCACCGCCACCGCCGCGCGGCGACTACCCCACTCCAGCACCAGCACCGGCCGGCGTGGCGCCCCTCCCGCGGGACCTGTTCCCGTCACCGTGGCCAGGTCGACGAGTGGAACCGATTCGCCCCGAAAACTAAACAGATCCGAGGCGGTCCCCCGCACCGGCGGGCGATCGGTGAGGGCCGCTTCGGCCAGGATCCGGAACGGAATGGCATACCGCTCGCCGCCGACCCCGACGAGCAGCACCCGCTGGATCGCCGCCGTCAGGGGTACGGTCAGCGTGAAGGTGGTCCCCCGCCCCGGTTCGGTCGCCAGGTCGACTCGACCGCCGAGACCCCGGACCGTACTGACCACCACGTCCATTCCGACCCCGCGCCCCGACACCTCGGTGACCTCGTGCTTGACCGTGAACCCGGGTCGGGCCAGGAGGGCGAGCAGCTCGGGGTCATCCGGCTCGGCCGCCGCGGACCAGAGGCCCAGGCGCCGCGCCCGATCAGCGACCAACGCCCGGTCGATTCCCCGGCCATCGTCGGCGAGGGACACCGCCACCCATTCGCGGCGCCGCTCGGCCCGGAGGTCGAGGCGTCCTTCGACCGGCTTGCCGAGGCGAACCCGCTCTGGCGCCGGCTCGATTCCGTGATCGACGGCGTTGCGAACCAGATGCACCAGCGGGTCCACCAACTCCTCGAGCATGCCCCGATCCAGCTCGATCCCGTCGGCCCGGAGTTCGAGACGTACCCCCTTGCCCAACTTTTCGCCCAGGTCACGCACGATCCGCGGAAACCGCCCGAACAGCTCCTCGACCGGCGCCATGCGGGCGCGAAGCACGCTCTGGTACAATCCGGCGACCAGCGACCCCAGCTGGCCGGTGACCGTATCCAGATCGGGGCGGCGACTGGCCCTGGCCACGGCCTCCAGACGGTTGCGAGCCACGACCAGTTCGCCGGCCCGGTTGAGCAGGTCGTCCAGCCGGCCGGGCTCGATCCGCACCGACCTTGCCTGGTTCCGCCGGAGCGCGACGTCGTGGTCACGGTTGGCAACTGCCGTCCGGCCCGACCCGCTCGCCGCCATCCGGGCCAGGGCCTCGGTCAGGGCCGCTGCATCCGGGACCTCTCCCCCGAGGGGAGCCGCCTCGGCAGCCTCCTCCAGGATATCCACGGCGCGCAGCAACAGGCCCACGACTGCTCGGGAGGCGGCAAGCTGGCCCTGACGCACCGCCTGCAGCAGGTCTTCCGCGGCGTGGGCCAGATCCGCCACGCTCGCGTACCCCATGGCCGCCGCCGCCCCCTTCACCGAGTGGAAGGCGCGGAACAGTTCAGCCACCGTCCCCGGCCCGGCAGGCTCGCGCTCCCAGTCAAGCAGCAAGGCCCCGGCCCGGCCCAGGTGTTCCCGGGTGTCGGAGAGGAACAGGGCCGTGTACCGGTCGAGGTCGACCACCGGCTATCCCAGGAGCCGCTGCACGGCCTCCAGAACGCGGGAAGGCTGGAAGGGCTTGACCACGAAGTCCTTCGCGCCCGCCTGGATTGCCTCGACCACCAGCGCCTGCTGCCCCATGGCGCTGCACATCAGGATCTTCGCCGCGGGGTCTTCCTTGCAGATGGCCCGTACGGCCTCGATCCCGCCCATGGCCGGCATCACGATGTCCATGGTCACCAGGTCGGGCTTGAGCTCCCGGTACCGGGCCACCGCCTGTTCCCCGGTCTCTGCCTCGCCGACCACCTCGAAACCCGCCTGCCGCAGGATGTCAGCGATCATCGTCCGCATGAACATCGCGTCGTCACACACCAGCACCGTGTGGCCCAAAGACTCCCTCCGTGCTTATCCGGTCTCAAACAGGGGGTCGAGTTTCCGCTCAAGCTCGAGCGGGACCAGTTGCCCGGACCGGGACGTCAGGTCCTCGACCTCGTCCACCCCCAGTGCCACTCGCCCACCCCGATAGCGCAGTACCACCAGCCACGGGGACGGCCCGGCCGACCCCGATACTCCGTCCAGGAGATCGGCAGCACGCACCACGGTAACCACGGCGCCGCGAATATTCGCGACACCTTCGACCGGGGCTGCAACTCCCGGCATCCGCACGATCCCCACCTCCGTGCAAACTTCGCGCACGTCACTGAGTAACAGGGCGAACCGCCGGCCGGCGGCACGGCACACCACGGTCGGCCCCCTTTCCGGCTCAGGCATCATCGGCTCCGTAGAAGCGATAATACGTCAGGAAACGAGCCGGATCAACTTGATCTGCAACGGGTTGCAGAACCTGAAGGGCCGCCCGGAGATCGGACGGCCACTCGCTCCGGAAGGCCAGCAGGAGCCCGGTTATCGGATGGGTGAACCGGAGCTCGGCCGCATGGAGGGCCTGGCGCGGGGCGGCCCGGTCGAGGCGTTCCGCCAGAGGCCGGGCGGCGCCCGTGATCCGTCGAGCCCCTCCCCCGCCGTACACCGGGTCGCCAACCACCGGGTGTCCGATATGGGACAGGTGGACACGGATCTGGTGCGTCCGCCCGGTGTCGAGCTCGGCTCGCAGGAGCTCGGCCACCTCGAAGCGGGCCAGGAGTCGCACCCTGGTACGGGCCGGTCGGCCGTCGGGCCGAACCACCATTCGCTTGCGATCGGTCGGGTGGCGCCCGATCGGGGCGGTGACGTCGAGGTCGGGCGCAGGAAGATGGCCCCAGGTGAGCGCCGCGTAGGCCCGCCCGATCCGGCGGGCCGCGAGCGCGGCACCCAGGCGGCGGTGCGCGAGGTCGGATTTCGCCACCACGAGCAGGCCGGAGGTATCACGGTCCAGGCGATGGATGATTCCGGGGCGGCCCGCCGACCCGGGCGAGAGGGCGGTGCCTCGGGCCACCAGGGCGTTGACCAGGGTGTCGTCCCAGTGGCCCGGCGCGGGATGAACGACCAGGCCGGCGGGCTTGTCGATCACCGCCAGATGGTCGTCCTCGTACACCACCGCGAGCGGCATCGGATGGGGCGCCAGCGCCCGAGGCGGCTCGTGATCGGGCAGCAGGACCTCCACCCGATCGCCGCGGGCCAGGGTCCGGGATGCCCTGGCCACCTGCCCGTTCACCCGCACCCCCCCGCCGGCCACCAGGCGACCGGCCTGGGTGCGGGAGAGGCTCAACTGGTCGGCGAGGAAACGATCGAGCCGCTCGGTGGCGGGCGTGACGACGGTGAAGGCGAGTTGCGGCAGGGGAGCCTCAGGCGGCGGGCGTTGCCTCCGCCCGGGCCCGCCGCGCATCCTCGAGCCAGAAGGAGATGGCGAGGCCAACGGCGCCGCAGCTGACGCCGATGTCGGCGACGTTGAAGGTGGGCCAGCGCAGGGCGCCGACCCCCACGTCGATGAAGTCCACCACGCCGGCACTCCCCCGAATCCGGTCAATCAGGTTGCCGGCCGCCCCCCCGACTACCAGCGCCGCCGCCACCTGGCGAAGCCAGTCCTTCCAGTCGACGTCCCGCGCCTTCCAGGCGATGGCGACCACGGCGACCAGGGCGATCGCGAGGAAGATCCAGCGGGAGTAGGGCCCGAGATGCAGGCCGAACGCCGCGCCCCGGTTGTAGACCAGCCGGAGCCGGAGCCAGTCGCCGAGGATCTCCACCGGGGGAAAGGGGAGCAGGGCACGCTCGGCCCACCGCTTGGTGAGGACATCGAGCGCAATCCAGGCCCCCACGATCGGCCAGAAGACCCGACGAGGGTCAGCGCCGCTTTTCATCCTCTTCCTTCTCCTTGCAGCTGATGCAGAGCCGGGCGTGGGGCAAGGCATCCAGTCGCTCGAAGCTGATCTCGTTGCCGCAGCTGTGGCACCGGCCGAAGGTGTCCGGATCGGCGTACAGCCGTCGAAGGGCCTGATTGACGTGCCAGAGATACCGGCCCTCCTGGGACGCGAACAGAAACTGCTTCTCGCGCTCCATGGTGTCGGTTCCCTGATCCGCCATGTGGAACGAGTACGATGAGAGGTCGCCGTCCGCGCCCTGGAGGGTGGAGTTGAAGGCGTCGTCGTAGTACCCGAGTTCCTTCATGACCCGGGCCCGCTCGTCCTTCAGTCGCCCTTCGAGATGCTTCAGTTGTTCCTTGGTCATTGCGTCAGCTCACTTCCTGGAATCCCCGGACCGTCGCTCCAGCGAGCGACGGCAAGGGTCACGTGGTGGTCGTCGATCGGGGTCTCGTCGCGCGCGTCCCAGGCCTCGAGCGCCCGTCCAATAAGGAGCGACCGGGCAAGGGTCTCTCCCGCGATGAATTCCTGATGGGCCCGGACGGCATCGAGCAGCGGCAGGTCACCGGTGACGGCCAGGGCGATCCGGGTGGTGTACTCGAACCCGGCGTCCTTCCGGAGCCGCTGGACCCGGTGGACGACCTCCCGCGCCAGGCCGTCGCGCCGGAGGTCGTCGGTCACGGCGGGGTCGACGGCGGCCACGAAGGGGCCGGCCGACTGTACCAGCCAGGTCGTGGCGACCTCCCGTTCCACCGTGAGGTCGTCGGGCAGGATTTCCACCGACTCTCCGGCCCAGTCCACGGCCACCCGGCCGCCGGCCTCGAGGGCCCGAAGGCGATCCTGATCCAGCGCCGCCACGGCTTCCGCCACCACCGGGGTCCGGGGACCGAACCGGCGGCCCAGCGCGCGGAAGTTGGGGCGGCCGCGGAGGCGCACCAATTCGGCGTCGGAGCTCATGACCTCGACGCGTCGCACGTTGGTTTCCCGGGCCAGGACCTCGAGCAGCTCCCGGAAGCGGGGCCCGTCGATCCCCGCCGGCACCGCCACCCGCATCGCGGCCAGCGTCTGCCGTACCCGGAGATTCCCGGCCTCCCGGGCACTCCGCCCCAGCGACGCGAGTCGCCGAATGGCATCCATGGCCCGCTCCAGGTCGGGGTCCTCGTCCGACGGGGTGGCCGCGGGGAAGTCGGCGAGGTGGACACTCCCGCCAGCGAGCGCGCGGTGGAGCCAGTCGCTGGCGAACGGCGCGGCAGGCGCCAGCAGCCGACTGGTCATGACCAGGCAGCGGGCCAGCGTGGCCACGGCGGCCGGCTCCGGCTCCTTATCGGGCGCCCAGAACCGGCTCCGGGAGAGACGAACGTACCAGTTCGACAAATCATCGACCACGAAATCCATCAGTGCCCGAACGCCGGTCGTCGCGTCGAAGCCCTCCCACGCGTGGACGACGCGCCGCACCACCCCTGCCAGTCGGCTCAGGACCCAGCGATCCAGCAGCGTGAGCGGGGTCTCCTCCGGCGCCGGCGGCTCGGTCCCGGCATACCGGGCATAGAATTCGTAGGTATGGCGGAGCGTATTGAGGAATCCTCCCGCCAGATCGGCGATCGCCGCCCGGTCGAACGGCTTCGGCAGCCACACCTGACTCGACCCCAGGAGATAGAGCCGCACGGCGTCCGCCCCGAACTCCCGGATCACGTCCCAGGGGTCCACCACATTGCCCCGGCTCTTCGACATCTTCTGGCCCTGCGCGTCGAGCACCAGCTCGTTCACCACCACTGCACGGAACGGCGCCCGGTCGAACGCCGCGGCCCCAATGGCCAGCAGCGAATAGAACCAGCCCCGCGTCTGATCGACTCCCTCGCAGATGAAATCGGCCGGGAAGTGACGCTCGAATTCCGTCTCGTGCTCGAAGGGGTAGTGCCACTGGGCATACGGCATGGCACCCGAATCGAACCAGGTGTCGATCACCTCGGGGACCCGCCGCATGGTTCCACCCGCCGGGTCCGGCCAGGTGTAGTCGTCGAGGAACGGCTTGTGGGGATCGAAATCCGGCGGCAGGGGTCGGCCGATCCGTGCCTCCAGCTCGGCGTAGCTCCCGAGCACCTCCACCACCGCCGGATCCCGGTCGCTGACCCAGACCGGCAGGGGCGTTCCCCAGTACCGGTCTCGCGAGAGGGCCCAGTCGACGTTGTTGGCGAGCCACTCGCCAAATCGCCCCGAGCCCACCTCCGGCGGATGCCAGGCGATCCCCCGGTTGAGTTCCACCAGCCGGTGCTTGATGGCCGAGGTCCGGACGAACCAGGAATCCCTGGCGTAGTAGATCAGCTTGGCGCGGCAACGCCAGCAATGGGGATAGCTGTGGACATACTGCTCGGTCCGCAAATGGCGTCCGTCGGCTTTCAGCCGTCGGATGATCAGCTCGTTGGTCTCGTCCGCGGTGACCAGCCGGCCCTCCAGTTCCGGCCAGGTAGTGCCGCTGAAGGTGCCGTCGGCCGCCACCGGTCGAAGGAGCGCCAGGCCGTGTTCCTGCCCCATCCGGAAGTCGTCGGCGCCGAAGGCCGGCGCCAGGTGCACCACGCCCGACCCATCCTCCGCCGTGACGAAGTCGCCGGCGAGCACCACGGAATGGGCCCGGTCGGAGGGCAACGGGACGACATCGAGGGGCCGCTGGTACCGCAGGCCCACCAACCGTTTTCCGGGGAAGAGCTCCTCCGCTTCCGGCGCTTCGCCCGATCGCTCCCCGGCAAGGATGCCTGCCCGCGCCGCCGCCAGGACCACCCGCCGGCCGTCCGCCAGGCGATACGTGCCGTATTCGAGGTCCGGATGGACCGCGGCCGCCACGTTGGACGGGAGCGTCCACGGCGTGGTGGTCCAGACGACGAGCTCCCGGCCGGAATCGTCGTTCAGGGGGAAGGTGACATAGATCGACCGATCCCGTACCTCCTCGTAGCCGAGGGACAACTCGTGGCTGGACAAGGCCGTCCCGCAGCGCGGGCAGTAGGGCAGTACGCGATGGCCGCGGACCAGCAGGCCCCGGTCGAAGATCCTCCGCAGCAGCCACCAGACCGATTCCACGTAGGAGGGAGTGCAGGTGACGTACGGCCGTTCGTAATCGAGCCAGTACCCGATCCGGTCGGAGAGCGCAACCCAGTCGGCCTGGTAGGTAAAGACGCTCTCCCGGCAGAGCCGGTTGAACGCCTCCACGCCGTACGCCTCGATGTCCTTCTTCCCCTTCAGCCCGAGCTGCTTCTCGACCTCGATCTCCACCGGCAGCCCGTGCGTGTCCCATCCGGCGATCCGGGTCACGGCGCGGCCGCGTTGCACCTGGAACCGGCAGAAGAGGTCCTTGATGGTTCGGGAGAAGACGTGGTGGATCCCCGGCCGCCCGTTGGCCGTGGGCGGGCCCTCGAAGAAGACCCAGGGGCGGCCGCCCTGTCGCGCCGCCTGGACCTGCCGGAACAGGCCTTCGGCCTTCCAGCGGTCCAGCAGCTCGGACTCGAGGCGGTCCGCGCCGCCCTCAGGCCAGCGGGGATACGGCGACGGCATTGGACGGGTCAGGCGGGCCGGCGAAACGCGACCTCGCTGTCGACCGGAACCCCACTGCTGGCCTGGTCGACGTCGGACACGGCATCGAGCTCGGCAAGCTCGCGCTCCAGCAGCCGCCGGTAACTCGCGATGTAGGCCAGGAACTGGCGGCGCACCGCCTCGTTGGCGTATCGAATCCGCTGCTCCTCGCTCCGGGCGTGCTCGATGACCCGCTGGGCCTCCGTCCGGGCCTCGTTGAGCAGTTGCTCGGCCTGTCCCCGGGCCCGCTGGAGGATCAGGTCCGCCTCCTTGTCGGCCTGGTGCTGAACGTCGGCGCGGAGCTGCTGGGCGGCGATCAGCGCGTCGTTCATCGCGCGTTCCCGATCGCGGAACCCCTTCAGCTGTTCGATCATGTTCTGGAGGCGGTCGCTCATCTGGCCCCGCTCCCGCCAGAGGCGGTCGAGCTCCTGGGCCATTCGCTCCTTGAAGTCGTCCACCTGCCCGGTGTCGTAGCCCCGAAGCGCGCGCTGGAACTCCTGGTGACGCACGTCGTGCGCGCTGAGCTGGAAGCCTTCTTCGGTCATCCCTCACGCTCCCCGAACAGAACGGTGCCCAGGCGAACCATCGTCGCGCCCTCCTCGACGGCGACCGGGTAGTCGCCCGACATCCCCATCGACAACTCCTGCACCCGATGGCCCGCCTTCGCGACCGCCTCGGCCAGGGCCCGGAGCCGGGCGAACGCTCGACGCTGCACGGTCTCATCGCGGGTCAGTTCAGCCATCGTCATCAGCCCCGCGAACTCGAGCCGGGGCTCCGCCACGATCGCCTCCACCAGACCCAGCACCCCCTCCGGGTCCACCCCGCCCTTCTGCGGCTCCCCCGAGCAGTTGACCTGCGCCAGCACGCGCTGCCGGTGCTCCACCGGACATCGGCGCGCCAGTTCGGCCGCCAGCTCCACCCGATCCACCGAATGGATGAGCGCGAAGCGCCCGACCGCCATCCGGGCCTTGTTCCGCTGCAGCGACCCGATGAGATGCCAGGCCAGCTCCAGCCCCGGCACCGCTGCCTGCTTGGCCAGGGCCTCCTGGACCCGGTTCTCACCCACGTCCCGCAGGCCGACGCCGGCCGCCGCCTCAATCGCCGAGGGGCCGTGCCCCTTGGTGACCGCAATCACGGTGACGGGGTGGCTCCATCCCGCCCTGGCCTGGGAGGCGGCGATGCACTCCCGGACCTGTGCCAGCCGGTCCGCCAGGGCCGGGTAATTCATAACCTCCAAATATAGAACATCTTACCCTCAACTGGCAGGGATGGCGGTCCCGGCCTTTCTCCAGCAGGCCACGGCGCCGGAGGCCCCGGGCCGGCTCGCCCCGCGCGCAGGGCCCGCCCCTGGAATCCCGAGGCTGGGGAGGGCGATATTCCGCGGCCCTCGCAACCCTGTCCAAGCTCCGCAACCGGGCATCTGCCCCGAGCACCCGACCATGGCACCCACCCGACGTGACTTCCTGGATCGATCTCTCGCCCTGGCGGTTGGCGCGGCCAGCTTCCCGCTGGTGGGGGGCGGCACTCGCCCGGAGCCGGCCGGCCGGCCCGGCCCGGCCTCCGGGACGGGACGCGCGGCGCGGTCGCTTCGAATCCTGTTCCTCGGGGGGACGGGCTTCATCGGTCCCCACATGGTCCGATACGCGATGTACCGGGGCCACCGGGTCACCCTGTTCAATCGGGGCCGCACCGCGCCTGATCTTTTCCCCGGCGCCGAGGCACTGGTGGGAGATCGGGACGGGAAGCTCGAGGCGCTGGCCGGCCGGCAGTGGGACGCGGTGATCGACAACTCCGGTTATGTGCCGCGCCACGTGCGAGACTCTGCGGCCCTGCTGCGGGAATCGGTCAGGCGCTACGTCTTCATTTCCACCGGGTCGGTCTACCGGCTGGATCAGCCCGAGATCGACGAGAACGCGGAGCTTCTTCCGATCGAGGACCCGAAGAGCGAGGACGTGAACCGGTACTACGGGCCGCTCAAGATCCTCTGCGAGCGGGCCGTTCAGGATGCCTACGCCCACCGGGGGACCATCCTTCGGCTCCACATCGTGGCGGGGCCCGGGGATCCGACCGACCGGTTCACGTACTGGCCGGTCCGGATCGACGCCGGCGGTGAAGTGATCGCACCGGGCCAGCCGGGCGACCCCACGCAGTACATCGACGTGCGTGACCTGGCAGAGTTTGCGATCCGGGTGGTGGAAGAGGACACCCCGGGTACCTTCAACGTGGCCGGTCCGGCGCTTAGCGAAATGAGCATGGCGGAGTTCCTCTACGGCATCCGGGGCATCACCAGCGCGCCCGTCTCGTTCACCTGGGTCGACGGCAAGTTCCTCACCGACCGACAGGTGCGGTATCCCCTCTGGTTCCCCCAGGACAGCGCGTTCCGGGGTATCGGCAAGGTCCGATCGCACCGGGCGGTGGCGGCGGGCCTGTCGTTCCGGCCGCTGGCGGTAACGGCCCGGGAGACGTTGGAGTGGTTCAAGGAGGAGCCCGCCGATCGCCGGGCGAAGCTGGCCCTCAACCTGGAGCGGGAGGCCCAGGTCCTGGCCGAATGGAAGGCCCGGAAGGCCGGCGACTGAAGCGCCAGCCCCCGCCCGCACCGGCAGCGATCGGGGCTAGGCCGGAGTGGGCATCCTCGGGGCCGCAGCCTCGGGCACCGCTCGCGCGAGGCTTCCCTGCCGGCGGGCCAGCCAGACGCCCAGCGCCGCCCACACCAGCGCGAGCGGCGACGCGACCGACGCGAGCCCCACGAGCCCCAACCCGAGGGCGCGAAGGCCGCTCTCCGTCCAGGCCCCGATGGCGTCCCCGCTGCGATAGACGAAAGTATCGGTGAAGGCCTTGGACTTGTACTTCTCCTCGCGGCTGACCACCGTGAACAGCGTTTCCCGCCCCGGTCGGGTGATCGCCCGCTGGACCGCGCGGAAGGAGGCCTCGAAGAGCACCAGCATCGCGAACGATCCCACGAGGGCCAAGCCCACGAACCCGAGCGCCACCAGCACCGGCAGCAGGGCCAGCGCCGCGGCCACACCGAGCCGCTTCATCAGGTGCCCGGCCACCAGCGCCTGCAACACCAGCGTCGTGACCTGCGTGATCAGATCAAGCTGCGCGAACAGGGTGGTCCGGGTATCCAGTTCCTGACCCGCCGCGGCGACCATCTGCAGACGGGTCACGTACAGGAAGGTCCCGAGCACGGTCATCAGCAGCACGTACCCCGAGATCCCGAGGAGGTACGGCGAGCGGAAGACCGCGCGCACTCCCTCCCAGGCCCCGCCTCCGATGACGGTCCGCTCGTCGACGGCCGGCGCCCCTCCCTCGACGGCCGACGAGAGCTGCGGCTGGAGTCGGGCCACAACCCAGGCCGCGGCAACGGCCAGGAGCAGTAATCCGGCAGCCACCAACAGCAGGGCCGGCGTCCCCAGGGGCTTGGCGAGTACGCTGGCGAGCCAGGGCCCGAAGATGGCGCCGAGGGTTCCACCGACCGCGATGACGCCAAAGAGCCGTTTGCTCTGCTCGAGGGAGAACCGGTCGGCCATCAGCGCCCAGAAGACCATCGTCGCGAAGAGGTTGAACACGCTGAACCAGACGTAGAAGACCTGACCCGAGGTCTGCCCCACCGCCTCGGGGGTGAGAACGATCAGCGCGTAGAACAACAGCAGGCTGAGCGCGAAGAAGCCGTAGGTGAGGGTGATGAAGACGAGCCGCCGGAAACGGCTCACCAGGAACCCGAAGACCGGGGTCACGAAGAAGGTGACCACAGCGGTCCCGATGAAGAGCCAGCGGATCGCGTCGATCCCCCGCTGCACACCGAGCGCGTCTCGTGCCGGGCGGAGCAGCATGAGCGCCGTCAGCACGCAGAAGAAGTAGAACGCCGCCGCCAGAATGGGCGCGACCTCGTCGCGCCGGATGTTCAGGACCCGCTGCAGGACGTGCGTCATGTCGCGACGCCTGTCTCGAGTGGTTCGCCGGCCACGGTGGACCCAGCGACGGTATCCCGGCGGGTGACGGGCATCTGGCAATCTCCTCCCGGAGGACAACGGGAACGGCGGGGCTGGCCGATGAACATAGCGCCTGACGTCGGACCTGCCAACGCGGCTGCGGAGGCCTTGGGGCGTGGGCCTCGCCGCTCTTGTGTTAGGCTCGGTTTGATCGGGGCGCTGTCCCCCCTGTATCTGGCGCCCGCCGTCTTCGCCGGGATGATCGTCGGTGGACGGCTCGAGGAACTCGGCTGGCCGGGCGTGGCGCAGCCCGAGATGGCCCATCACGGGCGCCCGAGGGCGACGGTTGCGATCCTCGGGCCCACCTGGGCCGTGTGGCACCTGCCCCTGTTCTACCTGCCGGGCGCCGGTCAGTACGGAAACCAGTTTCGCGACCTTCACCGTGGGCGTAATCGGGCTGACGGCGGCCCTGGCCGTGCTGTATCGGGCCACGCAGAGCATCCTCCTCTGCGTGGCCTTTCACGCCATGGTCAACACCGTGGGGGAGATGGGCCTCACCATCCCGGCGGACCAGGCGACCGGGAGATTGATCGATGCGGCCCTCAAGCTCGCCGTGGGCCTGGCGATGCTCAGCGCGGAAGCGATTCGAGGAGCGCGGAGCGACGAACGTCGTCCAGCAGGGCCCTGATGGTCGGGGTCGCCGCCACCCGCTCGGCCCGCTCCAGGTACTCCCGGGCACCCGCCAGGTCTCCGCGGCTTCGGGCCGCGATCGCGAGCTGGGTGAGCGGGACCGCCATGGTCTGCGCGATCCCCTGGGCCGTCGGTTCGAGCGCGCCGTGCGGGCGGTCCAAGAGGTCGGCGTACCGGTAGGTCTCCAACGCGAGCCGCCGGGTTGCCGGCACGTCGAGGGGAGCACCGAACAGACTGTTGAAGTCGAGGGCCGGATTCCCGGTGTCCGGAGGGGCGGCTTCGAGGAAGAGACCGACGCCCCGCTGCACGATCAGGGTGTCCAGACCGTAGTGATTGCCGCCGGTGGTGAGCGACCAGACCACCGGGCGCCGCCCGAAGCTCTGCTGGAGAATCCGGATGGTGACGAAATCCTCCGGGTAGAGCACCGACGCCGAATCGAGCACGGTCCGATAGGGTCCGAACGCAATCGGAACCGCCCGCGGAAGGTACTGGGGCACCGCGGCCGCGATCTCGTCGTCGGTCATGGTGTGGAGCGGGCCATCGGGCATCCGCGGTGCCAGGCCCTGCCAGATTGCCGGCGCCCGGGCCTCGTCGAAGGGCCGCTCGGCCTGATCGCGCAACTGGCGCATGTACCAGTCGGTTCGGGCCAGCGCGATGCAGACCACGCGCACATCGCGGCGGATGCCCTCCACCTCCTGGGCCCACCAGAGCGGAAAGGTGTCGTTGTCGCCGTACGTGAACAGCACGCCGTATGGCGGCACGGTATTGAGCAGGTTGTAGGCGAAGTCGCCAGCGAGGCGGGCGTCGGGCCCCCTGGCGCGGTCGGCGCTCGAGTAGTTCAGCACCGGCGGGACCAACGCCACGGCGAACCCTGCCAGCGCGACGTGGCCGACCGCGGCAGGGAGCCGGGCACGCCATCGCCGCACCAGGTCGGTGAGCCCGATCCCGGCCCAGAGGCCCCAGGTGATGAAGCTCAGGACGAAGAAGTAGTCGCGTTCGCGGACCTCGTGATCCCCGCTGTTCGGAAACTGCTGGTAGCCGATGCTGTAGCCGGGCTTGAAGTTCATGTAGGCGACGAGGCCGAGGCCGGTCACCAGCCAGAGGGTGAAGATCAGCCACCAGCCGGCCCGGTCGGCCCGGCGGTGGGCCCGCCATCCGGCCAGGCCCAGGGAGAAGAACGCCACTGTCACGATGGCCCTGAGCGGCAGCCCCCCCGGGGCCGCGCCGAGCGATCGGGCCCACTGCCAGTCGAAGTACTGGAGGTAGTTGAGCAGCTGGAGGCCGATGATGGTCAGGCTCCGACCCGGGTTGTCGGGGCCGTGGAGCCGGGTCGGGTCATCGAGGGGCGTCCGGACCGGGTACTGCTCCCGGCGGATCACGGCCAGCAGGGCCTCCCAGGTCGAGGGATCGGCTTCGTTGATGATGGGGTTCTGAGCGGCGCGGAGGTAGAGGAAGAGATAGGGAGTGACTCCGATCAGCGCGACGCCGAGGGCCACCAGCGCGAACGGGAGGACGCCGGCGGAGACCGCCACCACCGCCGAGACGGCAAAGGCGACGGCCCCGAGCGCCAGCAGGGTGGTATTGCCGAGCCCCACCCCGAGGAGCAGGGCCCAGACCCCGCCGAACACGATCAGCTTGGCCAGCTCCCGTTTTCTCTCCTCGGGGGACGCCGCCGGACTGGTCCGCTGCTCAGCCCAGAGAAACGCCAGCACCGCGGGCCCGACGAGCAGCGCCAGCAGATGGTTGGCGACCGAGACGCCGAGCAGGTAGGCCACCAGCACGAGGTGCCGCAGGGCACGCTCGGAACCCCGGGCGGCGCGCCAGCGAAGGCACAGCCAGGCGATGGCCGCCACGATGAACGAGGCCACGGCATAGACCTCGGTCTCGTTGGAGTTCTGCCAATTGGTGAAGCCGAACCCGGCCAGGACGGCGGCCGCCAGCGTCCCGAGCCGCCGGAGCCAGGCGGCGCCCGGGTCATCACGCGGCAGGAGCCGCGTCAGGGTCTCGTGCACCACCAGAGCCCAGAACCCCGCCGCCGCGGCGCTGAAGGCCGCGCTCATCAGATTGGTGCGCCAGGCGAACTCGCCGAACGGCAGGGCGTGGCCCCAGACATGTCCCATCAGCACGAAGAGCGGCGTCCCCGGCGGATGGGGAATCCCGAGGATCTTCATGCTGGCGATGAACTCGCCAGCATCCCAGAACGTTGCGGAAGGAGCCAGGGTGAAGAGATACCCCGCCAGGACCACCAGCGCGGCGAAGCCGGCGAGGCCGTAGGGCGGCTTGGCGGTCACGGCCCCGGTGCCTGGAACGGGCGTCCGGTGCGGTCGGGGCTAGGCGCCGGCGGGTTCGGCCGGGGGCGTGCCCAGAATGCCCGGGACGGGGGGGCTCTTGGCGGTGGCGGCGCGGACCGAGACCGGTGGCGGGACCGGAGGCCCG
>CAZFSA010000091.1:0-19177 GCA_964521535.1 uncultured Gemmatimonas sp.
GATCCGGGTGGTGCCGAACCGGGTGGCCCGGCTGGAACTGACCGGCCCCGGCTCGGCCCGCACCGGCGACGTGGTCCGGTTCAGCGCCCGGGCCCTGGGCCAGCGCGGCGAATCGGTCGACCCGGCGCCGGTGCGCTGGGCGGTGGATCGCGCCGGCGCCACCGTCTATCAGGACGGGGGCTTCGTGGCCGAGCGGCCCGGCACGTATCTGGTGACGGCGACGGTGGGCACCGTGGCGGCCTCGACGCCCATCACCGTCACCCAGCGGACCCACGACCGGGTGTTCGAGGCCGTGGGGTCGGTGACGTTCGGCCACCTCCAGGCGGCCGAGCACTGGGCCATCAACGACGTGCTCTACGTCTCGACCGTCTCCGACCGGCTCTACACCTTCGACATCTCCGACCCCGCCAATCCCCGGCTCACCGACTCGCTGATCGTTGATGCCCGGCTGATCAACGACGTCTCGACCACGCCGGACGGGAAGATCGGCGTGATCACCCGGCAGCAGGCCTCGTCCCGGAAGAACGGGATCGTCTTCCTGGATCTGAGCCAGCCGCTCCATCCCAAGGTCCTGTCGGAGTACACCGAGACGGTCTCGGGCGGGGTGCACAGCGCCTACATCGACGGCCACTACGTCTATCTCAACGACGACAACACCCAGTCGATGGTGGTGATCAGCTTCGCCGACCCGAAGAATCCCAAGGAAGTGGGCCGCTGGCGGGTCGAGACCACGCTGGCCCGGCAGGAGCCCGACCGGGTGGAGGGCCGGGCGCTCCACGACCTCCAGATCAAGGACGGGCTTGCGTACCTGGCCTACTGGAAGGACGGGCTCATCATCCTCGACGTCGGGAACGGCATCAAGGGCGGCAGCCCCGAGCGTCCGAAGTTCGTCAGTCAGTTCACCTACAACCACGCCGATTTCTATCCACCCGGCATGATCGCCGGCACGCACTCGGTGTTCCGGTTCCGGAACTACCTGGTGATTGGTGACGAGGTCTTCCCGGGTTTCTTCGACCTGGAGTCGCGGGAGCGGATCAAGACCCTGGGGCGGCTCCACGTTCTGGACGTGAGCGACATCGAGCGGCCCCGCAAGGTGGCCGAGTATTCGGTGCCCAACGCCGGATCGCACAACATGTGGGTGGAAGACGACGTGATGTACGTCGGCAACTTCGAGGCCGGGATCCGGGCCGTGGACGTGAGCGGCGAGCTTCGCGGCGATCTCTACGCCCAGGGCCGGGAAATCGGATCGATCTGGACCGGGTCGCCCAACGGCTACCGGGCCAACCTGCCGATGACCTGGGGCGCGCAGCCCCACAAGGGCCACGTCTACGCCACCGACATCAACAGTGGCGTCTGGGTGGGGCGGCTCACGCCGCGGCGCCTGGTCCCGTAGCGGGATCCGGCGCCCGGCGCGAGCCGCTTAGCGCGGCGGCCCCAGGATCAGCCGGGCGACCGCGGCCTCGATCGCCGCCGGCCGGGCTCCGTCAGCGTTGGTCAGCACGATCACCGCGAGCCCCTGATCCGGATAGCGGGCGTACTGCGCCCGGAACCCCGGCAACGAGCCGCCGTGGTGAATCCGGCGTCGCCCATCCAGCGTCCCGATCTGCCAGCCCAGACCGTACCCCGGCGGGTCGTCGCCATCGCCCGCTCGCGCCGGGGTGCCGTCGGCCAGGCGCGCGGGCGTCCACATCTCGTCGCGACTGGCGCTCGAGAGCAGGGCCCCGCGGGTCAGCACCGAGTCCCACCGCGCCAGGTCACGCACCGTCGAGAGGAACGCGCCGCTCGGCCTGAGACCGGGTACCTCGGGCGCCGGCGCGAACTGGCCGGCCTGCCACACATACCCCGACGCGCGCCGCGGGACCAGCTCGGTCGTGGTGGTGGTTCGGGTGTCGAGCATCCCCGCCGGGCGAAAGACCCGCTCCGCCATGAACTCGGGCCAGGGCTGTCCCCCGCGGATCCGGATCACGTCGGCCAGCGCGAAGTAGCACACGTTGCAGTACTGCCATCCGGTCCCCGGCGCGAACAGCAGCGGGGCTCCGAAGGCCGATTGTACCACCACCGAGTCGGGCTGACTCCGGATCGGGGTGTAGGCCGGCCCCTCGCGAATCACCCCCGCCGTGTGCGACAGCAGGTGACGGAGGGTGATCGGCTCCCAGGTGGGCGGCGTGCCGGCCAGATGCCGCGACACCGGATCGTCCAGCGCCAGCTTTCCGTCCTGCGCCAGGAGCAGCACGCCGGCCGCCAGGAACTGCTTGCTCACCGAGCCGATCTTGAACACGGTCTCCGGGGTGACCGGGACGTTGTGCTCCAGGTTGGCGATCCCGTAGCCCCGGGCCAGCACCAGTCGGCCGTCGCGCACCACGCCTAACGCGAGCCCGGGGATCTGTTGCGCCGCCATCGCCTCGGCCACCGCCCGGTCGATCGCCGCTTCAGTGGCCCGCGGGAGCCGACCGGCCCGCGCCTGTGCGAGCGCTGCCGGCACGCCGCCCCATCCGCCAGCGCCCAGCAGGAGGAGCGCCACCGCGATACCCGTCGGGCGGGACACCATGGCCCGCCGCTCTACGCCGACGCGCCGCGGGACCCGGCCGCCGCAAGCGCGGGGGGCTCCGTGACGAGAGAGGCGGCGGGATCGTTCGGGGACGGTCGGCATCGAGGAAGGATCAGTGCGGCCCCCGGCCCGGTCAAGGGCAGGTCTCGGCGTCTTCCACGCCCGTCGACGGGGTCGTAGGTTGAGACAGTTCGACCTCAGGATTCAGATCATGGCCCCACTCCCACCGCGGGTCGCTCCGGGTCGGCGTCGGTCCGGCCCCTCGATAGTCAGGTTCAGCATGCTCCTCGCGCTCATCGCCGTCGCGCCCCGCTCCTTGCCGGCGCAGACCCGGGAGCAAGGGCCCTGGTGGCCGCACCCCATCTGGGGCAAGGACGACCGGGCCGGCGGATCCAACTGGATCACCCCGGAGAAAGTGCTGTCCGCGTTGCGCCTCGCGAGAACCGGCCGGGTCTACGAGCTCGGTCAGGTATACGAGGCCGGAATGCCGCTCTTCGGCCAGCGCACCTACACCCTCACCATCCCCGCTCCCGACGGCGACGCCTGGGGACGGAACCGGCTGGTCGGCAACGACGAGATGATCACCGGAGAGCTGGGACAGGTCGGCACCCAGTTCGACGGACCGGGCCACATCGGCACCCGGCTCCGGATGGCCGACGGCAGCGAGCAGGACGTCTACTACAACGGCTTTACCTGGAAGGAGATCGGCGGGCGTTACGGCCTGAAGGAGATCGGCATCGAGCACATCAAGCCGATCGTCACCCGCGGAGTGCTGATCGACATCGCCGGGTACAAGGGCGTGCCGGTCCTCCCGCCCACCTACGAAGTGACCGTGGCCGACGTCCGGGGCGCGCTGGCCCGACAGGGCATGACCGAGGGCAGCATCCAGCCGGGCGACGCGATCCTCTTCGCCTATGGCTGGGCAGCCAACTGGATGAGTCCCACCGTGTACCAGGCGAGCCAGCCGGGGATTGGCCTCGAGGTGGCGCGGTGGGTGGTGGAACGGCGGCCCTCCATGGTGGGAAGCGACTCGCCCGGACTGGAGGTCACGCCCAACCCTGATCCCGGGCTCGTCTACCCGGTCCACCAGGAACTCATTACGAAGAACGGGATCTGGAACCTGGAGAACCTGCACTTCGAAGAGCTGGTGGCCGAGCGGGCCTATGAATTCCTTTTCATCTTCACGCCCACCCGCTTCAAGGGCGCCACCGGCTCGCCCGGGCGGCCGATCGCGATCCGCTAACTGGCCGGGGCGTCCGGCCCGGCCCGCGAGTAGTTTTGGCATATGGTCCAGGAGCCCGAGGGCGTTCGCGCATCGTCAGCCACCAAGGCCGGCCGGCACCCGCCGCGGGTGGACCGAACGCTGGGGGTCATCGACGACCAGGCGCTCGAACTGGCGTTCCGCCGGGAGGGTCTGCCCGGCGAGGTGCGACAGGCCACCGCCGTGATTCTGGTGGCCATTGCCCTCCTCGCGGCGTTCGGCATCAACGACCTGCGCGTCGCCCGGGGCACGCCAGACTTCCAGACGCTCGCCTTGCTCCGGGCAGCAGCCATCGGTCTTTCGCTGGTGACGCTGGCCGCCATCCGGAACGGCAGGGAACCGACGCGGATCGACCGCTGGATGAGCGGATTCCTGGTGGGGCTGGGCGCCGCCATCGTCGCGTTGTCCGCGGTCCGACCCGCCGCTTCCCCGATACCCCACCTGATCAACGGGCTGGCCCTGATGGCCTTCCTCGGCGCGTACCCGGGACCCACCCGCCGGGCGCTTCCCGGATCCCTGGTGCTGGGCGTTGGAAGCCTTGCCGTACTGGCGGTGAAGGGCCCGCCCCCCGACCCCCTCGCCCTGGTGGCCATTCCGAGCGTGCTGGTGGGTGGAGCCGTCATGGGATGGTCGGTATCGCGGGGGGTGCAGTTCGCCCGCCGGGAGCTGTTCCTGGCGGTGGAGAAGCAACGAGCCGCCAACAAGCAGCTGCAAGCAGCCCAGGCCGAGCTGCGAAGTCTTCGGGGGATCATCCCGATCTGCGGCCACTGCAAGAAGATCCGGACCGATACCGGATACTGGCAGGAGCTGGAGCAGTACCTGAGCGACCGGTCCGACGCCTCGTTCAGCCACGGGATCTGTCCGGACTGCGCCCGCACCTACTGGCCGGACGAGGTGCGGGAGCTGGAAGGGGGGCCGAGGCGGTGAGGCCGATCGCGGCGCTGCTCCTCCTCGCGACGCTGGCGACGTCCGTAGCGGCGGCGCAGTCGGGGGTGAAGGGGCGGGTGATCATGGACCCCACGAACGGGCCGCTCGCCGGCGTGGAGGTCCTGATCGAGGCAATCCGCCGGAGCGTCACTACCGACACTGCAGGCGAGTTCCATATCGAGGAGATCCCCGCCGGCGAGCACCAGGTGCTGGCCCGGCGAATCGGGTTCCAGCCGGGTCGCTACAAGGTGAAGGTGGTGGCCGGGGAGACAGCCCTGATCGAGTTCCGCCTCACGCCGACGATCGCGGTGCTGGAATCGCTGGTGGTGGTGGGCAAGCCGCCGGTGCCGGCCTCACCGCGCCTCGCCGACTTCGAGCGGCGGCGGGCCGTGGGTCCGGGCCGCTATCTCACCTGGGCCCAGCTCCGGATCCGGCAGAACTGGCGCACCAGCGAGGCCCTGCGCGAAATCGGCGTCGTGACCCGGCGCGACCGGATCGGGAGCGAGGTGGTGGTGTCTGGCCGGCGGGCCACCTCCTGCCCGTCCCGGGTGTTCCTCGACGGGATCGAGGTGTCGCAGGGCGCCGGAATCCTGATCGACATCAACAATTATATCGTGGAGACCCTGGCCGGAGTGGAGTGGTACGCCGGCCCCGCCGAGGCGCCGCCCGAGTTCAACGTCTCCGGCGCCAACTGCGGGATCCTCGTGCTCTGGACCCGCGATCGTTGACGCCCGCAGCTCGGCGCGCTCCAGAACAAGGCGGGGCAGCAGCGAGAGCAGGGTGAAGAGCTGAGCCGCCGCAATCAGCGAGACGATCCGGAGCATTCCCCTACCCGCCCAGCACCTCGCCGAACACCTTGACCGCGCGGCGCATCTCCTCCATCGTGCCGATGCTGATCCGGGCGTGCTCGGTGAGCGGAGGGAACGGGCGTCCCACCGCCACCCCGCGCTCGGCGCAGGCCTTCCGGAAGCCCTCGATCGGCCGCCGGATCGCCGCCATCACGAAGTTGGTGGCCGACGGGGCCACGGCGCAGCCCCTGGCCTCGAACCAGCGGCTGGTGAACTCCCGGGCCTCGCGATTGAGCTTCCGCTCCCGCTCCAGGTGGGCCGCGTCGTCAAGGGTGGCCAGGGCGGCGGCCGCGCCGAGCCCGTTCACCGCCATCGGCATGCTGAAGCGCTGCATCGCCGCGATCGTTTCCGGCCGCGCCACCGCATAGCCGACCCGCAGCCCCGCCATCCCGTAGACCTTGCTGAAGGTGCGGAGCACCAGCACCCGCGGCTCCTCCAGGGCGAGCGGAATCAGGGTGCCGTGGCCCGGGGCGTCGACGTACTCGAAGTACGCCTCGTCCACCATCACGTGCGCAGCCGGGGCCTTTGCCAGGAGCCGGCGAATGAAGTCCGCTACCGCCGCCTTGGGGTGCACCGTGCCCGTGGGGTTGTTGGGGTTGCAGACGTAGACCAGGCCCGCGCCGAGTGACCGGTCGAGCATCGCGCCCAGGTCGAGCCCCAGGTCGGGGCCCACCGGGACGCTCACCACCGGAATGCCGCGGGCCGCGGCATAGGTGGCCGGGTTCTCGAACGAGGGCGACGCGGTCACCAGCCAGCGCCCCCGGGTGGTGAAGGCGTCGACCGCCAGCCGGAGGTGTTCGGTCGACCCGCAGCCCAGGAGTACGTTCTCGGCCTTGACCCGGTGACTGGCAGCCAGTCGCTCGGTGAGCCGATCCGCCACGTCATCCGGATACCGGTTCGCCTCGCCCAGCGCCGCCCGGATGGCCTCGAGCGCCCGCGCCGAGGGTCCGTTCGGGTTCTCATTGCTGTCGACTCGAATCAGGTCGCCCGCGCCCACCAGGCGGAGGCGGCGCGGACCGGCCAGCGCCTCGAGCCCCCTCCCGGACACCAGGGGAAGCGCCACCGCCCCGCCGCCCAGGCCGCGCAGGAACGCCCGTCGGGAAACCGGCATGGGACCTCGTCTGTCGAGGGAGACGGAGGAAGATACCGCCCGCCGATCGGGCCCGACAGAGCCGACGGACCCGAGCGGGACCCTCAGACCGCGGTCGATCCCCCGGGGCGTGGCAGGCCCAGCCGGTCGAGCAACTCGATGAACCTGGGGTCGGAGCGATACCGGCGGAGCGCAGGCTGCGCTCCGATCGAGTACATCCAGTGGCCCCGGCTCTGATAGGCCCGCTCCAGCCACTCGAAGGTCTCGTGGTCCCGCCCCAACGTGGCGTACACGAAGGCCACAAAGAGCGGTACGGCCGCCATGTCCTCCAGGCGCCGCCGCAATACCGCCTCGGCCTCCTCGGTGCGACCGAGCAGGCCGTAGACGATCGCGTACAACCCCCCGGCCGCTGCGTCGGCCTGGTTGAGGGTAACCGCGATCCGGGTATGGGCGATGGCCTCGTCCGCCTTGCCCTGAGCCGCCAGCGCCAGCGCCAGCCAGGTCTGCGCCGACTCGAAGGAAGGTTCCATCGCCACCGCCTGGCCGTAGTGCCCCTCGGCCTCGTCGAAGCGCTCCGCGAACAGGTGCACGGTCCCCAGGGTGATCCGAGCCAGGATCGAGAGCGGGTCGACCTCGACCGCTCCTTCGGCCAGGGGGATCGCCTCGCCGATCCTGCCGGTCGCGGCCAGAAAGGTGGACAGCCAGAGCCGGGCCGGGACGTAGTTCGGATTGAGCGCGATCGCGCGGCGGAGCTCGGTCTCCGCCCCGCCCCAGTCCCAATGGGAGTGCAGCTTCACGTACCCCAGCGAGGCGTGCCCTTCGGCCAGGGACGGATCGAGGGCGATCGCCCGCTCGGCAGCGGCCGCTGCGACCGCGTACAACTCGTTCGATTCATACAGGCTCGACACCATCAGCGCGGTGGCGTCGGCCAGGCCCGAATGGGCCGGCGCGTACGCCGGGTCCGCCGCGATGGCGCGCCGGAAAAGGGCCACGGCCTCACCCAGCCCCGCCCGGGTCCGCTTGTTCCAGTGGTAACGGCCCAGCAGGTACAGGTTGTACGCCTCGAGGCTCCGCGACTGGGCGGCCGGTTCCGGCGTCTCGATCGGCGCGATCCGCAGCGTCCTGGTCATGGTGGACACGATCCGCCGGGTGATGTCGTCCTGGACCTCGAACACGTCGGCGAGCTGGCGCTCGTAGGTCTCGGCCCAGACCGACGAATCGTCGCTCACCCGGATGAGCTGCACCGAGACCCGGAGCCGGTCGCCCGATCGCCGGAGTCCGCCTTCCAACGCGAAGGTCACGTTGAGCCGGTCGCCGATCTCACGAATCGGAAGGCCCTTGCCCTTGAGCGCGAAGGCCGAGGTGCGGGAGATGACCCGGAGGCCCCTGACCCGGGCGAGAGCCCCGATCAACTCCTCGGTGATCCCGTCGTTCAGGTACTCGCTCTCCTGGTCACCGCTCACGTTGGCCAGGGGGAGGACCACCAGCGAGGCCGGGGGTGGCGCGGTCTCGATGGTCGCCCGGGCAACGCCGGCGCCCGGGGCGACCAGCGCCTCGGCGAAGGCGGCCGCGCTCTGGAAGCGGTCTGCCGGATCCTTGGCCAGGGCTCGCCGGATCGCGGTCTCGACACCGGAAGGGGCGGCAACCCCGACCGAGGCCAGCGACGGCACCGGCGCTGTCACGTGCTGAAGGGCCACCGCGGCCGGGTTGGACGCGCTGATGTAGGGCGGCCGCCCCGCCAGCATCTCGAAGAGGGTGACGCCAAGGCTGTAGATGTCGCTCGCGGACGACGGCTCCTCCCCCAGCACCTGCTCCGGGCTCATGTACGCGGGCGTGCCGACCGCGAGGCCGATCGCGGTGACCCGATCCCGGCGGCCGGGCCGGTCGCCACCCCACGCGATCCCGAAGTCGGCGAGCAGGGCGTGGTGTTGACGCGTGATCAGAATGTTCTCGGGCTTGACGTCGCGGTGCACGATGCCCTCGGCGTGGGCGTAGGCCAGTGCGTCCGCGATTTCGCGGGTGATGGCGAGGGCCTCGGCGGTCTCCAGGCGGCCGGTTCGCGCGATCCGGGCGGCGATCGACTCGCCGTCGATGTAGGGCATGACGAAGTAGAGCGCGCCCGCGGCCTCGCCGGAGTCGTGCAGCGGCAGGATGAAGGGGTGCCGCAGCCGGGCCACGAGCCGGATCTCGCGCGCGAACCGGTCCGCCCCGATGGCGGCGGTCAGGTCCGGTCGCAGGACCTTGATGGCTACCTGGCGATCGTGGCGAAGATCCCGCGCCAGATAGACCGTCGCCATCCCCCCCCCGCCCGAGCTCTCGCTCGAGCGCGTAGCGAGCCGCCATCGCGGCGCGGAGCGTATCCATCGTCATAGAGCCCGAACCGCCGGAGGTGGTGGTCGGCGTGCCGAAGGGCCCACCGGGGCCGGCCCCCCAAGTCAGGGGCAACGCCCGTAAGGGCCGACAAGGGACCCGGCCGTCGAGACAGGGGAGGCAAGATACCGCTCGCCCGAACGGGGCGACAAGGTGGGCGACGCAGCTTTTTTCTCCGGTTGGGGGGCTCCTCGACCTGTGTCCCGCCGGCCGCTGTTCACGTCCCCCTGGTGACGGGCGGCGCCAATGTCGGGTATCACGGATCGGAAGCCGCCGCGGCCCGCGCCGAGGTTGGGCCGGCCCCTGATCTTCTGCTTCGCGGAGCCTGCCGTGCCTGCTCGCCGAATCCTGCTCGCCCTGCCGCTCCTCGCCGGATGTGGCGGATCCTCGATCACCGGGCCGGGCCCCCTGCTCCAGGAGCTCCCCCGGCCCCTGACCGCGGCCGAGCAACGGGTCGTCAACGCCGCGAATCATTTCACGTTCGACCTCTTCCGCGAGGCCACCCGCCGGCTTCCCGCCGACTCGAATGCCTTCCTTTCCCCGCTCAGCGCCTCGTTCGCGCTGGGGATGACCTTGAACGGGGCTCGCGACGCCACCTTCGACGCGATGCGGCAGGCGCTCCGCCTCGGCGGCGCCTCCCAGAGCGACATCAACGCGGGCTACCGGGACCTGATCGCCCTGCTGCTGGGACTCGACCGGACCACCGAGATGCGGGTGGCCAACGCCATGTTCGCCCGCCAGG
Source organism: uncultured Gemmatimonas sp. (assembly GCA_964521535.1). GTDB lineage: Bacteria > Gemmatimonadota > Gemmatimonadetes > Gemmatimonadales > GWC2-71-9 > SHZU01. The sequence goes on from CAZFSA010000091.1 coordinate 9,787, forward strand.
GGCTGGCCCTGCTGCCGCCGTTCGTCCAGGCGGGGCAAACCTATTTCGGCGCCGAGCTCAGGACCCTGGACTTCGCCTCGCCCGCGGCCGTGTCGACCATCAACGACTGGGTGAGCGGCAAGACCAACGGCCGGATCCCCAGGCTGCTCGACGCGATCGCACCGGAGGAAGTGCTGTTCCTGATCAACGCGATGTACTTCAAGGGCCGCTGGCGGGTGCCGTTCGACCCCAGGGACACGAGGCCGGCGCCGTTTCAGGGCGCCGACGGGACCACCCGCCAGGTCGAGATGATGACGAGGGTCGGGGAGACGCTCCGGATCGGTTCGCTGCCTAACGCGACCGCGGTCGAACTGCTGTACGGCAACGGCGCCTTCGCCCTGGTGGCCCTGCTCCCCAATCAGGGTGTCACCCCGGCCCAGGTCCTGGCCGGCCTCAATGGACCGGCGTGGGCCGCCTTCACCGGGGCCATTGCCGAAGGCCGCGCCGACCTTCGCCTGCCCCGGTTCAGGCTGGAGTACACCCGCTCCCTCAAGGACGACCTCACCGCCCTGGGCATGGGCATCGCCTTCGACCCGGATCGCGCCGACCTCTCGGGCATCGCAGACGTGTCGCCCGAACGGCTCTACCTGACGCGGGTGCTCCAGAAGACCTTCGTGGAGGTGAACGAGGAGGGCACCGAGGCTGCCGCTGCCACGGCGGTGGGCGTGGGGGTGACCTCGCTTCCGCCCCAGCTGGTGTTCGACCGGCCGTTCCTGTTCGCCATCCGCGAGCGGCTCTCCGGCACCGTCCTGTTCCTGGGCCTGATCAACCGCCTCGGCTGACGCGCACGATCGCTTCCAGGCTTCGCTCCACGTCCTCGTCCGTCGTGGCCCAGGACGACACCGAGATCCGGAGCGCCGCGCGGCCCTGCCACTCCGTCGTTCCGGCCCAGCAGGTGCCGTCGGCCTGAATCCCGGCGGCCACCTGGCGGGTGTGTTCGTCGGACCCGAACCGGACCAGCACCTGGTTCAGTACCACCTCGTGCGGCACCTCCAGTCCGGCGGCGCGGAGCCCCGCGGCCAGGCGCCGGGCGTGGCGGCAGCAGCCCTCCACCAGGCTGGCCACTCCCGATCTGCCTAACGATCGGAGCGCGGCCCAGGCCGCCACGCCCCGGGCCCGGCGGGAGGAATCGGGCACGTGGTGCATGCCCTCGCGGGGCCCCCGCTCCAGGAGGTAGGCCGCCGAGCCGCCCATCGCCCCCCGGAGCGCCGCGCCGTCCCGCACCAGCACCGCCCCCGCGTCGTAGGGGACATTGAGCCACTTGTGGAGGTCGGTGGCCCAGGAATCGGCCCCTTCGACCCCCGCCACCTGCGAGGCCAGCGCGGGGCTGGCCGCCGCCCAGAGCCCGAACGCGCCGTCCACGTGCACCCAGGCGCCGGCCTCGCGCGCCGCGGCGATCAGCGGGTGGAAGGGATCCGACGCGCCGGTGTTCACGTTGCCCGCCTGGAGGCAAAGGATGGTCGCCGGGTTGAGCGGCAGCAGGCGCTCGGGGCGGATCCGGCCCTGGCCGTCGGTGGTCACCCGCTCCACCCGCTCCCGACCCAGCCCCACCATCGCCAGCGCCTTGAGCAGCGAGGCGTGGACCTCGTCCCCCACCACCACCCGGAGCGGCGGCGCCCCGAACAACCCCTGCGCTTCGGCGTCCCAGCCCTGGCGGAGCAGCAGCGCCCGCCGCGCCGCCGCGAGCGCCGTGAAGTTGGCCATGGTCGTGCCGGTCACCAGCCCGCCCGAAACGCCCGTCGGCAGGCCGAACAGCCTGGCCAGCCAACCGAGCACCGTTTCCTCCAGCCGCGCCGCCACCGGCGACATCACCCAGAGGGCCGCGTTCTGGTCCCAGGCGCTGGCCAGCCAGTCCGCCGCGAGCGCGGCCGGGAGCGACCCGCCGGTGACGAACCCGAAGTATCGGCCTCCAGCCGACGCCACCGTGGCCGGCGAGCCGACGCAATCCAGCAGGTCCAGCACCTGGGCCGGATCGGAAGGACCCTCGGGCAGCGGGCCCACGAGGAGCGAGAGGTCGGGCGGCGATGAGGGGAACACCGGCCGGGACTCGAGCCCGTCCAGGTAGCGCGCAGCCCGGTGGGCGGCGTCGTACAGGAGGTCGTGAGAGCTGGGCCGGGTCATGAGGGAGGATAGCCTGGTCGATGGTCGGATGGCCGGCCCGACCGAGCGTCGGGGGCCCGGAGGGGCGAGCGGGCGGTGGCGGCCGTCGCGCGCGTCGGTGAGCCCCCGGCCGAGTTGCCAAAGAAGCCCCCGGAGCGAACCGCAGCGCGCAGAGGCCGCCACCGCCCGCTCGCGCCCGGCACACCTCTGTCCGCCCCGCCACCTTCGGGATACAATAGTGGATACAGAATCTCAGGAAGCGCCCCCGATGACCGCCCCCCGTTGGCCCATCGCCCTGCTTGTGCTCCTGGCGGTCCGCCCCGCTCCAGCCCAGTCCCCGACCGCGTCCGCCCCTACCTCCCGACTCACCCTCGCGGACTTCCTCGAGTGGGAGCAGGTCCGCGACTTCTTCCGCGGCGGCGGCCCCGAGCTCTCGCCCGACGGACGGCAGCTGCTCTACACCCGGATCAGCGTCGACAAGGTGAACGATCGCTGGACCGGCGCCCTCTGGCTCATGAACGCCGACGGGAGCCGCCCCCGCCACCTGGTGGACGTCTGGGGGGCAAAGTGGTCGCCGGACGGGACCCGGATCGCGTACGTCCAGCAGGGCGAGCCCGCGGGAGGCCAGATCTTCATCCGCTGGATGGACGCCGAAGGGGCCACGAGCCAGGTGACCCGGACGGAGCGCTCGCCGGGAGCGCTCGCCTGGTCGCCGGACGGACGGTGGCTGGCCTTCACCATGCGGGTGCCGAGCCGCCCGGCGCTGACCCCGAGGCTGCCGGAACGGCCGGCCGGAGCGAAATGGGCGCCCGAAGCCAAGATCGTCGATCGGCTCGACTACCGCCGCGACTGGACCGGCTACATCGACGACGGATACACCCATCTCTTCGTGGTCCCGGCCACCGGCGGGACGCCCCGCCAGCTCACCACCGGCGACTACAATCACGGCGCGCCGGTCTGGACCGCCGACGGCGCCGAACTCCTCTTCTCCGGGCTCCGGGTGCCGGACGCGGCGCACGAGTGGCGGGAATCGGAGATCTACGCCGTCAACGTGGCGACCGGCGCGGTGCGACAGCTCACCCGGCGGAAGGGACCGGACATGGGGCCGGTGGTGTCGCCCGACGGACGGCGGGTGGCCTACACCGGCCACGACTGGACCGACGACACCTACATCACCAGCAAGCTCTACGTGATGAACCTGGACGGGTCCAATCCGCGCGAGATCTCGGGCTCGCTCGACCGGACGCCCGAGAACCTCTTCTGGGCCGCGGACGGGAGCGGGGTGTACTTCTCGGCCCAGAGCGACGGCCGGAGCGATCTCTACTTCGCCCCGGCGGCCGGGGGCGAGCCCCGGCAGATCACCCGCGGAGATCATTTCCTCACGGTGATGAGCATGGCCGCCGGGAAGGCGGTGGGAGTCCGGAGCACGCCCACCGATCCGGGAAACGTGGTGGCGGTGGACGTCCGCACCGGCGCTATCACCCGGCTCACCGACGTCAACGGCGACGTGCTGGCCGGCAAGACGCTCGGCGAGACGGAGGAGATCTGGTACCGCTCGACCGACGGGCTCCGGATCCAGGGCTGGGTGATCAAGCCGCCGGGGTTCGACCCCGCGAAGAAGTACCCGCTGATGCTCGCGATCCACGGCGGGCCGCACTCGATGTACTCGGTCGCCACGCCCTTCATGTGGTTCGAGTGGCAGTACTACGCCAACCAGGGGTACCTGGTGCTCTACACCAATCCGCGGGGCAGCTCGGGGTACGGTAGCGCCTTCGGCAACGCCATCAAGAACGCCTACCCCGGCAAGGACTACGACGACCTGATGGCCGGGGTGGACACGGTGATCGGCCGGGGGTACGTGGACACCCGGAACATGTTCGTCTACGGCTGCAGCGGCGGCGGGGTGCTTACCGCCTGGGTGGTGGGCCACACCGACCGGTTCGCGGCCGCGTCGTCGGAATGCCCGGTGACCAACTGGCTCTCGTTCGTGGGCACCACCGACGGCCCGGGCTGGTACCGGAACTTCGCCAGGCTGCCCTGGGAGGACCCGAGCGAGCACCTCCGGCGGTCGCCGCTCATGTACGTGGGGAACGTGAAGACCCCGACCATCCTGATCACCGGCGAGAACGACCTCCGGACCCCGATGGCCCAGACCGAGGAGTATTATCAGGCGCTCCGGCTGCTCAAGGTGCCGACGGCGATGGTGCGGCTGCAGGACGAGTGGCACGCGTACTTCCACCGGCCGAGCAACACCCTTCGGACGCTGTCGCTCCGGGAGCAGTGGTTCGAGAAGTACCGCCGGGGCGAGGGGCCGCTGCCGTAGGGCCCGCGTGCGGCGGGGTGAGTGATGCTCGCGGCCTTCGCGCACTGCGGTTCACTCTGGGAGCGGGTGTGGTAACTCGGCGGGGGCTCACCGACGTGCGCTGCGGCCGCAAGCATCACCCACCCCGTCCGAGGCTTCCGGCTTGGCAGTCCCACTCTACTGGGCGCGCTGGCAACTGCGCCTGAGGCCCCTCACATGTTGATCCCGGCTCTCGTCGCCGTCCTGGCCCTGTCGCCCCTGGCCCCGGACACCACCCGGCCGCCGCCCCGGACGATTCCCGAGCTCGCGGCCCGGATTCGCGAGGTGCTCGACAGCACCCGCACGCCGGGCGTGAGCGTCGCCGTCGTCACCCGCGACAGCGTGGTCTGGGCCGCGGGGCTCGGCCTGGCCGACGTGGCGAGCGGGCGGGCGGCCACGGCGCAGACGCTCTTCCGGATCGGGTCCACCAGCAAGGCCTTCGTCTCGATCGCGGTGATGATGCTGGTGGAGCAGGGCCGGCTCTCGCTCGACGATCCCCTCCGGAAGCACATCCCCGAGATCGTCTTCGAGAACCCCTGGGAGGCGACCGACCCGGTCCGGGTGGCGCATGCCCTGGAGCACACCACCGGGTTCGACGACTGGCGCTTCCGCGACTACGCCAACAGCGATCCCACGCCGCTCACCCTGCGGCAGGGGCTCGACTTCAATCCTTCGAGCCGGGTGTCGCGCTGGCGGCCGGGAACCCGGGTGGCCTACAACAACTCCGGGCCCCCGCTCGCGGCCTATGTGGTGGAGAAGTTGACCGGCGAGCCGTTCGATCGCCTGGCCGAGGAGCGGATCTTCCGCCCGATCGGGATGCCGACGGCGACGTACCTCTTTCCCGACACCGCCCGGATCCCGACCGCCACGCTCTACCACGCCGACGGCACGACCCCGTTTCCGTACTGGCATGTGCTGATGCGGCCGGCGGGGTCGATCAACGCGAGCGCGATCGACATGGCGGCGTACCTGCGCTTCCTGCTCAACCGCGGCGCGGTCGGCGGACGGCAATTGATCTCGGCCGAGTCGGTGGAGCGCATGGAGCGGACGGAGCGCTCGCTCACTGCGGCAGCCGGGCTCACGGTGGGGTACGGGCTTCATCTGGGCCGGTACGTGGACAGCTCGTTCGTCTGGGTGGGTCATGACGGCGGGGTGAGCGGCGGGCTCACCAACATGGCCTACCTGCCTGACCACGGCCGCGGTTTCGCGTTCATGATCAACGCCGGGAACGGCACGGCCTATCAGCAGATCGGCCGGCTGATTCGGGACTATCTGACGCACGACCTGCCGAAGCCGGTCTCGCCGGCGCCCACGTCGGTGTCCGAGGCCGCGCGCGGCGCCGCCGGGTGGTACCGGGCTGACAACCCGCGGAACCAGCAGTTCGCGTTCCTGGATCGGCTGAGCCTGATCCGGGCCTCGACGGACGACTCCGGCCTGGTGCTCAAGCCGGCCCTGGGCAAGCCGGTCCGGTTCGTGCCGGTCGCGGAGCGATTCTTCCGCGGCCCGACTGAGCCGGTCGCGACGCTGGCGCTGGTGGACGATTCGCCGAACGGTCGCCCTCGGGCGATCGAGTGGATGGGCTACCTGCTGCCGGCGTCGCTGGTGCGGGTTCCCACCGGGGTGGCGTGGCTGGCCCTCGGCTTCACGGCGATCTGGGCGCTGAGTGTGGTGGGCACCGCAGTGGTGGCCCTGGTCAAGCTGGGACGATTCATCGTGCGGAAGGCCCGGCGGCGGCCGGTGCTCCGGCCCACCACGGGCCGGTTCTGGTGGCCGTTCTGGACCGCCGTGGCGTTCGCGGCGGGTGTGCTGCTGATCGCCGGCGCGTTAGGCACCGGGGACGTGGCCCTCCTGGGCACGCGGAACGGCACCACCGTGGGGATCTTCCTGGCCTTCCTGCTCTATGGGATGCTGGCCGCGGGGGGCGCGGTGGCGGCTGTGCTTCGCGCCGGGGACGGCGGCCGGCTGGCGCGATGGGCGGGCGGTGTGGCGGCGGCGATCCATCTGGTGGCCGCCGGGTATCTCGCCTGGGGCGGGCTCATCGGCTGGCGGCCGTGGAGCTGAAACGCTCCCGGCGTCTTGTACAGAGCGCCGCGGGTCGAAAGTCGAGACTCATCACGAACTTCCCCCCCCCGCACAGCCTGAGTTCCCGGATGTGGCAAGAGGCCTCTCCCCACCGCGATAGCCACCAAGTGCGGATTCGAGGCAACGCCGAGAGATCGACGCATCGCGGCAAGATGGCCCTGGACTGTTCGCGGATTGATCCGCAACCGACGCGCAATTTCCTTGACCCGCAGGCCAGCGGCAAGAAGCTGTAGCACCTCGGCCTGGCGCGGCGTGATCGCGCTCGACATGCGAGCCTCCCGTTCAGGAACAACGTGATATTGGATGGCGCCTCCAGGGTAGGGCCAGATGGCCCTACCCTTTTCGGAGGCTTGACGAGGCGCTCTTCGGTCACACCTTTGCACTGTTCCCATGCGGTCGACCGGTACCTGGGGGACATGGTCGCGAGCGGGTGATGTCGCTCGCTGATTGGGGGTGGAGCCTTGGCTACCCATCCGGCCCGACCCGCACACAGGTGCGCCACGGTGCTGGCGCTGTTGGGATGCGCCCTGACCGCCTGCACGAGGACCGAGCGCCGCATCGGCCCGACCCACCCGGATGTCCGTTACCTCGACCGCGCCTTTCGGCCGACAACCATAGTCCGGCTGGCGGACTTCGGCTCGGGCGGCAGCGGCGGTCCCCTTGCGGCGATCGGGGATCCCCTATGGTCCGTGGGGGCCCCCAGCGGGGAATCCGATTCGATCTTCGGCGAGATCACCGCCGCCGCTATCGATCGCCGGCGGGCCATACTGGTCCTTGATGGGAAGCTGAGCGAGGTCAAGGTCTACTCACCCGACGGCTCGCTCCTGCAGCGCGTCGGCCGCCCAGGCTCGGGACCCGGAGAGTTTCGATGGCCGGTCGACTTGGCCAGCGATCACTGGGGTCACTTGTACATTGCCGATCTGCGGCACCTCCACCGTTTCGTGCTCGAGCCCGAAGGCTACCGATTCGACCGCTCCGTTCCGACCGTCCAGACCGGCCCTCGATCAATCTGTGTGCTGGGGGAAGTGGTTTACGTCCACGGCGACGACGCGGACGCCCCACAGGTGGCGACGGCGTATGCGGTTTCCGGTCAGACACACCGCCGCCTCCCGGGGGGTTATTCGAGCCCGAACCCGATCGTGAATCTGATGCTCAACGAGGGCCGGATCGCCTGTGATCGCCGCCACGGACAGGTGGTGTTTGCCTCCGCGACGCTTGGCGAGATCCGGGCGGTGGACACGTCCGGCGCCACGAAGTGGCTCGTGGTGATCGAGGACTTCCGACCTGTGCAGCTAGTGGAGGTGCCCGACGGCGTCGAGTACTCCAAGGTCCAAAGGCCCTTCGATCGCGTGCGGGCGCTGGTCCTGACGGACAGTCTGGTCCTGCTCCAGGTCAGCCGCTACGAACGCCGGGGCGCCCCAGCCACACCGCCATCCCAGGTCTACTCGCTCGTTCTGGCCTTGGCCGATGGCTCGGTGAAAGGTGGTGGGCCGGTGGCCCACGACGCCTTCCTGGCCTTCGAACAGGGTATCGCCGTGTCAGCCAGTCATGACCCGTTTCCCCGGCTTCGTGTCTGGGACCTTGCCCGGTGAGGCCAGAGCGCTTCCGCCGGTCAATAGCTGCAACGGCTGCTGTTGTGGCGTGCGGTGTGGCCTACGCCGCGATCGCAACCGCCCGACGCCAGCCTGAGACGATTCTTGCCCCACCGTCGGGGTTTCCCGCCTCGCGCAGAGCTGACACTGCCCTCAAGGATCTGGTGGCCATCTACGTCGGAAGCGCGGCGTGCCCGGCTTGCAGGGATCCTCGTCTGCCTGCGTTGATCCGTGCAGCCACCGTGTCGCTTCAGCGACGTGCGGCCCTCTCGGGAGCGAGGTTTGTGCTGGTGGGACTGGATCTCCACCCCCGGCTCGGCGGCGAACTTGCTCATCTGAGGGCCGTTGGCCCGCTTCACCAGGTGGCTCTTGGCGGTGGGTGGCACGCCGAAGCGGCCAGGCCGTTCTTCGTCGGTTCCCTGGCTGGGCCTGCGGAGACGCCGCAGCTCCTTGTCTTCGTTCGGTGGTACGAGCTGGCAGAGGACCGTGGCCTTCCGCATGCCGCACTGAAACGGGAAGCGTTGTTGATCCGGAAGGTCGGGGTGGAGGCCCTCGCCGCGTGGAGTCAACTCGGCTTCCCCGTACCGGACTTGCCTTCGCCTGGTGGAACGAATAGCCGTACGGCACGTAGACGGGACCTGCCGCGGTGAGAGCCGGGGGCAGGGCGGCTGATCACGGAGGCGGGCGGCACAGGCTGTCGAGGTTGCGCGTCGGTCACAACACGGGCCACGGGGACTTGGGTCCGGCTGGCCCCCACTGAGGAGGTCGACATGAGACTCGGGTTGGGTGTTCTCGTTGCGGGGTCCACCCTCGTCGGAGGCGCAGTCGGCAGTGTTGTCGCGGTGGCCACCACGCCTGCCACGGCGTACGCTTCGGCGTGCTATACCTACTGCATGAACAACGTCTGCAAAGCGGTGGGGCTGCGGCTCTACTGCAAGCCCCTCGGTACATCCATTGGAAGCACCTGCGACGGGACGGGGAGCTGCGACGGCGAACTCGAACCCTAGGGGCCCTGGGCCCGTCGGCGGCCGGTGCTCCGGCTCACCACGGGCCGGTTCTGGTGGCCGTTCCGGACCGCCGTGGGGTTCGCGGCGGGCGTGCTGCTGGTCGCCCGCGCGTTAGGCACCGGGGACGTGGCGCTCCTGGGAACCCGGAACGGCACCACCGTGGGGATCTTCCTGGCCTTCCTGCTCTACGGGGGTGCTCGCCGCGGGCGGCGCGGTGGCGGCCGGGCTTC
>CAZFSA010000092.1:0-18904 GCA_964521535.1 uncultured Gemmatimonas sp.
CACCGCGCGAGGCCGGGCCGTGCTGGAAGCCGGCCGGGCGCGGCGGGTGGAGCGCCTGGGGCGGGACCTGGCGCGGCTCGCTCCGTCCGATGTTCGGGCCCTGGTTCGTGCGGTGCCGCTGCTGGAGCAGCTGGCGCGCCCGGTCACCGCCGTGGCATCAATGCCCACGGCGGCCGATTCACGTTCGTCCTCGGGGGGTTCCACGTGAGAGGATTCGCGATCGCCACCGCCCTGGTGTCCGCCCTGGGTGGCTGCCTGGGCTGGAGCAATTCGAACGAGCCGGTCGAGCAGGTGAGCGGAGCCGTGGCCGGGCAGGTGACCGGGCCAGGTGGGGAGGCCGTCCGCGGTCCGGCCGTGACGGTGGTGGTCCTGACCCAGCCGGTGAACGGACAGAGTTCCGTGCTCCAGCAGGGCACGGTCATCGGGGACGAGAACGGCCGGTACGCGCTCGGGTTCGTCATTGACCGTCAGCCACCCCAGACCGCGGTGCTTCTGGTGTCGGTGCTTCCGCCGCCCGCTACCGGCCTGGCGTCGCGCGACACGCTCGGTATCCCCATGCGCCTGGATCGTGGCTACCCCCCTCGCGACACCACCTTCGTGCAGATCAGGCTGCCGGTGCGGTGAACGGCCTGGGCCCGGCCGCGCCGCCCGCCTCGCAGGGGGTGGGCTCCGCGGGCCCGCTCGCTGCCGGGAACCGGTATCTGACGTCGACCGCGCTGTCACTGCACCGCGCTGCACCGCCTGAGCAGCACCGGTCTCAGTCGGGTTCTCGCGATGTGCGAGGGAGGCTCCCGCGTCCCGGGATGGCCGCTGCAGTCCCCTTCACCCATCCGGCCGCTCCCACCTGGCGCCGACCGGAAGTCGGCCTGCCCGGGGATGGCCGAGTGCAACGTTCCTCAGGCGATTCGTCCTCCGGATAGTCCGGGGCCAAGGCATACAACCTGCCCTTGGGTCCGCGAGCGATGCTCGCGACCCAAGAGCCCAGTGCCTCGGGTTGCACCTCGTTGCGTTCCGGAGGTACCGATGCGAAGCGAAACTGGCTCGTCGTTGCGCCGAAGTACCCTGGCCCTGATTGGGCTCGGGCTGGGGGTGGCTTCAACCGCGCTGGCCCAGACGGCCCGGAGCGAGTCCCACCCGCCGGCTGGCACCGCTGTCCCGGCCTCGCCGGCGAGCGCGCGCCAGGGCATGTGGGTCAGCGCCGGCGTGGGCGCGGGCGACGCCAACCTTCACTGCCGAATCTGCGCCGGTGAACAGCCTACCCGGGGGACCAGCGGCTACCTGCGCGTCGGCACCACCGTGAGCCCCTCCTTCCTGGTCGGCGCCGAGGCCAACGGCTGGATGCGCTCCGATCAGGACGGCCGGCAGCGGGTGCTCGCGCTCACGGGAAACGCCTACTGGTATCCCAATCCGCGCCACGGCTACTACCTCAAGGGCGGCTTCGGGATCTCGCGCTACCGCTATTCGGAGCGGGAGAACGACGTCACCACCGCCCTCACGTCGGCCGGTCTGGCTGGCCAGGTCGGAGCGGGGTACGAGGTCCGCGTCAACCCGAGGACCTCCGTGGTGCCCTACGTCAATCTGATCGGCTCGGCCCGGGGCCGACTCGCCACCGAGCGCGACGACGGGACCCACTTCGACCGCGACCGGCTCTCGACCGGCGCCCATCTCCTGTTCGTCCAGATCGGGCTCGGTGTGACCTGGCACTGAGTCGGGTGCCCCCGGACCCAACCTGCTCTCCATCGAGGGTTATCCGCATGACGACACCTCCACGCACCCGGGTGGGACTCGCCGGCGTCGCGGCGACGCTCCTCGTGACGGGACTCGCCGCCTGCGGCGACGACACCCTGACGGGTCCCCTGGACCCGAACGCGCCCCAAAGTGTCGCGTTCAACACCTGGCGGCCGGGGCCGGGCGACACCTGCCCGGTGTCGATCCATCAGCAGTACTCCACCAAGGGACCGGACGGCAAGCTCTACCCCACCTGGCATCCGCCGGTCGATCCGGTGACGGGATGCACCTTCGGCCACGAGCACGGGCGCGATCCGAAGGGGTCGAAGCTGTACGTCAAGGTGGGCGACGTTCCCCTGGGCTACGCCAACGAGCAGCTCGACATCTGGGACCCGAACGGCCGCCGTCACGAGGACCACGTCGGGCACAAGTTCGAGTGGGAGAACGACGTGCCGATGCGGGTCGCCAACGGCAGTCCGGTGCTCTCCGTGCGGTGCGACATCCTCTACAAGCTGCACCAGGGCACCCACTCGAAGGACGCCTTCACCAACAACCTCCACGAGGTGGTCTACCACGCCGAGTGCAATGACGGCACCGAGATCCACATGACCATCATGGCGGCCATCGGGCGACCGGGGGAGTTCACCCGGACCTGCGACGGCACCCGGGTGGTCGTCGGCACGGCCACGCCGGCCAATTCGCCGAATGGCGGGGGGCAGCGGGTGCTGCCGGACATGACCTGCGTCGAGCGCCACCTGCTGGTGGCCCCGGGCAACCAGTCCGACGTCAAGCGGGCCCTCCACGAGAGCTGGCAGCAGTCGCTCACCCTCAAGACCGAGCAGGGCAGGGTCATCGCCCACATGAACCCCTACTTCCAGGTGTTCCTGCCCAGCCGGTTCCACGATCCCGGCCGGGCCGATCTGGTCGGGCGCCCGATGGACATGTGCTACTTCGTCGCGCCCAACGGGAATCGCGCCCAGGGCGGCACCTGCGCGAACGCGACCCAGAACGGCGCCCTCACCGGCATCACGTTCGACGATCCCCGCTCCCCGTTCAACGGCGTGCGTCGCCAGCTCGACATCAATTCGTTGGACCTCAACAATCCGGACGGCCCCACGGTGTGGTACACCGACCCCTTCGGGCGGAATGGCCGGACCACCGCGTTCCCGGGCTCGATCCGGCAGTTCGTCGCCCGGATCAACAACACCGGGCTCGATCTCTCGGGCCCCGCGATCGGGTCGCAGCGCAACTACGGAGGCACCGGCACGCACGCACCCAACTGACGGCGAAGCAAACCCTGTCCGGCCGGGACCCGCCGGCCGGCGGACGCGGGTACCGGGGCGGGGGGCCCCGGGCCCGCGTTTCCGTTTGCCGGAGCCCGATACCCGAAGGCGCCGACGGTGCCCCTTTCCGTTTGCCGTTCCGGCTCCTACCATCCTGCGTCAGTTCGTTTCCACCCCAACGGCCGCCGGTGTCCATGACCCGTGCCCTCGTCGCCCTCATTGCCGTAAGTACCCTGGCTGCCGACGTGCTGGCCCAGGTGCCCCGCGCCGAGCGCCGGCGTTTTCTCGACTCCGCCACGGCCGTCACCGCCGACCCTCGGCGGATTCCGATCCCCCCGCCCCGGGACGCCGCCCCGACCACGATTGTGCTTCGCGGAGGCCTGGTCTTCGACGGGACGGGGACCCCCGCCCGCGCGGCGACGGTGGTCATTACCGGCAGCCGGATCTCGGCCGTGCTGGCGCCAGCGGCCACCACCTGGCCTCGCGACGCCCGGGTCATCGACGTGAGCGGCCGCACCGTCATGCCAGGGCTGATCGACCTCCACACCCACCTCGACTACTCGGAGCCGGGCATGTCCGAGGCCCGGGCCTGGCATCCCGCCGACGGTGCGCTTCGGGGCATGGAGCGTCTCCGGTACTACGTCGAAAGCGGGATCACCTCGGTGCGGGACGTGGCCTCCGCGGGGGACACTCCGTTCATCCTCAAACGCTGGGTCAACGAGGGACGCCTGGTGGGTCCCAGGATCTTCGCGGCGGGCAGCATCATCGCCGGACGGGGTGGCCACGGCGCCGAGGTCGAGTTCGAGGCCAGCCGGCCTCTGCCCGCCGCCCGCGAAGCGTCCGGACCGGACGACTGGCGGGAGGCGGTGCGGGAGCAGTTCCGCAAGGGCGCCGACCTGATCAAGGTCACCTCCCATTTCAGCGAGGCCGAGATCAGGGCGGCCGTCGAGGAGGCCCATGAGCTGGGCCTCAAGGTCACCGCCGACGCCGAGACGTTCTACATCGAGCGCGCGGTCAGGGCGGGGGTCGACATGATCGAGCACCCCCTCCCCCGGACGGACGAGGCGATCCGGCTCATGGTCGAGCGGGGCGTGGCGGCCGACCCCACGATCGTGCCGTACCAGATCATCTTCGATCAGGCGGGCGGGTACTTCGGGTCCACCAGCCGGCGATTCACCTTCTCGCACCGCGACAATCTGGCCATGCTGCGGCGAATGAAGGACGCGGGCGTCACCATGGGCATCGGCACGGACCTGGTGGCCGACTGGTTCCGCTACCTCCCGTGGCCGTATCTGGAGGAATTGCGGCACTTCGTGTCGGTGGGGTATACCGTTCCCGAAGTGCTGTCGATCGCCACCCGGACCAACGCCGCGCTTCTCGATCTGGGTGACCAGCTCGGCACCATCGCGCCCGGGATGCTTGCCGATGTGATCGTGGTGGGCGGTCGTCCCGACCAGCGGCTGGACGACCTCGCCAATGTCGAGTTCGTGATTCGAGATGGCCGGATCCAGGTCGAGGGAGGACGCGTGGTGTACCCCCGCCATGTTCCGGTGCCACCGCCCGGGGCGCGGGCGCCGTCCCGGTAGCCTGATTCGGGGGGGCGGCGATCGATGCGACTGTCCCTGACGGCGGGACTCGGCTCCGTCCTGATCCTGGCAGCGGCCGCAACGGTCCGGGCGCAGATGGTCGACACCGCCCGGGTCCAGATCCCGAGCCGCTTCGGGTTCGTCGAGACGGAATCCCGGCTCGAAGCCGCCGCGTCCGCGCGGGGTGTCACGGTCTTCGCCCGGATCGATCACGCCGGGAACGCGGCCCGGGTGGGACAAGCCCTGAGGCCTACCCGGCTGTGGCTTCTTGGGAACCCGGCGGTTGGCACAGCGGTGATGCAGTGCGACCAGCGCGCGGCGTTGGAACTGCCGCTCCGCCTTCTGGTGCTGGAAGACGCCGCGGGGCAGGTCCGGATCGAGTACGCCGACCCCCGCTGGCTGGCGGCGCGCTACGCCCTCCATGACTGTCTGACCACCCTGGATCGGATGGCGGCGGCGCTGTCGGCCCTGGCGCGGGAGGCGGCCGGTCAGCCCTGACGGCCGGCCATCGGTTGCCCCCCGGCGCCAGGCGAGTACCTTGGATACAATTCTGTATTCTTTCCGGAGTCGATCATGGCCCCTCCTTGCCGCCCGCCCTCCCGCCGGGACTTCGTTCGCGCCTCGGCCGCTCTGCTCGCCGTGCCCTTCATCAACCGGGGACGGTTTCAGGTGTTCCCCTGGACCCAGCGGGAGTACTCGGCCCGCTGCATCGCCATCATGGAGCGGGCGCTGGTGATCGACATGTTGAGTCCGCTCACCCTCAACTTCCCGGTCGGGACCCGATGGGCCAACCGCCCCGAGACCTTCACCGAGGCCGACTATCAGCGGTTCCGGTCGTCGGGGATCCACGTCTTCCATACCGCGGTCGGCTTTGGAGGCCCTGACGCCTACCGGCAGGGCCTGGCGTTCTTCCTGGGCCAGAACGCCCTGATCGCGGGGCGGACCGAGTACTTCACCCGGATCGACAGCGCCGCCGACTTCGACACCATCCGCCAGTCGCGCAAGATCGGCGTGCTCCTGGGCGCCCAGAACTCCGATCACTTCGTACGCCCCGACGGCGGCCAGCGCGACTTCTTCGGCACGGTGGACGAGTTCTTCAACTACGGGCAGCGGGTCTCGCAGCTCACCTACAACTCCCGGAACTGGTTCGGGAACGGCTCCACCGAGCGGGCCGACGACGGCCTGAGCGACCTGGGCGTGCAGCTGATCGAGCGGATGAACAAGGTCGGGATGGCGGTCGACACCAGCCATTGCGGGGATCGGACCACCCTGGACGCCTTCGAGGTGTCGAAGAAGCCGGCGCTGGTGACCCACTCCAACGTCCGGGCACTGGTGCCCGGGCACCCGCGCTGCAAGCCGGACGAGGTGATCCGAGCCGTGGGGAAGGCTGGCAGTGTCTTCGGTGTCACCGGCGTCCGCAACTTCGTGGCTCCCTCGGAGCCGACCACGATCGAGCACATGCTCGACCACTATGACTACGTAGCGAAGATGATCGGGGTGGAGCACGTTGGCGTCGGCAGCGACATCGACCTGGACGGCTACGACGACATGCCGAAGGAGATCTACGACCGGCTCAAGGCGGGGTACAAGGGGACCTACGCCTTCCGGGACAAGATCGACATCGACGAAGTGGCCCACCCCAAGCGGATGTACGACCTCACCGAGGGCCTGATCCGCCGGAAGTACTCCGATGCCCAGATCGAAGGAATCCTGGGCGGCAACTTCAAACGGGTTCTGACCGAGATCTGGAAGGGCATGTGACCACCACACAGGGGAAGGCCGCGCGAGTGCGAACGGTCCTGCTGATCGGCATCGGCGTCCTGATCGGCGGGGCGCACCCGGAGGGCGCGGCGGCGCAACGGGGCCGGAGCCCGCTCGTCGGGCTCGACGCCTTCATCGAGAAGGTCCGGACCGACTGGGGGATTCCGGGCATGGCGGTCGGGATCGTCAAGGGCGACTCCCTGGTCTACGCCCGAGGGTTCGGGGTGCGCGAGGCCGGCAAGCCCGATCCGGTCGACGCCAACACCCTCTTTGCCATCGGCTCCAACACCAAGTCGTTCACGGCCACGGCGGCCGCGATGCTGGTGGACGAGGGGAAGCTTCGCTGGGACGACCGGGCCATCGACCGGTACCCGGGGTTCCAGCTCTTCGACCCGTACGTCACCCGCGAGATCCGGATCCGGGACCTCCTGTCGCACCGCTCCGGCCTGGGCCGCCGGGGGGATGCCCTCTGGTACGGCACCACCTTCTCGCGCGACGAGATCATTCGCCGGGTGCGGTTCCTGGAGCCGAACGCCGGATTCCGCACCGAGATGGGCTACCAGAACATCATGTATCTGGTGGCCGGGGAGATCGTGGGCCGGGTGAGCGGCTTGGGGTGGGACGGCTTCGTCACCCAGCGGATTCTCCAGCCGCTCGGCATGATCCGCAGCAACACCAGCGTGAAGGCGCTCCCCGCCCAGAGCAACGTCGCCACGCCGCACGCGATCGAGGGCACGGCGGCCCGCCCGATCCCCTGGCGGGACATCGACAACATCGCCCCGGCGGGGTCGATCAACTCCAGCATCGCCGACATGGCCCACTATGTCGCCATGCAGCTCGCTGACGGCCGGTACCGGGGCCAGACCCTGGTAAGCAAAGCCAATCTGGGCGTCACCAAGACCCCACACATCAATACGGGCGGCGTGGGCGACAGCCTCACCCACTTTACCAGCTACGGCCTGGGCTGGGTGCTGCTCGACTACCGCGGGCGCAAACTGGTGTGGCACAACGGCGGCATCGACGGGATGCTGTCGGAGATGTGGACGGTGCCCGAGGAACAGCTGGGCGTGGTGGTGCTGACCAACGGATCGCCCCACAGCGCCGGTCCGCCGGTGGTGCGGGAGATCATCGATCGCTACCTGGTGGGCGCCGGGACCAGGGACTGGGCCGGCGAGGCCCTCCAGCAGCGGGACCGGGCGGCGGCGGCGCAGCGAGCCGCGCGCGCCCGCCAGGATTCGGCCCGGGTCCGCGACACCCGCCCGTCGCTCGCGCTGGACCGGTACGTGGGGACCTACGCCGATTCGATGTACGGAGACGCCACCGTGGGGCTGGACGGCGGACGACTGCTCTTCTCCTGGCAGTGGATGCGGCTCCCGCTCGAGCACTGGCACTTCGATACCTTCCGTGCGGCCGACCCGACCGGCGGCGGGCAGGCCAACTTCCTCACCTTCCGACTCGATGCCATGGCCCGGGTGAGCGAAGTCGAGGTGAGCGGCCTCGCCACCTTCCGGCGGAAGTCAGGGGGATCCGGGGGGCCCTGACGCCCGCCACGTCCCCACCGAGCCGACCAGCTCGGTCTCCAGCTCCGAGAGCGCCCGGGCCGCTGCCGCCCGGGCCTGGCTCGCTTCGAGGAGCGCTGGCGGCGCTACTCGCTCCCGGCACGACGCCGCGTCCAGCGGACAGCGTTCGCAGGTCGTGCTGATGACCGTTCGGGGGATCGCCGGATCCCTGGCGAACCGGACCACCTTGCGGAAGGCGTCGTCCACCCGGAACCCGAGCGTCACGCTGATGTTCGCGTCCGGCCTGAGGGGCATCGGCTGGGCCACGCCAAGACAGCAGAATTCGTCCCCACCTTCGGCGAAGCGGGACAACTGAATGCCGGCTACCGGACCTGACTCGCCCCGGCGGAGCCGGCGCCGCCGCTCCCCCAACTCCCGCAGCAGACGCGTCGTGAGCCACTGCCGGCAGTAGTGCTCGGCGGCCCCGTGGCCCGCTGGCACCGGCAATTCCGAAAGGTTGAGCTGCTTCACCAGCCGGTACACGCCGCCCTCGTCGACGAACTTGAGGAAATGCACCCGGAGTCCGAACTCCCCCGGGGCGAGCTGGCTCAGACGGTACATCAGCGTCTCCGGAGTCACCTCGTACCGGTCGAGCAGCTCCGTGAGCGTGCCCGGGTCCCAGCGGGTCTGGCGGAACATCCGCCGGAGGTCGGCGAGCAGTGTGGCCCGGGGAAGCAGGACCGCGCCGGCGAAGTAGGAAGCTCGAAAGTCGTTCAGCACCTGGTCGAACGACTCCTCCCGATCCGGCGGCGAAGTCCACGACCGGGCCCGGAGTCCGAGCCGGCGGTACCCAGCCTCCCGGGCCAACACAAAGGCCCGCTGCGTGGGCGTGAGCGCCCGATTCACCAGCAGGCGCGGGTGGACTCCCGGGATCAGGGCCGCCCGAAGGCGGCGCAGTGGCGGGCGGTCGGCCAGGGTCCGGTCGTCGACGGCGGTGCCGAGTTCCCGCTCGACCCAGCGCTGGAGCGCGTCCTGCCTGCTCCCACAAGCCGCGCCGATACCCAACTCGGCGACGAACCGCTCGGCCTCCGACTCCAGGTCCGGGTAGAAGTTGCCGGTCAGCTCCTGGTAGGAGCGGAGCGCGGCGTGAAGCAACCGGTCCAGGCCGATGTTGTGCTGCCGGGCGATGTCGTTGAGGGCCCGAAGCAGGGCCGACACCTCGGCCGGCGACCGGGTGAGCAGCTCCAGGATCTCGCTGGCCGGGAGTCCGAAGCGCTCGAACGGGAACTCCCGGAGGCCCGGGCTCTCGAGCAGGCCGCGGAGGTCGCCGAACTCCCCGTCCAGCGTCGCCGAGGCCAGCTGGTCGTAACTGGTGCCAAGGGCTTCGGCCAGGGCCAGGACCCGGGCCGGCCGGGGAGTCTTCCGGCCCAGCTCGATCTCCGCGAGGTAGCTGACCGACAGCCCGGCGCGCGCCGCCACGGCGGCCAGGGTGAGCCCCCGGGCCTCCCGCAGCCGCTTGAGCTTGATCCCGAGGATGGCGCGGAGGTGTTGGGCAGTGGTCATTCGGCTGCTCCAGCGGCTGGCGTCCCAAAGCTAGCGGGCGAGACCGGATTCGCCAACAGCGAAAATTACCGTCTTAGCGAAATTTCGCTTGACTGCGCCCGACGGGGACCCTATAGTTGGTCGGTCCGGACCCGTCCCTCGGGGACCGGTTCCTGGTTGTCAACGGCAGCGCGGCGCCTCGGCGCCGAGTGAGCGGATCGTGACCCGATTCGGGATCGACTCGAACACCGCCCCCCCGGACTTCGATCCCCGGCGCGACCTGCCGGCCGGGTTCTTCGACCGCTATCGGGATCTGCACCGGGAGTTCACTCCCCGGCAGCAGGCCCTCGCCGCTGCCCGGAAGCGGGTGCTCGCGGAGGCCCACGCCGGTCGCCTGCCCGACCATCTGCCGCCCTCCGACGCGACCCGTGGGGACTGGCGGATCGACCTGCCGGACTGGTGCGTCGACCAGCGCAACCAGATGACCGGCCCGGCGGACGATGCCGAGCTGGTGGTGAAGATGCTCAACTCCGGTGCGCCGGGGGTGATGCTCGACCTGGAGGATTCGATGGCGAACGCCTGGCCCAATCTGATGCGGGGTCAGGCCAACGTGGTCGACGCCCTGCACGGCACCCTCACCTACCACGATGCCAGGCGCGGGGGATGGGTCCCCATCCGCCCCAGTGCCACGGTGATCTGGACCCGGGTGCGGGGCGTCCACCTGAGCCAGGCCGGAGTGGTCCCCGGAGAGCTGACCTCGGCGTCGCTCTTCGATCTCGCCCTCCTGGTCCACCAGGTGGAGCCCGATCGCCTGCGCCACCCGCTCGCGGTCTACGTCCCGAAATCCGAATCGGCCGAGGAGGCCGTCTGGTGGCGGGACGTGTTCCACCGCCTCGCCGCGCTCAAGGGCCTGCCGCCCAATCACATCAAGTGCATGGCCCTGGTCGAGGCGCACCCGCTCGCCTTCCAGATGGAAGAGTTCATCTACCATCTCCGGGACCACATCCTGGGCCTCAACCTGGGACGCTGGGACTACATGGCCAGCCTGATCCATTTCAATCTGACCAACCCGGACTGGGTGTTGCCCGATCGCAACACCATTCCCCATGACGTGGCGTTCTTTCAGCGGCTTCGGGAGCTGATGCCCGAGATCTGTCATCGACGGGGGATCCTGGCGATCGGGGGCATGACGGCCCTCTATCCGAGCCGGACCGATCCCGAGCTCAACGCGCGCGCGCTGGCGGTGCTCGAGAAGGACAAGCGCAACGAGGCGGCGGCGCTGATGGACGGCGCCTGGACGGGTCATCCGGACCAGAACGAGATCGCCGTGGCTCAGTTCCCGGCGCCTAACCAGGGTTTTGCCCGACCGGCGGGGATCGACCGCTACCCCGACCTCCGCCCCGTGCCGGCCGGGGTCGGGGCCCGTACCGTTGCGGGATCGCGCGCGGCGGCCCGGGTCACCATCCAGTATCGGGACGGCGTGCTCAACGGGAAGGGCGCCAGCCTGATCGAGGGCTACATGGAGGATCTGGCGACCGACCGGATCTACCGTCTGATGCTGGCACAGAGGGTGCTTCACCGGGATCGGGTGGCCATCGTCGATGAGGCCGGCCGGGCGGTCCCGCACACGCCGGAATTGGTGAGTCGACTGTACGACGAGGAACTCGCCAGTCTGCTGGAACGTTGCGACGACGATGCGGGGCGGGCGCGGCTCAGGCGCGCGCGGGAAGAGAGCGAGGCCATGATCCGGGACGGGCGGCACGACCCCGTCTGATCCGGGGGGTGTTCGACGTTGGCTGCAAGGAAGGGAGACGACGATGGGTGATGGAACGCAGCGGGAATGGCACCGCCCGGCGGCGCGCGACGCGCTGATCGATCCGGAGGCCGCGCGGCTCGGCCACGACTGGGCCACCAGCCCGCGCTGGGCCGGGATCGAGCGCCCTTACACAGCGGATCAGGTGCTCCGGCTCCGGGGTTCGGTCCGGATCGAGCACACCCTGGCCCGGCTCGGCGCCGAGCGGCTCTGGGAGCTGCTGGCGACCGAGCCGTACGTTGCCGCCCTGGGCGCCCTCACCGGGAACCAGGCTGTGCAGCAGGTGCGCGCCGGCCTCAAGGCCATCTACCTGAGCGGGTGGCAGGTGGCCGCCGACGCCAACCTCGCCGGCCAGATGTATCCCGACCAGAGCCTCTATCCGGCCAACAGCGTCCCGGCGGTGGTCAAGCGGATCAATCAGGCGCTCCAGCGCGCAGACCAGGTCGAGCACGCCGAGGGACAGGTGGGCCGACACTGGTTCGCTCCGATCGTGGCCGACGCGGAGGCGGGCTTCGGGGGTCCCCTCAACTGCTTCGAGCTGATGAAGGCCATGATCGAGGCTGGGGCTGCCGGCGTCCACTTCGAGGACCAGCTGGCCTCGGAAAAGAAGTGCGGCCACCTGGGTGGAAAGGTGCTGATTCCCACCCAGGCTGCGATTCGCAACCTGGTGGCCGCCCGGTTGGCAGCCGACATCGAAGGTGTGCCGACGGTGCTGGTGGCGCGCACCGACGCCAACGCCGCCGCCCTCCTTACCAGCGACGTCGACGAGCGCGATCAGGCGTTCGTAACGGGCGAGCGCACCGCCGAGGGCTTCTTCCGGGTGCGGGCCGGGCTGGATCAGGCCATTGCCCGGGGCCTGGCCTACGCGCCCTTCGCCGATCTGCTCTGGTGCGAGACCTCGACCCCCGACCTCGCCGAGGCCCGCCGGTTCGCGGAGGCGATCCACGCCCGCTACCCGGGCAAGCTCCTGGCCTACAATTGCTCGCCTTCGTTCAACTGGGAGAAGCACCTCGACGCCGGCACCATCGCCCGGTTCCAGCGAGAGCTGGGCGCGATGGGGTATCGGTTCCAGTTCGTCACTCTGGCCGGGTTCCACTCGCTCAACCACGGGATGTTCGAGCTGGCGCGGGGGTACGCCGCCCGGGGGATGGCGGCCTACGCGGAACTCCAGCGGGCCGAATTTGCGGCGGAAGCCGCCGGGTACACGGCCACCCGCCACCAGCGGGAGGTGGGGACCGGTTACTTCGACGAGGTGACCCAGACCATCAGCGGCGGCCTGGCGTCCACCACGGCCCTCGCGGGTTCCACCGAGGCCGCTCAGTTCTGAGCGGCCTCGGCTACTCCCCTCCGTAGAGGAAGTAGTCGTACACCGACCGCGCCATCTGCGCGATGGTGCTCTCCAGGTCCGGCCCGGAGATCTTCGACGACCCCTTGACGTACACCGCAATGGCCAGGTGGGTGCCATCGGGCAGGTCGATGATCCCCACGTCGTTGGCCGTTCCCGGGTAGGTGCCCGTCTTGTGCGCCACCCGGGTCCCCGGCGGCAGCATCCCCTTGAGCCGGGCGGCGCCGGTCTCGCACCGGTACATGATGTCGAGCAGGTAGGCGGTATTCTCTCGGGTGAGGAGCTCGCCACGGAAGAGCTTGGTGAGCAGCGTGAGCATGGCGCGCGGACTGCCGTGGTCCCGTGGGTCACGGGCGTAGTACCAGGCGGCTGAATCGCGGCGGGCCGGGGTGAGGGCGGCGAACTGGGTCCGCCACTTGGTGGATGAGAACCGTCCGTCGGCGGTGTAGATGTCCGTGATGCCGTATGGGTTGGCGATGATCTCCGCCGTGGGGCGGTCCACCCGGAGATCGGTGATGCCGGCCTCGCGAAGCCGCCGGGTCACGGCCTCGCCGCCGCCCGCCAGCCTGAGCACCAGGTCCGTGGCGTTGTTCTCGCTCAGGATCATCATGGTCTCGATCAGATTCCGGACCGACATCGCGAACCCCGGCTTCCGGAAGAGCAGATGCGCCTCGCTGCCGATGTGGAGGTCGGTGGTGTCCCAGGCGATCATCCGGTCCAGGTCGAGCTGGCCGCGCTCCACCAGGGTGAAGGCCTGCACGGCCATCGGGAGCTTGTAGGTGCTGGCCAGAGGGTATTGCTGATCGGCATTGTGAAACACCGTCCGACCCGATTCGAGGTGCATTGCCGCGAGGCCCACCGTGCCCCCCGAATGCGGCTCGATTCGGGCGAGCTCCCGGGCGAGCGTCGCGCGCCCCTGGGCCGGGGCGGGGGCCGGCAGAACAAGCGCCAGGGCGGTACCGAGGAGGACAGCGGTCAGAGCGGGGCGGGGCATTCTTGTCTCCGGCAGGTCGGGTGGGTTCGATCGAGCGCCGTGGCGCATCGATCCGCCGGCCGCGCAGGTGCGCGATGGCCGGCCGCGATGGTATGCTCAAGTGTATGCAAATCGGCGGGGCCCGACCACCGGCGGAGCCCAACTGGCCGCCGTGGAGCGGTCCCGTCGCTCCGTTTCCGCCTCGAGAGACCCTGATGCTGATCACCGAGCTCGAAACCCCCGTCCCGCTCGTGGACCTGGACGTGCTGGCCCGGAACCTGGACCGCGTGGCGGGCTATGCCGCCGCCCATGGGCTGGGCCTCCGCCCGCACATCAAGACCCACAAGTCGCCGCGGATCGGGGCCGAACAGGTCCGGCGCGGTGCGATCGGCCTGACCTGCGCCACCACCCACGAGGCCGAGGTGATGGCCGACGTGACGGACGATCTGCTGGTGGCCTATCCGCCGGTGGGCGAGGCGAGGCTCCGCCGGCTCATGGGGCTGCCGGAGCGAGTGCGGCTAATGGTCGCGCTCGATTCCGCCGCGGCCGTCGAGGGTCTGGCCCGGGCCGCAGTTCAGGCTGATCGACCGGTACGGGTCCTGGTCGAGGTCGACCTCGGAATGCACCGGGTGGGGGTCGGAACGCCGGAGGAGGCCATCGGCCTCGCCAGCCTGATTCGCGCCCGGCCGCCGCTGGTGTATGCCGGGATTGCCTTCTATCCGGGCCACCTCCGGCAGGCGCTGGCCGAGCAGGAGCCCGGGCTCGCGGCGCTCCGGGGCGAGCTGGCGCGGTGGCTCGACACCCTGGACCGCGCGGGGCTGCGCCCGGGAGTGGTGAGTGGCGGGTCGACACCCACGGCCCTGCGGGCGCACGAGCTGCCGGGCATCACCGAGATCCGGCCCGGCACCTACGTGTACAACGACCGGGAGATCGTCTCGATCGGCGCGGCCACCCGGGCCGACTGCGCCCTGACGGTGCTCGCCACGGTGGTGAGCACGGCCGTGCCCGGGCAGGCAGTGGTGGACGCCGGCACCAAGGCGCTGGGCCGCGAGCCGCTTCGGGTCGGCGCCGGCGCCGGATTCGGCGAGCTGCTCGATCGGCCGGAGGTGACCGTGAAGGCCATGTCCGAGGAGCATGGCCTGCTGGACCTGAGTGCCACCGACTGGCGCCCGGCGGTGGGGGAGCTGGTGCGGATCATCCCCAACCACGTCTGCATCGTCACCCACCTGAACGACCTGGTCCGGGGCATCCGCGGCAACCGGGTGGAGACCTCCTGGCCCGTTGCGGCGCGGGGACGCTGGTAGCGGTTTCCTCGCGGCACCGTATCGGCCGCTGGAACCCGCGCCAGGCTACCGCGGCCTGGCGCGGAACTGCTCATACAGCCGGGTATGCCGGTCGGAGAGCGGCACGGGCTCGCCCCGGATGAAGACGTGCCGGACGGCGGTGCGCACGTCGAGGGGATCGCCCGTGGTGATCTGCAGGTTGGCGACCTTGCCCGGCTCGATGCTGCCCAGCCGGTCTTCCACCCCAAAGATCCGGGCGGGGTTGATGGTGAGCGCCCGGAGCGCCTCCTCGGGATCGAGTCCGTACGCGGTGGCGAGCGCCGCATTGTAGGGGAGATTCCGCGAGTCCGAGGCCGAGGCGGTCTGAAACGCGATCAGCACCCCCGCCCGCGCCAGCACCCCGGGGTTGGCGTAGACCGCGTCGTAGGGTAGGTCGCCATCCGGCATCGACGTGGTGGGGCCAACGATGACCGGGATCTTCCTGGCCGCCAGCGTATCGGCCAGGCGCCAGGCCTCCTCGGCGCCCCGCAGGATCACGCGGAGCCGGAACGAGTCCGCGAGCGCCAGCACCCCGCGAATCTGCCCCTCGGTCTGCACATCGAAGATCACCGGGATTCGGCCCTGCACCACCGGCGCCAGGGCCTGGAACGCCAGATTCGTTCGCGACGGCCGGGCCAGGGAACTGTACGCCCGGGCCTCTGCCAGATAGGTCATCAACGCCTGGGCCTGCCGGCCCACCGCCTCCGCCGGGTCTTCGCCGGCCGCCTGTGCCCGGAAGCGCGCGCCTCGCCCTCCCGGCGGGCGCGGGTAGGTCATCACCATCGCCGCCCGGGGCAGCACGCCCATCTCGTCGGTGGTCCAGCCAGCGAGGTCGATCAGAGCGGCGTATCCCTGGATCAGGCCCCCGGCGGCCGAGGTGATCGCCGACGTGATCCCGTTCACGCGGGTGACCGGGATCAGTTCGGAGTGGGGATTCACCGCGCTCAGGACCTGGTTCTGGGGGTTGAAGTCGCCGATCTCCCGGGTGTCTTCGCCGCCCGGGACCGAGGCGATCTCGGTGAGCCCGAGCTGGGTTCCGGCGTCGATCAGCCCGGGATAGACGAACAGCCCGGAGGCATCGATGACCTGGGCGTCGGAGGGGACTGACACCTCCCTCCCCACGGCGGCGATCTGTCCGTCGCGGATCACCACCGTGCCCCGGTCCACCCGCGGACCGGTGACCGGGACCACCGTGGCGTTGGTGATGGCCCAGGTCCGGGCGCGGTCCGCCGCGGGCGGCCTGCCCGGATTCGTCTGGGCGCCGAGCGCGGGGGCGGTCACCAGAACCAGCGCGCTCCAGCCGGCGGCGCAGTTCATGGGGCACCTGCATCGGTCGTGGTCCGGGTCGAGCGCCGCCGGAGCTGCTCGATCAGGCGGTCCAGGGTCGGGGCCTGGTCTCGATCGAAAAAGACCCGACCATCGATGATGGTCTTCTCGACCCGGCTGGCCGGGGCGAAGGGGTGACCGTTGAAGATCGCGAGGTCGGCCTGCTTCCCGACGTCGATCGAGCCGACGTAGCGGTCCACGCCCAGCTGCCAGGCGGCGTGGAGGGTGATCATCCGGAGGGCCTCTTCCTCGGAGGCGCCGCCGTACTTGATGGCCTTGGCCGCTTCCTGGTAGAGCCGCCGGGCGCGTTCGTCGGAATCGGAGTTGATGGAGACCCGAACGCCGCGCTCCGCCATCAGCGCGGCATTGTGGGGAATCGCGTCCCAGGCCTCGAGCTTGTAGGCCCAGTTGTCGGCAAAGGTGGAGGCGCCGGACCCGGCGGCCGCGATCTCGTCGGCCACCTTGTAGCCCTCCAGGACGTGCTGCAGACTGGCCACCCGGAAGCCGAATTCGCGGGCGACCTTGAGCAGCATGGTGATCTCGTCGGATCGGTACGAGTGGGCATGCACCAGCCGGGTGCCTTCCAGGATCTCGACCAGGGCATCCAGCTCCAGGTCGCGACGAGGCGGAATCGGCGCGGGTTCGCCCCGGCGGCGGACCCTGGCGGCCGCCTCGTAGGCCTTCCACTCCGCCTGGTACTCGCGGGCCCTGGTGAAGGCGTCGCGCAACAGCTCCTCCACGCCCATCCGGGTTCGAGGATACCGGCCCGGGCCGCTGCCCGGGCCCTGCGGCCGATTGGTCTGCCGGACGTTCTCGCCCAGGGCGAACTTGATTCCCGGTGGCGCCTCGGCGAACCGCATGCTGTCGACCGGCAGCCCCCAGCGAAGCTTCACCACCGCGTTTTGACCGCCGATGGTGTTGGCCGAGCCGTGCAGGATGTTGAGCGTGGTCACCCCACCCGCGAGCGCCCGCCAGATGCTGATGCCGTCCTGCCGAAGGACATCCTCGATCCGGACCTCGGCGGTGATCGACTCGGTGCCCTCGTTGATGGCCTCGGCCATGCTGTGCGAGTGGGCGTCGATGATCCCGGGGGTTACCCATCGGCCGGTCCCGTCGATGATCTCGGCCCCCGCGGGGACGGTGACGTCGGCGCCCACCGCCGCGATCCGCCCTTCGCGGATCAGGACCGTGCCCCGCTCGATGGTGCCGTGGCTGGCAGTCATGATGGTCGCGTTGGTGATCGCCAGAACCCGAGGCTGCGGAGGGACCCGGACGGCCAGCGGGGCGGCCGGCGTCAGGGTTCCGGCCGGGGCCGCGGCCGATCCCCGGGCGCCGCTTCGATCAGGCGACGTCTGCGCTTCGAGGACGGTGGGCAGGAGCCCGACCAGGCCGGCGGCAACCAGCTGCCGCCACCCTGGCCGCCTGGGGGCGTGGCGGGTCATGGCCGTTTCTCCCCGGTGAAGGGTGCGTTGCCGAACTGGCCCAGGCCGACCGAGCCCGTCATCCGGGTTCCATCCACCTGGGCCTGATAGGTCAGGGTCATTGAATTGCCCCCCATCTGGATGGTCATGGACCAGCTCGCCGACCGCCCATCGATCTGCCCGTCGTCGAAGGAGGTGGTGCCCAGCATGCTGGTCATCGACCCGGAGAAGCTTCCGCCGCTCTGCGTTACGGTCATGGTGACGTCCATCGGCCCCTGCGGCGAGTTGATCGTGAGCACCCAGGTGCCGCCCAGCGCCACCGGCGGCCCGCCGCCGGTCCCGCGGCCAGCCGCCGGTGGGGCGATCTCATAGTGGATCCCGTCCACGAAGACGTGCCGGATCCGGGCGCTGTCCGCCAGGAGTCCGCCGCCTTCGGTCACCACCAGGTTGGCGATCTTTCCGGGCTCGATCGTGCCGAGGGCGGCGCCCATTCCCACCATTTCGGCGGGCGCCAGCGTCAGCGCTTCGAGCGCGGCAGGGGCCGGCAGGCCGGCGGCGACCGCCTTTCGGACTGCGGGTAGGAACTCGCCCGGGCGAAGCCCGCCGGAGCCGAGCGCGAGGCGGACCCCCGCCCGATGAAGTGCAGCCGCGTTGCCCTCGATCAGTGGTCGGGCGGCCCGGTCGGCCGCGGCACTGTCTGGCGGTTGGGTGGTGCCGGTCAACCGATAGGTCCAGCCCGTCACCTCGGGGGGCCGGGGGAAGTTGACCGAGACGACGGCCTGCCGCCCTGCCAATGCCTCGAGCGCCCGCCACCCCTCGGCGGCGCCCACCACCGTGAGGCGGAGGCCAAACTCGCGGGCGATCTGTGCGGCACGACGGATCTCGTTTTCGTTGCTCGCCGCGAAGAACGCCGGGAGCGACCCGCGGAGTACCGGCACCAGGGCGTCCAGCCCGGGGTCCAGTTCCGGCCGGGGCACACCTCGGGGGTCGGTCCGGAACCGGTCGGACATCAGCGCGTATCGCTGGGCGTCGTACAACGTCTGTCGGGTGTAGGCGATCACCCCGAGCAGGGTGGCCGGATACTGGCCCTGCGATCCCTGAAAGCCGAAGTGCATCGCCGCCGGCGACCGGAGGACGTGGGCCGGGCCGGCGCTGTCCCTGGTGGGAACCAGCGCCGACTGTCCTCGCAGGGCGCCCCGGCTCGGCGCCACCAGCACGGCGGTGATCCCGGCCTCCCGCGCCGCCCGCAGGTCGGCCGGTGCCAGTTCCAGTCGCAGGGCGGCGCTCCGGCTCGGGTCCAGCCCT
>CAZFSA010000093.1:0-18145 GCA_964521535.1 uncultured Gemmatimonas sp.
GGCACCCCGGCGACCCGGGCGGGGGCGGAACTCGAGCGGGCCCGGGCCCAACTCCGCCAAAGCGACCCGGCGGCCGCCCGGACCACGCTGGCCCGGCTGATCGCGCGCTACCCCGGCGACACCCCGGCGGTAGTGGAGGCCCTCCTCCTCCAGGGAGACCTGGCCTGGGACGACGACCGGATGGAAGAGGCGCGGCAGGCCTTCCTGCAAGCCCGCAATGGGGCGCCGGAGCATCCTCTGGCGTCGCGGGCAGCCTTTCTGGCCGGCCTGGCGACCTGGATGCTGGGACGGCCCGAAGAGGCCGCCGAAACCTGGGAGCAGCTGCGACGTGACTACCCGGCGTCGGAGTCGGCTCCGGCGGCGGGGTACTGGGCCGGGCGGGCCTGGGAGCGGGCCGGTCACCTGGCCCGGGCTCGTGCCCCCTGGGCGGCTCTGAGAACCCAGGACACCCTGTCGTACTACGCGGTGGTGAGCGCCGAGCGCCTGGGGGTCGCGCCCTGGACCCCTGGCCCTGCGGTGGACCGGTTCGAGCATTTCCCCGACGTGGACAGTGGGGTGGCGCGGAGCCGACTCCTGGAGGCCCTGGACCTCGCCACCGAGAGCGGCTACGAGCGGGACTGGCTGGTGGCCCGCGCGGCGGAGTCGATCGAGCGACGGCTGGCCACGGCGCACGCGCTGCACCGGGCCGGCCAGCCGACGCTCGGCGTGCGGCTGGCGCGCGGTGCTCTGGCGGCGGGCGCGCCCGCCGATGCCCGGACCTATCGCCTCATCTACCCCTTCCCCCTGCGCGATGCGATCCACGCGCTCGCCGAGGAAGCGGGGGTCGACCCCCTGCTCGTGGCCGCGCTGACCCGGCAGGAATCGATGTGGGAGACCCGGGCCCGCTCGTCGGCGGGGGCCAGGGGGCTGATGCAGGTGATGCCCGCCACGGGCGACCACGTGGCGCGGCGCCTGAAGCTCTCCGGGTTCACCACGGAGCGATTGTACGAGCCCGAGACCAACCTCAAGGTCGGGACGGTCTACCTGGCCGAAACGCTGCGCCGCTGCTCGGGCGACGTCGTGTGTGCCCTGGCCGCCTACAACGCCGGCCCGGGTCGGATCGCACGATGGATGGCCCGGCCCGGGGCCGACGATCGGGACCTCCTGATCGAGCGAATGGCCTTCGCCGAGACCCGCGACTACGTCCGCATTGTCCACCGGAACCTGAGCCTCTACCGCGCGCTGTACGCAGACGGGGCGAGCGCCCAGTAGCCTCTGTCACAACCTGGTCCGGCTGGCCTGCGGGCCTGCCCGCGGCCGGCACGGCGTGTTAGCATCCCGGCGTGACCGCAGAGGTCCCGACCGCCGGCCGGGGAGACCGACCCCGTGTGACGCCTCCCCGACGCCTGGGCGGGGCGATTGTTCTCCTGCTTGCCATCGCCGGGCCCTGGGCCCCGGCCGCGGCCCAGGCGCCCGGCACCTTCCGCCTGAGCGGCCATGTTCGCGCCGCCGCCAGCGGCGAGGTGCTCCGGGGCGCGGTCCTGACGGTCGACAGCCTGGCGATCCGGGCCGAGACCAACCTTGACGGGTTCTTCGCCCTGAGCCTGCCCCCGGGCCAGCACCGGTTCCAGATCCGGGCCGTCGGCTACTCGCCCCTCGACACGGTCGTGGCGCTCCTTGCCTCGCGCTCCCAGGACTTCGCTCTCGCCAGCCGGCCGGTGGAGCTGGAGGAGGTCAGGGTGGCTGCCCGGGCCGACCTCCCGGATCTCGACCCGCGAAGCCCGGAGATGAGCGTGGCCCGGCTCGATCTTCCGACCATCCGGCTCACCCCCGTGCTGCTGGGCGAGGCCGACCCGATCCGGAGCCTGACCCTGCTCCCCGGCGTCTCGGCCGTGAGCGACTTCACCACCGGGATCACCGTCCGGGGCGGCAGCGTCGACCAGAACCTGATCCTGCTCGACGAATCCACGATCTACAATCCCGCCCACGTCTTCGGCTTCTTCTCCGTCTTCAACGCAGACGCGATCGACGACGTGAAGCTCTACAAGGGCGCGATTCCGGCCCGGTACGGAGGCCGCCTCTCCTCGGTCTTGGACGTGCGGCAGCGGGAAGGCAACGTAAACGAGTTCGCGGGTCAGGCCACCCTGGGGCTCCTGGCCAGCCGGCTGGCGGTCGAGGGGCCCCTGCCGGGCCGCCGGGGCTCGTATCTGGTAGCGGCACGCCGCACTTACGCCGATCTCTTCCTCCGGCTCTCGAGCGACCCCGATCTCAACCAGAACGTGGCGTACTTCTACGATCTCAACGCCAAGGCCAATCTGCGACTCGGCTCGACCGGGACGGTGATGCTGTCGGGGTACTTCGGGCGCGATCGATTCGAGATCGGCGACCGGTTTCGCGCCAGCTGGGGGAACGGATCGGGAACCCTGCGCTGGAACCAGGCCATCGGGGGGCGACTGTTCTCCAAGGTACTGGTGGCGCTCAGCGACTATGACTACGGGATCGGCTTCCTTGGCAGCGGACCGGCAATCGACTGGACCGCGCGCATCAACAGCCTCGACCTCAAGGTCGATCAGACCTGGTACCTCGACAACCGCAACACCCTGGAGTTCGGCCTTCATGCCACGCGGTTCGACCTCCAGCCCGGCCGGATCCGCCCGGCGGGCGACTCCCCGATTGTGCCGACCGAGCTCCAGCCTCGATACGGCACCGCGCTGGCGGCCCACCTGAGCCACGAGGTCCGGTTTGGGGGCGGGATAACGCTGCGGTACGGGGCGCGCCTGTCGGGATACCGGCGAGAGGGTCCGGCCACCATCTACCGGTATGCCGGCGATGCGCCCACCGTCTACGACCCGGTGCTGGGCCGCTACCAGCCCGGCGCCATCGTCGACAGCGTACGGTATCGGGATGGGGAGACCGTGAGTTCCTACACCGGCCTGGAACCCCGCGTGTCCGGGGTGGTGGCCCTCTCGTCCAGCACCAGTCTCAAGGCCAGCTATTCCCGGACCCGGCAGTACCTCCAGCTGGTGTCCAACACCAACGCGCCGACGCCGGTGGACATCTGGGAGCCGGTGGGCCCGTACGTGCGGCCTCAGGTGGCCGACCAGTTCGCCGTGGGCTACACGGCGACCCTCGGCGACGAGCGCTACGAGGTCTCCGTCGAGACCTACTACAAGCGGCTTCGCGACGTGGCGGACTTCATCGAGGGAGCAGACCTGGCCCTGAACGACCGGCTGGAGACCGAGATGATCCGCACCCGGGGCCGGTCCTACGGGCTGGAGCTCTTCGCCCGCAAACGGCGCGGGCGCTTCCAGGGCTGGATCAGCTACACCCTGAGCCGGGCGGAGCAGCGGTTCGGCGGGATCTCGGCGGCGGACCCGGGCATCAATGGCGGCCGGTTCTACCCGGCGGCCTACGACCGTCCCCATGATCTGTCGGTGGTCGGGGTCCACCGGCTCGGCGCGGCCTGGTCGCTGGGCGGAACGTTCGTCCTGGCGAGCGGGGTGCCGACGACCTACCCGGTGTCGCAGTACCGGTATGGCGGCCTGCTGTTCGTGGAGTACGGACCCCGGAACGGCGCCCGACTGCCGCTGTACCATCGGCTGGACCTCACGGCCACCCGCACCTGGGGCGCCAAGCAGCTGCAGTTCGGGCTCTTCAACGTGTACAACAGGTTCAACGCCCAGTCGATGAGCTTTCGGCAGCATGACGACGAGCCGCTGCGGTCGGAGGCGGTCCAGTCGGCCATGTTCGGGCTGGTGCCTGCCGTAAGCTTCTCGTTCCGGTTCTGACCGATGACGGATCGGTTGCCGCGGCCGCCGCTCTGGCCGGCGTTGGTGGTGCCGCTCCTCTCAGCCTGCGAGCGGGTCGTGGACGTGGAGATCGACGCCGGTCCGGTCCGTCTGGTGGTCGAGGGCCGGCTGGAGCTGGCGCAGGGTGGCACCTCCGACAGCCAGCGCATCAAGCTGTCGACCACCGATGCCTTCGGGAGCGGGCGGCAGCCTCCGCCCGCCATCGGCGCCGTCGTTCAGGTGAGCGACGACCAGGGCGCCACCTATCCGTTCGTGGCCGCGCCGGACCGACCGGGCGAGTACCTCGCGGCGTTCGTGCCGGCCATCGGCCGGCGGTACACCCTCCGGATCGACTTTCAGGGAGACCGTTACGAAGCGACGGACGTGCTCCAGTCCGTCCCTCGCATCGACTCGCTCTACTTCGTATACGAGCGGGCCAATCTGGCCGCTGGCGAGGACGGCTTCCGGGCTGCCATCGATTACACCGACCCGGCGGGGAGGCGGAACTACTACCTGTGGGAGCAATTCGTCGATGGCCAGTCGTCGCTGCTGCCGGACCCGGGAAACCGGTTCCGCGTGGTTCGCAGCGACGACTTCTACGACGGCGCCCGGATTCGGGGGTACCAGCCCTTCGACGAGGCGGTGATCGCGCCGGGCCAGGGGGTGCTGGTCCGCCAGATCGCGTTGTCCGAAGCCTCGTATCGCTACTACTTCGCGCTGTTCGAGCAGGCCACGGGCAGCCAGGGGTCGCCGTTCTCGGTCCCACCGGCGACCGTGCGCGGCAACGTGGCCAACCTCACCCGGCCGGCCCTGTACCCGCTCGGCTATTTCGTCGCCGCCGAGGTGGCCGAGGCGAGGGCGGTGCTGCCGCGCGACGCGCGACCACCGCCCTGACGCCGGTCCCTCATTTCGTTTGAGCGGCCGCCCAGGCGGCGTCGACCAGGACCAGGGTAACCCGGCTGTCCGGCCGGCGGTTGAGTCCGGCGTCCATCAGGTCCTCGTTGGTCTGCAGCAGCGCGGTGATGGCATTGAACCCGCCCCAGGCCCCGTCCACCGGGGGGCCCCAGCCGAGCTGGGGGCCGGCACCGGCTGCCACCGGGCCATACCGGGCCACCAGGGTCCGGCGGAACGTCTCGTGGTCGAGCCAGGGGAAGACCCGTTCGATCCTGATCGACCGCACGATGTCCTCCCGATCGAGCATCGCGGTCACGCAGACGGTGCCCCAGGCCGGCCGCCGTCGTCGCCCGACGTGGTGCATGCACCCCATCGAGTTCACGTCGAGGGTGGCAGCCACGCCCGCGGGCGCGTTGGACGAGGGGTTGCCCCGGATCACCTTGCCGAACAGTCTCGTGAGGGTGGCCTCCAGGTCCTTGGCCCGCACCCCGACCCGGAAACCCGCCACGTCCGCCGTCGCCGGATCAAAGGATGGTTCCGCCGCCACGGCCGTGGCAGGCGCCAGGCTCGGGGTGAAGATGACGTTGCCGGCGCGGTCGATCAGCCGGGCCGAGACGATCACGGCCCGAACCACGTACTGGCCCGAGACCGCCCCCGCGGGATCGCCCTTGCCGACCACCCGGAACCGGATCGAGTTCGTGACCCGCCGGCCGAGCCGGGAGAGCGTCGCGTCGAACTCGCGGGCTTGCTCCTTGGGCATCGCGATCGCCCGGGCCTGCTCGGCGTTGGCGAAGACGAGGTGATACTGCCGTCCGAACGCCTGCACCGGCACGTAGTAGCCCGGCGTGAACAGCTGGATCGAGAACTGCCCCCGGTCGTGGTCGTAGTCGGTGACGTAGTCGTCCACCTGAATGATCATCTCCCGTGACGGATCGACGCCCGCCAGCAGGGCCTCGAGCCGGGCTACCTCGGCCCGGATGGCATCGGACCGGTCGAACGATGAGGCCCGCCGCACCTCGGGGCTCGTCTCCGCGAGCGCCTGCAGGTCCAGCGGCTCACCAGTCAGCTTGTGCCAGGCCAGCGCCACCTGAATCGGATCGAAGGCGTCCGGTTCCTGCGCTGCCAGCCGGTGTCCGGGGTTCGCGGCCGACGCGATCATCGCCACCAGCGCCACCCACCAGGTCTTCACCCGCATCGCCCTTCCTCCATATGACCGTTTGGTCACAGTCGAGTCATTCCGGGGATTTGGCCGTCTGCCGGCGGAGCGACAGTACCTCGCCGCTGGAGAACCGGAGCTGGGCGGAGTCTCCCGCTCGCGAGAACTCGGCCCGGAGGCCGTTGGCCAGGGTGAGGGCCGGCACGCCCCCCTCCGCAGCCCGGGCCTCCAGCCGGGTCATTCCGGCGTACGCGGTGTTGCCGTCGACGACCATGACGTGCAGCCCGTTGACGAAGGCGGCCAGGGCGGCGGCGGGTGGCGAGGTCCGGCTCCCTTCGGCGTGGACCACCCACACGTCGCCAGAGCTGGACGGCGCGCGGGCCACGGCGGGCCCTCCGTCGCCTCCACCCCCGCAGGCCGCGGCGAACAGCACCGCCGCGCACCAGCCACGGCTCGCCGGAGCGGGCCGGCTTCGCGGCGCGAAGCGAAGGATCGATCGCATCGTTGACCTCACAGGCACGGGTCGGGGACTCGGTCAGGGCTTTCGGACGGCATCGAGCAGCTTCCTGGCGCCGGCCGCCGCAGCGTTCGCGGCCACGGTGGTCGAGAGGTCCGGGAAGTCCACCGTGAAATCGCGGAGGGTGCGGACCGCCTGTCCGGAGACGATCTCCAGCTGCTTGATCGTGACGTTGTAGTTGAACGCCGTCCCGAACGGCGGGCGGGCCTCATACCGGACCAGGGTGAACGTGGCCGTGCGGGACTGGCCCGGACCCAGCACGAACTGCGGATCGGCCGAGCGGGCGGTGACCATCCCCATTCCCTTCACACTGCCGTCGTACGTTCCGGCCCGGCCCCAGTAGTAGCGGTTGCCGAGGTTGTCGACCGCGCCGCTGGTGGACGCCGCGTAGCCCAGGATCAACGGCTCGGCCGTGAGATTGCGGAACCGGATCACCAGCTCGAGGATATGATGCCGCCCGCCGGAACTCGGCGTCAGCCGGGTGACCTCGGCCAGGAACGGACCGGCGGCGTAGCAGCGCGGCTTGCCGGCGCAGGGATCACGCTCCGGCTCGGGAGCTGGCGTCGGCGCGGGTGCGGGAGCAGCAGGCGCGGCGCCGGCATCGGCAGCCCCGTCCGCCATGGCCGTCGGGCCCAGGCCGCTATAGTGCAGGGCGTGCTCGCGACCCAACCGGAACTGGTTGGCCGGCGCCGCCTCGACCTCGCGCACGGCCAGGTCCATCTCGTAACGGGTGCCCCGGATCTGGTTGGGCCCCGTCACCTGCATCAGGAACTCCAGCCGGGCATCGCTCGCCTCGCCGGGCTGGAGCACGAACTTGGGATCGAAATCCCGCTGGTTCACCACCCCGATCCCCCGCACCGAATTGGGCGCGACCTGATACCGGTTCCCTTCGTCGTCCGTGATCACGCCAGATTCGGCGACGTAGGCCAGGATCAGAGGTCGGGTGCTCCGGTTCTGAAACTTGAGCGTGATCGCAATCGCCCGGGTCCGGGCGTCGATGGTGCTGGGGCGGAAGTTGGTCACCGTCGCGGTGAACTCCCGGGTCTCGGCACACCCCGGCTGTCCGGCGCAGCCCCCGCCCTGCGCCGCGGCCACCGGTCCGAGCCCGAACAGGGCGGCCGCCAACATCACTCCCAATGGTGTCTTGTGCATCGTGGGTCTCCCCTGATGAGGAATCGCCGCGCCAGAGCCGGCCGGCTGGCCGGTACCCCGCACGAACTCTCGAAACACCTGCTCTACCATGGCCTCGCTCCGCTGCCCCCGCCGGCGCAGCCACCAACCGGCGACGACCAGCAGGATTGCCACCGGCACCAACGTGAGGCTGAGGACGCCTCCGGTGCCGATCGCCACCAGCACCAGCCCCAGACGCTTGGCGCCACGCGCCGGCGACACCAGCCGCGCCCTCAGATCCTGAAGGACGTCGGGGTCCCAGGAGCCGGTGGCCCGGAGCGAACCCAGTACGGTCTCGCGGTCGACCACCATGAACGCTCCTGGCCTGGTCATGGCCGATCTCCTCCGGGCCCGAATCGGGCCCGCCTCGGGGCCGGCGGCCGGTACCGTTGCCGAGTTTCGAATTCCGCGATAGCCTTTCCGCAGCCACGCAGGGCCGGCGACACCGCGCATTGCGGATTCGCCCTTGGCGGACCGTCATCGGCCCCGGACCGGGGCAGGCACCGGGAAGGTGTATGGGCGCGACTCCGGAGGCCCTTGCCGAGCTGTTCAGCCTGGCCTACGAGGAACTGCGGCGCCTGGCCTCCAGCGTCCGTCAGGGGGACCCCAGCGCCACGCTGACCCCCACCGCGCTGGTCCACGAGGCCTGGCTCAAGCTGGCCGACGCGCCCCCGGCCGCCCTCGCCTCCCCCATCCATTTCAAGCGGGTCGCGGCCCGGGCCATGCGCCAGGTCCTGGTGGACGCTGCCCGGCGCCGAAACGCCGAAAAGCGGGGCGGGGGCGCCGCCCTGGTGACCTTCGATGAGTCGCTCGATCAGCCCGCTCCGTCCTCGGCGGACGAGGTGCTCGCCCTCGACGCGGCCCTGGAGGCCCTCGGCCGCGCGAGCCCCAGGCAGGCGCAGATGGTCGAGTGCCGTTTCTTCGCCGGCCTGGACGTGCGGGAAACCGCGGAGGCCCTCGGCGTGTCGGAGGCCACCGTCCTGAGGGACTGGCGGGCCGCCAGGGCCTGGCTGGCCCGCGAGCTGCGCCGCGACCGGTGACCGGACCGCGAGGAACCCCCATGGATCAGACCCGGTGGGAGCGGATCCAGTCGCTGTTCCACGCCGCCCTGGACCGCCCTGGCGCAGCGCGGCAGGCCTTTCTGCTGGACGCGACGGCCGGCGACCCTGACCTGCTCGCCGAGGTCACGGCGATGCTGGAAGAGGACGCCCGCACCGGATCGCTGCTCGATCGGGACCTGGGCCCGGTGGCTGTCGGCCTTCTGCCCGACGCCCTGCCGGCCGGACTCCTGGCCCAGGCGTTCGGCCCCTACCGCATCCGCCGGGTCCTGGGCGAAGGCGGAATGGGCACCGTGTACCTGGCGGAACGGGACGATCTGGGAGGCCGCGCGGCGCTCAAGATTCTGCGCGACGCCTCGCTGTCACCCTCCCGCCGCGAGCGATTCGCCGCCGAACAGCGGACCCTGGCGCAGCTGCACCATCCGGCCATCGCCCAGCTCTACGATGCCGACACCCTGCCAGACGGCACGCCCTGGTTCGCGATGGAGTACGTCGATGGGGAATCCCTCACCGGCTACTGCCGGAGCCGCCACACGTCGCTCCGCGGGCGCCTGCTGCTCTTCCGCGCGGTTTGCGAGGCGGTGCTCCATGCGCATCGACAGGCGGTGATTCACCGCGACCTCAAGCCCTCCAACATCCTCGTGATGGCCGATGGCCGGGTAAAGCTCCTGGACTTCGGCATCGCCAAGCAGCTGGAGAGCCTCGACGACGGCGCCGACCAGACCCGCACCGGCCTTCGCCTGCTGACCCCGGCCTACGCAGCGCCGGAGCAGCTCCGCGGCGACCGGGTCGGGGTCTATACCGATATCTATTCGCTGGGAGTCGTGCTCTACGAGCTCCTGACCGGTCGACTCCCCTTCGACCGCGGCGGCGCCTCCTCACCCTCCCTCGCGCCGCCACCGGCAGACCGGGAACCGGAGCGCCCATCGGTGGCGGCGCTGCGACCGCCGGATCCCGGCTACGGGGCCCGCGCCGTGGGTCGCGCCGGCTGGGCCGATCTCGACGTGCTCTGCCTCACCGCGATGCACCCCGACCCCCAGCGGCGCTACCGCACCGTCGACGCACTGATCCGGGATCTCGATCACTTCCTCGATGGCGAACCCCTCGATGCCCGGCCCGATGCCCTCGGCTATCGGCTGGGCAAGTTCGTCCGCCGCCATCGGCAATCGGTGGCGGCCGCCGCGACGGGCCTCGTGGTCGTGCTCGCCCTGGTGGGGTTCTACACCGTGCGCCTCGCCGGGGCCCGCAACGAAGCGCTCGCGGAAGCGGCCCGAACCCAGCGGATCCAGCGCTTCATGCTCGACCTCTTTCGCGGCGGAGAGAACGAGACCGGTCCGGCGGACAGCCTCCGCGTGCTCACCCTGATCGACCGCGGTCTCCAGGAAGCCACCTCCCTCGAGCGCGAACCCGTCGTGCAGGCCGAGCTCTTCCAGACCCTCGGCGGGATCTACCAGCAGCTCGGCAACCTGCCCCGGGCTGATTCCCTCCTCCAGGCCGCGCTCGACCAGCGAAGGCGCCGGCTCGGCGCCGACCATGTCGACGTGGGACGGAGCGAGGTAGCGCTCGGACTCCTTCGGGTGGAGCAGGCCGAGTACGAGGAGGGGGAGCGCCTGATCCGCGACGGCGCCGGGCGAATCCGCCGTGGGCGTCGCGGCGACCACCCGGATGTCGCATCCGCCGGGCTGGCGCTGGGGCGGGTGCTCGAGGAGCGGGGACGTTACGCCGAGGCGATCGACGTGCTCACCGAGGTTGCCCGCAGCCAGGCCGGAAGCGGTGAGACCCCCGAGCTGGTCTCGGCACTGTACGGCCTCTCGAACAACCACTTCTACGCCGGGAACTACCCGGTCGCCGACTCGCTCACCCGGGTGGCGCTGGACATGGACCGGCGGCTCCACGGCGATCGACACCCCTCGATCGCCCAGGACCTGATCAACCTCGGCGCCATCCAGCACGAGCAGGGCCACTACCGCGAGGCCGAGACCTACTATCGCGAGGCGATCGCGATCACCCGGGGCTGGTTCGGCGAGGACCACCCCCGAACCGCCGCCGCCCTGACCATGCTGGCCCGGACCCTGACCTTCGACCAGCGGCTGGATGAGGCGGATTCCCTGCTGCAACAGGCGCTGGTGATTCGGGAGCAGGTGTTCGGCCCCCTCCATCCCCACGTCGCCTCGACGGCCAACGAACTGGGCAACGTGGCGCTCCGCCGGGGACAACCCCAAGCCGCCGAAGCCTACTACCAGCGGATGCTCCGGATCTACCGCGCGGTATATCGGGAGAGCAATCACTACCTGGTCGGGATCCCGCTCTCCAACCTGGCCAGCGCCGCCCACGCCCGCCGCGACTTCGTGGCAGCCGAGGCCTACATGCGCCAGGCGCTCGCGATCTTCCAGGCGAACCTGCCGCCCGAAAACCCCAATATCGCGATTGCCCACCTCAAGCTCGGTCGCGCGCTGCTTCGCCAGGGCCGGTTCGCCGACGCGGTCGCGGACCTGGAGCCCGGCTACCGTCTGCTGATGGCCCAGGCCGAACCCGCCCAGGTCTGGGTCGACGCCGCCCGAACCGACCTTGCTGCCGCTTACGATGGCCTGAAGCGTCCGGCGGACGCCGCCCGCTACCGGAGCCCGGCCGACAGCACCAGGCGCTGAGGCCGGTTCACCGGGACGTCAGCCTTCCTTCACCCTGATGCGGTACGATAGCACGGGCCATGCCCCGGGAGATTCCATGAGCGAGGAAACCAGTCGAGAACGCCACCGGGTGACCGGCGAGAAGCTGCTCCAGACGGTCAAACGGCTGGTCCACGAGGGCAACATCCGCCGAATCATCGTCAAGGGTGAGGACGAGCGAACGATCCTCGAGATCCCCCTGACGGTCGGCGTGGTCGGGGCAGTTCTGATCCCGGTCTGGGTGGCGATCGGCGCGATCGCGGCCCTCGCGGCCAATTTCACCCTTGAGGTGGAGAAGGTGAGCGATCGGGGGGGCGGCGCCGTTCCCGCGGACCCGGCCCGGGAGTAGTTGGGCAGCCGACGGGGGGGTCGGCCACGCCCTGGCGGAAGCCGGCGGCTGGGCTCAGTTTCCGCGTGTGGCTCGGATCGCCGTGATCCCCGGGCCCCACCCGTTCACCAAACCCGGGAGTCCAGTCGTGTCCTCCATGAGCCGCCGGGCGCTCCTCGGCGCCGCGACCGTGGCCGCCGCTCCGGCCCTCCTCCACCGCCGCTTCCGGCTGTTCGCCGCGTCGCAGGCCCGCTACTCGGCGCGAGCCATCCGTCTGGTTGACGAAACCGTCACCATCGACATGCTGAACCAGTTCCGCTTTCCGGACTACGCCGAGCAACCCCCACTGATCACCCGCTGGCTGACCCGACCGGGCACCTTCACGCCGGAGCATTTCGACACCTATCGCACCTCGGGAACCAGGGTCTTCGCCCTGGGGTCGGGAACATCGAGCTATGAGGGGGCGATCCGCTTCTTCGCCGACTGGAACGGCTTCCTGGCAGGGTACAGCGACTGGCTGGTCCGAACCGGCGACGTCAAGGACTTCGATCGCCTCCGCGACCGGTCCCGGGTCGGCGTGATGTTCACCTGCCAGAACTCCGACCACTTCCGAACCCCGGACGACGTGGACACGTTCTTCGGCCTGGGCCAGCGAGTCTCCCAGCTCACCTACAACTACGCCAACCGGCTCGGCGCCGGGTTCCTGGAACACCAGGACGGCGGCCTCACTGTCTTCGGCGGGCAGATCGTGGAGCGAATGAACCGGGTGGGCATGGCCGTGGATCTGTCGCATTGCGCGGACCGCACCACCCTGGACGCCATCGCCGCCTCCACCCGGCCGGTGATCTTCAGCCACGCGAGCTGCCGGGCGCTGGTTCCCGACCATCTCCGCTGCAAGACCGACGAGGCGATCCGCGCCCTGGCCCGGAGCGGTGGGGTGATGGGGATCCCGTTCCTCCGGATGATGATCCGCGACCGCGGCCCGGTCACCATCGAGCACGTCCTCGACCACTTCGATCACGTGGTGAAGCTGGTGGGTGTCGACCATGTCGGCGTGGGCAGCGACATGGACGTCGTCGGCAACCCCAACCCCGTGAACGGCCCGCCGATGGTGGAGACCCCGAACTGGGAACGATACCGGGTCCATCGCGACGAGGCCGGCCGGATCACCATCCCGGGACTGGATCACCCCAAGCGGATGTACGACCTGGCCGAGG
Source organism: uncultured Gemmatimonas sp. (assembly GCA_964521535.1). Taxonomy (GTDB): domain Bacteria; phylum Gemmatimonadota; class Gemmatimonadetes; order Gemmatimonadales; family GWC2-71-9; genus SHZU01. The sequence goes on from CAZFSA010000093.1 coordinate 12,774, forward strand.
GCCTCATCCGCCGCCGATACAGCGACCGCGACATCCAGGCGATCCTGGGTGGGAACTTTGCCCGGGTGCTGGGCCAGATCTGGTCCGCTGGCAAGGCATGATCCGGAGGCTGCTGGCACTGCTGGCAGCCACGGCCGGCACGGCGGCCGCCCAGGGGCCGAGTCGGCCCGGGGAGACACTGCTGCTCGCCGATGTCGCCGTGATTGACGGCCGGGGCGGGCCGCCGCTCGCCGACCGGCACGTCCTGATTCGCGACGGTCGAATCGCGGCGGTCGTTCCGGCCGCCGACACCTCCCGCCCACCCGCGGATCGCGTCATCGAGCTGGCCGGCGCGACCGTGCTGCCCGGCCTGATCGACACCCACCTTCACCTCCCCCCGGACCGCTCCCAGGTCGAGGCCTACCTCCAGTACCTGCTTCGCGCCGGCATCACCACGGCCCGTGACATGGCGGGCGACGCCTACCTCTTTCGCGACGTGGCCCGCGCCGCCCGCGATCCGGCCTCTCCGCTCGCCCGGCTGGAGTACGTGGCGTTCTGGGCCGGGCCCGGGTTCTTCGCGGCTGATCGCCGGCCCCGGGGCTCTACCCAGGGAGGAGAGCCTGGCGCGGTCCCCTGGTTCCTCGCCATCGAGCCCGACACCGATCTCGACGCCGCCGCCCTCGGCGCCGTGGATCTGGGCGCGCATGGCCTCAAGCTCTACTCCGACCTGCCCCTCGCGACCTTCCGCCACGCGATTGCGGCGGCCCGGGGACGCGGGCTCCGCGTCGCGACCCATGCGGCCGTCTTTCCGGTGCGACCGGGCGAGGTGGTCGCTTCGGGCGTCGACGCGATCTCCCACGCCGCGCTCCTCATCTGGGAAGCGGTCGACTCGATGCCGGTCCGCTTCCACACGGCGCCGCATACCAATTTCGGCCCGATTGCCCCCTACGCCGGCGTCCGGCCCGACAACCCCCGGATCGTCGCCGTACTCCAGGAAATGGCACGACGCGGGACCATCCTCGACGCCACCCTCGCGACCATCGCCCGCGGCATTTCGCCGGCTGCCGCGAGCTGGGCCACGGCGGTGACCGCGCTGGCACACCGCCTCGGGGTGCCAATCAGCACGGGAACCGACCGGCCGGAGGGGCCATCGGCCGACCGCGAGCCAGGCCTGTTCGACGAGATCGAGCACCTGGTCCGTGAGGCGGGCCTTAGCCCGCTCGCCGCGATTACCGCGGCGACCTGGAACGGTGCCCGGGTCCTGGGCCTGGACCACGACCGTGGAACCGTCGCGGTGGGCCGCGCGGCGGACCTGGTGGTCACCCGTGGCGACCCGTCGACCGATATCACCGAGCTCCGCCGCCCGGTGCTGGTGCTCAAGGCCGGGCGTCCGCTGTCGCCGACGTCGCCGGGACCCGGCGCGCCGCCGAGGTGAGCAGGCCATGACTCGGGCCGCCGGGCCGCCCCGCACGCCGTCCTCGAATCTTTCGCTCCGTCCCGGCCGTCGTGACGGAACACCACCCATCACACAAGGGGGCAGCCTCCGCATGGGCCAGACGCGACGTGATTTCCTCAAGGCTGGGGCGATGGCGGCGGGCGCCATCGCGATCGGGGTCCAGGGGTGCACCAGGGCGGAGCCTGGTGCGGATGCCGCGGCGATGGCCGACGACACTCCACCGACCCCGCTCCGCCTCCTCGTCCTGGGCGGTACCGGCTTCATCGGCCCCCACATGGTCCGGCGGGCCCGGGAGCGGGGCCACACGGTCACCCTCTTCAACCGGGGCCGGACCAACGACGACCTGTTCCCCGATCTCGAGACCCTGATCGGCGACCGCAACGGCCAGCTCCAGGCCCTCGAGGGCCGCGAGTGGGACGCGGTGATCGACAACTCCGGGTACGTGCCTCGCCACGTGCGCGACTCGGCCACACTGCTCGCGAAGGCCGCGAAACAGTACCTCTTCATCTCGTCGATCTCGGCCTACGCGGACTTCTCCGAACCCAACATCACCGAAGACTACAGGCTCGGCACCCTGGACGATCCGACCGTGGAGGAGGTGAACGGGCAGACCTACGGACCACTCAAGGCGCTGTGCGAGCGGGCCGTCCAGGAGACCTTCCCGAGCGGTGCCACGATCGTGCGCCCCGGCTACATCGTGGGGCCGGGTGACAGCACCGACCGCTGGACCTACTGGCCCCTTCGGGTCGCAGCCGGCGGCGAGATGATCGCGCCCGGCGAGCCCTCGTACCCGATCGAGATCATCGATGCCCGCGACCTCGCGCAGTTCGTGGTCCGCGTGGTCGAGCGGAGGACCCTTGGCGCCTTCAACGCCGTCGGCCCCGAGAAGCCGTACACCATGGGCGACATGCTCAACCGCCTGAAGGCCGCGACCGGATCGACCGCGACGTTCACCTGGATCCCGGCCGCCTGGCTCGAGGAGCGGAAGGTGGCGTTCCCGATCTGGAACGGCCCGACGGGGACCTTCGCCCATGCCCACACCGTGAGCAACGCCCGGGCGGTGGCGGCTGGGATGACCTACCGGCCGCTGGAGGAGACCACCCGCGAGACGCTCGAGTGGTGGAACGGCCTGCCCGACGATCGGCGGAACGCAATGCGCTCGGGGCTCAGGATGCCGCCCGCGCTCGGCGGTGGCCCGGCGTCGCTGGCCCGGCAGATGGAGGCCGAGCGGGCGGTGCTCGCTGGGTGGAAGACGCGATCAGCGTGAAGTCGCCTCGGCTGGACGAAGGCGGTGGCGGGGTCTCCTGCCGTGTCAGTTTGCGGTTTCGGGGGTCGGGTGTTAGAGTAGCCCGTTCAGAAGGGGAGTAGCTCCGCGTCGGCCGAGAAGCCGCCGCGCGGCCGGATCGTCAACCCCGCGCCCGACGGCGCGCGGTCCGGCCAGGCCAGCAGGTGACCCGGGCGAGACCTTCGCAACGGCCGGCCATGCCGGCGCGAGGCCCCTCGTGCACCCTGATCTCCTGCGCGGCTGGACCGGGTCGGGCGGCTGGTACCGGGTGATGCTGGCCCGCGACCCGGTGTGCGTTCCCTTGTCCCGTGGCCGCCGTGCGTCGATAGCCCCCCCGATCGTGCCGCTATCCCCCGCTCCCCCCGGAGCGGGGGATTTTCGTTGTCGGCCGGGACGCCCCTTCGTCCCGGCACCTCTCCCTCCCTCCAAGGAGCCCGTATGAACGCCGCCCCACGGTGGGGCACCCGCGTCGGTCTCGTCCTGGCCATGGCCGGTAACGCGGTCGGCCTGGGCAACTTCCTGCGGTTCCCGGCCCAGGCCGCTCAGAACGGTGGGGGATCGTTCCTGATCCCGTACCTGATCTCGTTCGTCCTGATGGGAATCCCCCTGCTCTGGGTCGAGTGGGCGATCGGCCGGCACGGCGGCCAGTACGGGCATCATTCGGCGCCGGGGATGCTGGATCGGATGGGACCCTACCGCTGGCTCAAGTACGTGGGGGTGTTCGGGCTGTTCACCAACCTCACGGTGGCGGCCTACTACTGCTACCTGGAGTCCTGGACCCTGTCCTACGTGTTCCATTCGATCGTGGGCACCTTTCGGGAGATCGCGCCCACCGACTTCTTCCCCCGCTACCTGGGGATGGAGGAAGGTTCGATCTTCGCGATCCCGAAGCAGGCCTTCTTCTGGTTCGCGGTCACCCTGATGCTCAACGTCTGGATCCTCTCCCGGGGCCTCGTGAAAGGGGTCGAACTCGCGGCCAAGATTGGCATGCCGCTGCTGCTGGTGTTCGGCGCGGTGCTCGCCATCCGGGGGCTCACGCTGGGCACCACGGACCCGGGCGTGGTCGAGAGCCCGCTGGTCGGCCTCAACTTCGTCTGGCAGCCGAAGTTCGAGGGTCTGCTCAACCCGAGCACCTGGCTCGCTGCGGCCGGCCAGATCTTCTTCACGCTGTCGGTCGGGATGGGTTCGATCCATTGTTACGCCTCCTACGTGAAGCAGCGGCAGGACATCGCCCTCAACGCGGCGTCCGCGGGCTGGATGAACGAGTTCGTCGAGGTCATCCTGGGCGGCTCGATCCTGATCCCGATCGCGACGGCGTACCTGGGCCTGCAGGCCGTGCAGGCGGCGACCGCGGGCGGCAGCGGCTTCGGGCTGGGCTTCCTGACGCTGCCCACGCTCTTCAACAACTGGGGCGCGTTCGCCCCGGTGGCGGGCGCCCTCTGGTTCGGTCTCCTGTTCTTCGCCGGCATCACGTCGTCGCTGGCGATGGGTCAGCCGATCATGGCGTTTCTCGAAGACGAATTCGGCATGAAGAAGGTGCGGGCCGCCCTCGCCTTCGGGCTCTCGACCTTCGCGCTGGGTTTTGTCTGCGTGTGGCTCTACCCGGGCGGGGCGTTCGACGAGTTCGATTTCTGGAGCGGGACCTTCGCGCTGGTGGTGTTCGCGCTGGGAGAGATCATCATCTTCGCCTGGATCTTCGGGATCGACCGCGGGTGGGAGGAAATCACCCGCGGAGCCGACATCCGGGTGCCCCGCATCTTCCGGTTCGTGATCCGCTGGGTCACGCCGGTCTTCATTGCCGTGGTGTTCCTCGGCGCGCTGTTCAAGCCGGTGGGGCGCTGGAGTGCGGCGGTGAGTTCCCTCTTCGCCGGCGAGGGCTGGCCCTGGGCACCGGACAGCGTGATCGGGCGGGTGCTGCACGTGGGAGACCCGAGCTACACTTGGTGGGACGCGAACGGCAGCCTGACCCGGGCGTTCGTGCAGGACGCCACCCGGACGCTCCTGCTCCTGGTATTTCTGGCCTGCGCCTTCCTGGTCTGGAAGGCCTGGCGCCGCAAGGCAGGGAGGACCGGATGACCGGCTCGGCCTGGCTGATGCTTGGCATAACCTGGACGGTGGTGATCCTCTTCACGGTTCGTTTCTTTCTCAAGGTGCTCCACACCCCGCCGCGGGCTGAGGACTAGCCCGGCTGGGGAGGGCCGGGCAGGGGGGGTGGACGGAAGTTCCTCCGGTCCTCGCCGCGACGGAGGGGAGCCGGGTCCGCCCCACGACCTGATTCAGCGGGCAAGATGCTCGCTGACGAAAGGAAGAACCCGGGACGCCATCCGCTCCCGGAACCGGTTGCGGTGATCGCCGTTGAAGACCTCGAGCCGATGGGGGATTCGCGCGGCGGCCAGCTCCCGAACGAAGGCCGTCGTGGCGGGCGGAATGTGGGCGAACTGGTCGTCGATTCCGTACTCCAGGGCGAGCGCGGTGAGCGACCGAAGATTGGCGCCGAACCGGCTCACCTGGCGGGCTGGCGCCTCGGCGCGCCATCGATCCCAAGCGGGGCTGGGAGGCAACCCGCCGTCGCGCCAGCGCCTAACACAATGGGCCTGGGAAGAGTTGAACTTCCGACCTCACGCTTATCAGGCGTGCGCTCTAACCACCTGA
>CAZFSA010000094.1:0-17979 GCA_964521535.1 uncultured Gemmatimonas sp.
CTACACGACGCTCTTCCGATCTTACACTCTTTCCCTACACGACGCTCTTCCGATAATCGGAAGAGCGTCGTGTAGGGAAAGAGTGGCGACCTGCCGCTGTTTGTTCAGTTGCTGTTCCAGCGGCCGCAACCGCTGGTCGTAAATCCATTCCAGGGTCCGCTGCGTGGGAGTGATCTGCCCGCTGGGGTGATACTCCCCACCGCCGGCGGCGGCGATCGCTTTGAGCCTGGTTGGGTCCATGCGGGACCAGACCTGCTGGTCATCGTACTGAAGGAAGGTTCTGCGACCGTCCTGCACCAGGGGAATCAAGGCACCCTGTTTGGCATCCCCGATGCCGACGGTGAAGAGGAGCACGCCGCGTTCGTGGGCCCGGCGGGCTTCCTCGACGGCCCCATCGCCGTGATCTTCGCCGTCGGTCAGCAGCAAAACCACGCGCTGAGCCTGCCGGCCGGGCGTGAAGCCCTTGACTGCCGCGGCGATGGCCTCGCCGAGATTGGTGCCGCCGAGCGGAGCACTGTGCGGGCCGACATCCTCCAACATCAGCCGATAGAATTCGTAATCGTCGGTCAAGGGGCAGACCAGCGTTGCCTTGCCCGCAAAAGCGACCAAGCCGATGGACCCGCCGCTCAGGCGGCCCAGGAGCCTGTTGATGTCGTCCTTGGCGCGGTCGAGGCGGGACATGCCGGCATCTTCAGCCAACATGCTGCGCGACACATCGAGGCAGACCATCAGGTCGATTTGGCGCTGCTGCACTTGTTCGTAGTAAGTTCCCCACCGTGGGCCGGTGAGGGCCAGGACGATGCAGGCCATGGCGACCAGGATCAGCGCCGCCTTGAGGTACTGACGCCCGCGGCTCAGGTCCGGGGCCAGCACCGGAAGGAGATTGACGGTGGCGAAGGCGCGGAGGGCCGCTGTCTTGCGGGCGAAACCGTAAGCCACGACCAGGCCGCAGAGCACCACCAGGAGAAGCCAGCGGAGAGCAGCGGGATTGTCGATCTGCAAGTCGGACATGGCGGTTTCGGGCAGCTTCTGCTTCGGCGGCTCGGCCTTGCCTGTCGCCTCGCCGGTCCCGGTCCGTGCCTGCGGACGACGGGAACGGCGGGCGGCGGTTGGTTACGGTATCTTTCTAAAGCGGGTGTGGGCCAGCACGGTTTCCATCGCTAGCAGTACCAGCGCTGCCAGGAGCAGCGGCGGCCATGTCACCCCTCCCCATTCGGTCCATACGCAGGCCAGATCCTGATACTGGTAGTGCTTCGTTTCGTCCACGACGCTCCGTTCGAGCCGGTCGATCTCCTGGTAAATTCTCGTCAACGAGTCCACGTCTCGTACCTCCCGCCGGTTTCGTCGGCGACGCGCTGCAAGCACTCCTCGTCGACGTTGACGGGCACCTGCACCTGGCGACTCGGAAACAGGAACCCGCCCATCTCGCGGGTCTGGAACTCCGGAGCCACGCCGATGGTGTAGATCTTGACGCCCAAAGCGGCGGCCACTTCCGCCGCTTCCTCGGGTTGGTGGCGGCCGGCATTCTGCTCGCCGTCGGTCAGCAGGACGACGACCTGGCTCTTGATCTTGAAGTTTTCGTGACCCTCGAATCGGCGTTGGATGTTGCGAATGCGCTCGACCGCCAGGACCAGGGCGTCGCCGATGGCGGTGCGATTTTCGGGATCGCGGTCGGCAGGCGTGCGGATTTTGCGGAGCGCCTCCACCAGGGCCGCGTGGTCGCGCGTGAGCGGTATTTCCGTATCCGGAAACATGGCGAAGACGATCAGTCCGATGAGGTCATCCGGGCGGCCTTTCAGTTCCCGGCCGTCGCCCAGCACGAAGGCCTCGACGACCTCTTTCAGGGCCTGGAGCCGAGTCTGCATCCGGCCGGATTTGTCGGCGAAGTCCGGCTGATTCATGCTGCCCGAGCGGTCCACCACGAGTTGAATGGCCACGCCCTCGGTGGTGATGCGGGTCTCCTCGTCGGCCTTCTGGGGCCGGGCGATGGACACCACCAGCAAGACGATGACCAGGGTCCGTAAGGCCGGCAGCACTCGGCGGGCGTGGACGCTCCACGGCGTGCGGGCTTCGCGAAAGCGGCTCACGCCGGCAAAGCGGAGGGCCGGGCGCCGTCGCGCCAGCCAGGCCCGCCAGGCCAGGGGTACTAGGGCCAAGGCGACCAGAAACCAGGCGTTTTGCATCTGGTACATATCAGACGTCAGTTGCTCCGGAAGCCCTTGTCAGCGGCCGGACAACCGGTGGTTCGCCGGACTTAGTTGTGACGATCTGCCGCGGCCGGTCCTGTCATTTTTCGGAATAGCCCGGTCGGTCGAATCGTCGGAAAACGAACATTCTGCCCCGGAGGCGGGGGAGAAGTAAAGGAGGGAGAGCGGGTTACTTTCACGCCGGCCCCGCGGCGGCCCGCGCTTCGGCATACATGCGGCGATAGCGGGGGATCAGGCCGGCCCAGTCGAACCGTTCGGCGGCCAGTTCGCGGCCGCGGCGGCCCATCTCCGCCAGTTGCGCAGCGTCGAGCGTGATCAGTTGTCGCAGGCCCTTGACGATGTCGCCGCGGGTCGGCGGCACCACCAGGCCGGCCCCGCGGTGGGCCACCTCCGGCACGTTGCACTCGGTTGAGATGAGCATCGGCAGGCCGGCGGCGAGGCCCTCGATGATCGACATGCTCAGGCCTTCGCTCATGCTGGGCTGGATGAGCAGCGTCGCCCGGCCCAGGCAGGCCAGCACTTCCCGGCGGGACAGCATCCCCGTGAAGGTGACGCGGTCGGAGAGGCCCTTGCGGGCGATGGCCGCTTCGAGCATCGGCCTCATGCCGACCTCGTCCGGCCCGGCAATGACCAGGTGCCAGTCGGCCGCGGCCGCGAGCAGATCAAAACAGGCTCGCAGCATGGGCACGATGCCCTTCTGCGGGTGGATCCTGCCCAGGAACAGCAACCAGCGGCGATCGCGCATTTCAGGCCGGCGGGCGATCAGATCGTCCGCCGACGGCAGGTCGGCATAGTCGCGGACCCGCAGCCCATTGGGGATGACGATGATCCGATCGTTGAAGCGCAAGGCCCGCATGTGCTCGGCCTCGCCTTCGGCGAGGGCGTGGAGGCAGGCCGCGCGGCGGAGATTGCGATGTTCGAAGAGCCAGCCGATCGGACGTTTCTTCCACCAGCTTCGCCGCCAGGCCCAGGGCATCATCATGCTGTGCGGCGTCATGATGTAGGGCTTGCCGAGTCGGCGAGCGGCGACACCGATCGCATGGTTTTGCGCCGTCCACAGGCCGTGCAGGTGGATCACGTCGGCCCGGCTGACCAGTGTCTTCACCTCGCGGCGAAAAGCCTCGGAACGGCCGAGGCGGCTGCCCGGATTGGCCTCGAAGGACAACACTTCGACGCCCGGCACTTCCGGCGGCCGGCCGAAGCGGTCCCCGCGGAGGGTGGCGATGCGGCAAGGCTCGCCGGCGGCGTTCAATTCGGCAGTCAGTTCCGGCAGCACGCGGGCGATGCCTCCCCAGGCGGGATCCAAAGATTGCACGACATGGAGAATCATGCGGACACCTGTCGGGTGTTGCCGGGGGCCGGTTCGCGGCCGCCGGCGGCGGACCGATCCGGCCAGTTCCTTGGCGGCAAGCCCGAGGGGTAGCCTATCCGCGGGGCCGGGAGATGCAACCTGCGGCTTGGCCTCGGCCGCGGCCATCCCTATGATCGCCGTCGATGTGCGGTATCACGGGATACGTTCGTCCGGCGGGCCTGTTTGAGCCGGAGGTGCTGGAGGCGATGTTGGCTGCCGTGCGGCATGGCTTCGGGCGGTGGTCCGACGCCGCGTCGGGGGTGGCTTTCGCCCATGCTCGCCTGAAGGTGCTCGACCTCACCGCGGCCGCCGACCAGCCGATGCGGTCCGCGGACGGGTCCGTGACGCTGGTCTATAACGGGGAAATTTACAACTTTCAGGAGTTGCGCGACGAGCTGCGCGCCGCCGGGGCGTCGTTCACGTCCACCGGCGACACCGAGGTGCTGCTGGAGCTGTGCCGCCGCGATCCGGAGCTCCGTTTCCTGCCAAGGCTGAACGGCATGTTCGCCTTCGCCGTGTGGCACGCGCCGACGCGAAGCCTGACGTTGGTTCGCGACCGCACCGGGGTGAAGCCGTTGGTGTATGCGGTGCTGTCGGGGGGCGGGCTGGCCTTCGGCTCGGAGATGGCGGCCCTGCGGCCGGTTCTTGCCGACGAGACCCTCGACCCGCAGGCGGTCCGGCAACTTCTCACCCTCGGTTTCATCGCCGCTCCCCGCACCATCTTTCAACAGGTCTGCCGCTTGCGGCCGGGGCATCTGCTGCGTTGGCGGGCCCGGGTTGTCGAGGTCCGGGCCTGGGCACCTGCGCCGGGTGAAGCGGCGACGCCGGAGACCCTGCCCACCGACTTTGGCACCGCCTGCGCGGAACTGCGGCGCCGCGTGGCCGACGCGGTCCGCTGCCGGCTGGTCGCCGACGTTCCGGTCGGGGTGTTCCTTTCCGGCGGGATCGACTCGGCCATTGTCGCGGCCGTGGCTGCGCGCGAGGCCGGGGGGCGGGTGAAGACTTTTTCCGTGGTATTCCCCGACGACCCTTTTTACGACGAGAGCCGCTACTCGCGGGCCGTGGCCGAGAGACACGGCACGGAGCATACCGAGCTGCCGCTTTCGTTGGAGCGAGTCCGCGGGGTAATCCCGACAGTGCAGAATCATCTCGGGGAGCCTTTTGCGGACAGTTCCGCCCTGCCGACCTACCTGCTCAGCGAGCTGACGCGGCAGCATGTCACCGTGGCTCTCAGTGGCGACGCCGCCGACGAGCTGTTCGCCGGCTATAACCGCTACACCGCGGTCAACCTCATCCGCCGTTTCGGATGGTTCGCGCGGACGCCGCTCTATCGCCCCGCCCGGGCGCTGATCGAGCGGCTGCCTGCCCGCCGCGAACGCCGTCTCGGCGGGCTGGCCAGCCAGCTCAAGCGGGCGATTCGCTCGCTCGATGCCCACCTGCCGCATCGCTACGCCAACTGGATGCGGACCTCTGACGATCGGACCTTCGCCCGACTGCTGCACGAGCCGGCGACCGCCGTGGCCCGGTTGGAAGAGATCGTGCAACTGCTGTGGCAGTATCGCGGGCAGCCGCGGGAATCGGCCGACCTGAACTGCCACCTGCTGACGGAGTGGCGGTTGTCGCTGCCGGACGACATGCTCATGAAGGTGGACCTGATGTCGATGGCTCACGGGTTGGAGGTCCGCTCGCCGTTCCTGGACTATCGGGTGGTGGACTTGGTGTTTCCGCTGGATTGGCGGTGGAAGCTGCACGGCTGGCGCAAGAAGCATCTATTGATCGAGGCGTTCAAGGACGACCTGCCGCCGCTTCTGCATCGGCGGCCGAAGAAGGGGTTCGAGGTGCCGGTCGGCCCTTGGCTTCGGGGTCCGCTGCGAAAAATGGCCGAGGAACTGATCGAGGCCGACCGCTTGAAGAGGCGGTAAAAGGTTTCGAGGCCGACCGCTGCTTCTTCGGCACACTGCTCAGCCGCGAGGGCGCTCGGGCCACGCTGGCCGATCACGCCGCCGGGCGGGCCGACCACAATTTCTGCCTATGGGCGCTGGTCGCGCTGCTGGCCTGGCAGCAGCGGCACGCGCCGCGGGCGACGCTGCCCGCCTGAGCAGGGCAGCCGGTGCGCCGACCCGCTCGGAAACGTCGACACAGCGCGGCACCGGCCTGATGGGCGTTTCTCCCGTTCAACCCTTCACGGCCCCGCCGTTCACTTTCCGCATTGCCGCGGCCGCAGTACAGTAGGGCGGTCATGCCCGAAGTTTCGCCCGACCCACCGACTATTGGAATCCTCGGCCTCATCCGTCGCGGAGACCGCTTGCTGCTGATTCAGCGGTCCGAGGCGGTGAAGGCCCCGCTGACCTGGTGCTTCCCCGGCGGGCACATCGAGCCGGGCGAGAGCCAGGCCGAGGCCCTGGTCCGTGAGATGCGCGAGGAACTCGGCGTGGAGGTTCGTCCCGGCGAGTACCTGCTCACGCAGACCAAGCACGGCGGGCAGCTCGTGCTGCACTGCTGGTCGGCGACGATCATGGACGGCACGCCCGTGGCGAACCCGCGGGAGATCGCCGACCTGGCCTGGCTGACGCCAACAGAGATCCGCCGCCACCCGGGCCTGCTCCCGGGGACGACGGAGATACTCGACGAGGCGGGCTGGTAGGGCGAGACGGCGGCCGGCCGTGCCAGGCAGCCGCGACCTACGCCGGCCGGCGGCGGGCGCGGGTTGAGCTCGGTTTCCCCACCAGGACTCCCGCCAAGAACACCCTCTCAGAAAGCCTCGCCCGGGCCGCGCCGCGTTGGGCGGTGCGATCCGGGCATGAGGCACAGTTTTGTCGCTCCCCTGTTCGCAAGGGCCTGGGTGGCGGAACGCTGAGGCCGCCGTGACCAACCGTCAGAGCAGGTCCTCCGGCCCCGCCAGGGGCTTAAGCATTACGATCCCACCAGCAGAGCGGTGACGAACGGCGCGATGTCGGCGGTGTCGACCAAGCCGTCGCTGTTCATGTCGGCCGCAGCGCCGCAGCACGGCAACCAAGGGTTGGGTGGCGGGTAAATCATGATGTAGACGAAGCATTGCACGTCGCGTCCGTTAATCAGACCATCCAGATTAACATCAGCCAAAATCCACGCTTCGCATTCATCCGGGAATCCGTTGCTGTTGCAGTCCGGGCCATTCCCACTCGGATAGCCGTCGGCGTGGATCACGCCGCGGTTACTGAGGTGGTAGGCATAGATCAGCACGTCTTCACTTTCATGGCCGCCGTTGCCGCCGTTTCCACCGTCTGTGTCGAATTCGCAGACAAGATCGTCGCTCCAGGCCCCGCCCCCGCCGCCGCCCCCCCCGCCGCCTTTACCGCCGCGGCCAACCTTAAGTCCGCCTGGTTGGCCGGGAGTGCAATTCGGGCTGGTCCGGCCACAGTTGGTGGGGTCGCTGCCGGTGCCCTTTGGATTAGCGCCCTTGCCACCGGCGCCACCGCTGCCGCCAGGGTTACCTGCGTTGACCGTGATGGTTCCGTAGTTCAGTAGGGTGCCGCATACGCGGAGTCGATAACCGCGAGTATCCAATGTGCCTCCGTTGTCGATGGTGAGATCGTGGTAGTCTCGGTCGCCAGTGAGAATCACGGTGTGCCCGGCGGGCACGTTCAGGTTGGTGGAGCCGTTGCCGAAGTCACTGCCGGCACAACATCCGTGCATGAGATAGCAGCCCACTGCCCTCGCGCCGATCAAACCGCAGGCCTGCTGCATGGCCGATGGATCCGCCATGGCGAGTGCCGCGGCTGCCGCCGGAATGATTCCCACCGTTGCCAGGGGGAGCCCGCAGCGGAGAATCCGCCGCAGGCCGAGAGCCCATCGTTGCTTTTGCCAAGTCATCGCTGTCCTCCATTGTCGGAGGTGTGTTACAACCCGATCCGTCTGCCCGCACTCGCCTCGCCTGTCTCCTCAGTTGCTCAAAATCATGGATGGTAGCAGTCCTAATTGAGAAAGTTGTCGGCGAGTCTACCCCGCGCGAACTGCGCACCAGGACAGAAAAATCGCGTGGTCCGTCCGCCCCGGACCGTGGCGGTCAGTCCGGGCTTGCCGCCGGCGCGATTCCCCACCGGGCCGGATCCTGGCCGTAGAGGCGTTTCATCTGCCCGTACAGCCGCTGGTGCAGCGCCCTGAACTCGCGGGACTGCTCAAAGAAGTGCTCGGTGGCCACGGCGAAGAACTCCGCCGGTTCGGAGGCCCCGTAGGGGTCGAGGAAGGTCCGCCGGCCGCGGCGGTTCTCGTCGAGGAAGAGCTCGTATTCGTCCATGAACGCGTCCGTCCACTTCCGCCGCTCCTCCTTGCCGGCCAGCGGGGGATTGCCCTCGGTGATGCCGAACTGCATGTCCAGGGCGTGGGCGAACTCGTGATAGACGACGTTGTATCCGTCGCAGGGGCGGGCGATCGAATGCCGCACGCTGTCCCACGCCAGGATCACCGGCCCATGCCGCCAGGCCTCGCCCGAGTGGACCTCGGCGATGCGGTACTTCCGCCCGTCCGGCCCGACCGCCTCCACCACCTGGCCGAAGTCGTGCGGGCGGACGATCACTTCCCGCAGCCGCGGGTACACGTCGAATTCCGGCCGCCCGACGAGGAGGAGTCCCGCCTGGGCGGCGATGGCCACCTTGATCTCGTCCGTAAGTTTCAGCGGCCCCACGCCGACGTATTCCTTTTCGGCGATGAAGATCTGGATGGCCTGGCGGAGCCGCAGGCGGTGCTCCCTGGGCAGTAGCGGCCACCGCGGTACGCCGCGGCGCGCGGCGGGCAGCCACTCCTTTGGGAACGGCTGGGCGAGGGTCGCTTCGCGGCGATGGCGGGCCGGACGAAAGATTCGGTCAAACCAGGACATCCGGGTTATCCTGCGGCTGCGGTGGTCGGCTTGTGCCGGACAACCGATTGCGGCCGAACAACAGATTGTAGCAGACCCCTGCAAACGTGCGTGCCTCCCCAAGGGTGAGACGCTCCAGCGGTCCGGGCATCGCCTGTTCAGCAAGTACGGGCATCGGCGGTACTGAGAAAGCGGCTGGTCTGGGTGTCTGCCACGCCTGGTGCGGCTTACAACACGCCGAGCCTTGGGAGCGAGCGGCCGCCGCGGTGGGTTCGGAGTACTGGGTTTGTACCTTGACCGAGATTAAGCTCGAGAGTACAATCAAGATGGTAGTATTGGAGGGCGAGGCGGTTTGCCGAAGGGTTCCCGATGACTGCTGCGATAAGAGCGGGGGGCGGCGGCCTGGCGGTCGTGGGGGTGGTGCTGGGCTGGGCGGCGACGGCGACGGCGGCCCCGACGGAGTGGGATGCCGAGGGCCGGTGGCTGGGCGGGCCGCGAGGCGGGGAGACGATCGTCGAGCAGTTGCCGAATCTGACCGGGGGCCAGGGTTCCGACACTCAGTTCTACGACTACTTCGGGTATGAGGTCTGGCAGCGCGAGGCCGACAACATACTCCTGACCCAGGACCAGACCGTGGGACGGGTCGTCTGGTGGGGTTTCTACGGCGCTGACAGCCAGACGAATCTGCCGCCTGACGGCGACGAGACCATGCGCATCCGCTTCTACGGCGCGCGACCAGGCGACAGCCTGCCGGACGACAACAACATCATCTATGAGGAGAGTTTTCTCAATCCGCAACGGGTCGCGACGGGGCGTCGTGTGCTGGTGGACCGGCTCCCGATGGAGTATCGCTACGAGGTGGACCTTGCCGCGCCGGTCTCGCTCACGGCAGCCAGCGTGGTGGGTCGAGATCGCGCAGATGGGAGATGTGGAGAGCCATTTTCGATGGGAAAATGCCGGAGGTACTGCGTTGCCCGGTCATGCCGTCATCAACAACTACTTGACGGATTGGCGCAGTTCCGCTGGCAGCTACGCCTTCCAACTCTCGGCAGTCCCTGAGCCAAGTGGCATAACCGCTGGCTTTCTCCTCGCCGTTCTCTGGTATCGGTTCCGAAGGCTTTGCGGGCGGCACGAATACGCGCGTCGCGTGCAGGGCGAGGCTGCCTGATCAATCGAGCGAGGCTGTCGCCTGCAGAAGTGACTTCTCGTGCTCTTGAATGAAGGAACGACAATGCAGTTCAACAAGAATAGTACGGGCCGTCGTTTGGTGTTATCGGGTCTGCTGATGGTGGCGACACTGCTGTGTTGTCCAGCGATGCTCATCGCCCAAACGCTGGACTGTGACGCCGCACCGAGCGAAGTGCTCGAATCCTTTGTCGATTCCAACGGTTGGAATGCAACCATCGCCATGGAGCGATGCGGCCGCTTCATCATCGGGTGGCAGGAGATTCTTCCGGAGCCGAGCCTTCCGGCGCAGAATCGCCAGGATATCTTCGTGGCCCGCTTCGAGACGAACGGCGATCCCTTGGGGGCGACAGAAGTCGTGAGCGACCAAGGCCAACCGAAGTTCACGCACCAGGATCCATCGATCAGCATCAGTCCGGGCGGCGCCGTGTTTCTGGGCTGGACCTCCTTCCCGCCGGTGGAGTGGTCGCCGTGCTTCACCCAGCCTGGAATGCGGACACACAATCGGGGCGCGAGGTTCGGGCGCAGTACTTCGACGGCGGCGGCGTACCGCAAGGTCGCGAGTTCCGCGTCAACCAGGCGAACGGGCGAGACAACCGTGCCAAGCTGGCGCGCGGCGGGAAGCACACCGTTGTGTACGGCCCGGACGGCCAGCTCGTGGTGGTCTGGCATGAAGGCGTGTCGCCGCCGGGCGGGGTCCGGTTCACGATGTTGCCGGCGGAGTATTCGCGAGAGACGGTTGCCGATTGCCCGTGCTGCAATGTCGGGAGATGCTGGCCCTGCTTTAAAGGCGACGTGAACGATGACTGCGTCGTCAACGGCCTGGACATTCAGCCTTTCGTGGATCTGCTGCTGGGGGAACAGGTCTGCGCCAATGCCGCGGACATCTGCCGTGCCGACTGTGACTGGAGTAGCGTATTGGACGAAGGTGACATCCCGTCCTTCGTTATCCAGCTTCTCGTCGCGAGCGAGCCATGCCGGTCAGAAGGGGGCCCGCGCGGCGTGCACGACTGCAACGCCAACGGCATCCCCGACGCCAACGACATCGCTTACGGCACCAGCCAGGACTGCAATCATAACTTCATCCCCGACGAGTGCGATGTGGACGGCGATCCGGACGGCGACGGGCTGGTCAGCAAGGATGACAACGCGAACGGCGTGCCGGACGAGTGCGAGCCGGACTGCAATCAGAACGGCATCCCCGATGACAAAGACATCAAAGACGAGACCTCGGACGACGTGAACAGTAATGGCATCCCCGACGAGTGCGAGCCGGACTGCAATGAGAATACCATCCCCGACGCCTGGGACCTCGCGCAGAGTACCAGCGCCGACTGCAACCTGAACGGGACGCCCGACGAATGTGAGCCCGACTGCAACGAGAACGGCGTGCCCGACGAGTGCGACCTGGCGAATTGCCAGTACGACCCGTGGTGCGACGACTGCAACGCCAACGGCATCCCCGACGAGTGCGACATCGCCGCGGAGATCAGCCTCGACGCCGACGAGAACGGCATCCCCGACGAGTGCGAGGGTGAGGGCCTGCTCGGCGGCGGCGAGGGCATGATGCAGGGCGAAGGGATGATGGACGGCGACGGCGTTGGCGGTGACGGGTGGGACGCCCCGGCGTTCGGCGGCGGCTACCTCGACGGTTGGCTGGGCGGCCCCTGCGCCGGGTTAGTGCCGGACCAGTGGTACGACGACCCGGTGTGCGCCGCGGCGTGGGGCGAGTTCTTCGACTGGTCGATGCAGCAGACCTGGGGTTCGGCCAGTGAGCTGACCGGCACCGAGCAGCTCCAGCGGATGCTCGCCAAGCTGGCCGAGCTGGGCCTGCCCAACCCCTGGCAGCCGTAACGACCGCTCCGGATCGGTATCGCGAGCGTCTCGACCGCCGAGGCTCCGCGCGGGCTGGAAGCCTAGGCCGCACGCAGAGTGCGAGATGGTCGATGCATTTCCCCGGCAGGTCCACTGTTAGCTTATGTTAGACAGACACTTGCAGTGAGGCTAGGGATGGTGACGGAAGCCGGAAAAAGTGCGTGCTTTGCACTGCGGAGGACGCTACACTGGGGCCGCTGGTCAGGTAAAGGAATACAGGCGGCGGGAACGGGTTTCCCCGTCACCATCTTGCGGAACGGACTCCGGCGCCAGGGCGGGACTGGTTGCGGGAGCGTCTTCATGCAACGGGGTTATGTCTTGTCGTTCCGGCCCAACAGCGGGCGGGGCACCATCGTCACGGAACAAGGGAGCGCCTTTCAGTTCAGCACGGCCGATCTGCCCGACCTGTACGGCGGCGACGTGGTTTCGTTTCAGACGGGCCAAGGCTATCCGGATGAGGCCCGCGACGTACACCTGGTGCAGCGGTGGCCGGAGGCCATGCCCTGCGCCGAGCGGTCGCTGGTTCGCGAGCTGTACCGCTGTCTGGAGTTGGGCGAGCCGGCTTGCTGAGGCCCAGCGAGCTTCCCCGGCTCCGGGCGTGCAGCTATATTCACGGGAGAAGCGGCGGGTCGCCGCCGGCGGGGCGGCGGCGCGCCGCGGGAATCGGGAGGTTCGGTCGTGGCTCGATCCGGTCTCACTGTGCCCCTGTGCGCGTGTGCGGCGGTGATGTTGTTCGGCGGCTGCCAGAAGCCCGACGCTGCGACGGAAGCATCGTTTGTCAAGATCGGCACCACGAAGGCGGACCTGTTCGGCCTGCCGGGAGAGTACCGCGCCTTGCACATGCGACTGGAGAAGCGGCTCGAGCGGCCGGTGCGGTTTGTGGCTCAGCCGGACGGCCCGGCCATCGCGGCCCAGCTCGAACAGGGCAACCTGGCGTACGCTTTCCTCTCCGCGGGCGAATACGCGGCCATCGAGAATCCGGAGAAGCTGACGCCGCTGGCCGCGGGCGTGAACAGCCTGGGCCGCACGTCGCGCAAGGCGTTGATCGTCGCCCGCACGAATTCGTCGATCCAGAAGATCGCCGATTGCAAGGGCAAGCGGTTCGCCTTTGGCGGATATCGCGACCCGCTGACCGACTTTGCGGCCCGGCGGACCATCGAGGAGGCCGGATTGCCGGTGAAGGATCTGTGGCCGGAGCTGATTCCGCCTCCGCCGATCGCGATGGAGGGGCGGCTGTACCTGCGCGACGACGTGGCCAAGACCGTGGCCAACGATCCCACGGTGGAGGTCGGCGTCGTGGATGAGGCCTACTACGCGCGGCTGCCGGAGTCGGGGGGCAACTTCATCACCGGCCCTTCGCGGGACCAGTTGCGAGTGATCGGCGAGACCGTGGCGGTGCCGGAGGTGCTGTTTGTCGCCGGGCCGACCGCCGAGCCGCGGATCACGGAGCTGTTGAAGGACGAACTTCTCAATGCGGTGAAGGACGACGAGACGGCCTGCCGCCAACTGGGGCTGAAGGGTTTCGCCGTTCCGGACCTCGCCGCCTACCAGGCCGTCCGCGGCGTTCTGGCGCCGCCGAAATGAACCGCTCGCAGACCGAATCTCGCGCCGCGGCGTGCTGCCGTTGCGCGACTGCGCCCATTTTCTTCAGCCAGGAGACCCGTCAATGAACCCCGAACGCGATTCCCGAGATCTGTCCCGACGCGACTTCGTCAAGACCGGCGTGGCCGCCGCTGCGATGGCCGCCGCGCCGGCGATCCTCCGCGGCGAGGAGCCGCCGTCGACCAGCCAACCCGCGGAAGAGAAGAAACCCGCGGCACCCGCCCGGCTGGTGCCGACGCGGCCCTTGGGCAAGAGCGGCGTGAAGGTCTCCATGCTCAACTACGGCGCGGGCCGGACGCCGGACGCTCGCCGGCTGAACGCCATGTGGGAGGCGGGCATCCGCTACCTCGATACAGCGGACTGCTACGGCAAAGGGGAGTCGGAGAAGGCCATCGGGGAGTGGCTGCGGAAGACCGGCCGCCGCAAGGACGTCTTTCTCGTGACCAAGGACCACCCCAAGACGCCGGACGAATGGGTGGAGATGCTGGACCGGCGTCTGGAGGCGTTGCAGACGGATTATGTTGACCTGTTCTTCCTACATGCCATCGGCGGCGGGCGGCGCGGGGGCTCGGGGGGCGACGATGTAGGGAAGCTGACTTCGAAGGAATGGGCCAGGGCGGCGGAAAAGATGAAGAAGAGCGGCAAGGCCCGGCTGGTGGGTTGGAGCTCGCACGCCGAGTTTCCGGCACGCTCCGACCTGTTGACGGCCAGTGCCAAGGACAGTTGGGTTGATGCCGCCATGATTGCCTACGATCCGCAACTGGTCCGCGACAACGCGGATTTCAACAAGGCGCTGGACGCCTGCCACCAGGCCGGGGTCGGGTTGATCAGCATGAAGCAGATGCGGGCGGTGAGCGACGTGGAGAAGTTCCTGCCGGAGTTCAAGGAGCTGGGCCTCTCCACGCACCAGGCGGTGCTGCACGGCGTATGGTCGGACGAGCGGATCGCCAGCATTTGTTGCGAGATGCCCAACGTGGACATCATCAAGGAGAACGCCGAGGCGGCGAGGAAGTTCAAGCCGCTTGAAAAGAAGAAGCTGGCCGCGGTGGCCGCGTTGTACCGACGAGAAGGGCGGCGTTTCTGCAACGGCTGTGACGGGAGTTGTCGGCGGGCGGCGAAGACGGACGCGGCGCTGGGCGCCCTGGTCCGGTGTCTGTCCTACGCCGAGCTGGACGGGCGCCGCGAGCATGCTCGGCAGGTGTACGCGGCGCTGTCGCCGGAAGAGCGCGACTGGCACGCCGCCGACCTCGCCGCGGCCACCGCCGCCTGCAAGAGCCGGGTGGACTTCGCGGCCCTGCTGCCGCGGGTGGACGAGAAGCTGACGTAGCGGGCGGCGACGACCGCCAGCCAGAGTTTCCTCGGCCACTCCGCCCGCGAGAGCTCGGCC
Organism: uncultured Gemmatimonas sp.; assembly: GCA_964521535.1. Taxonomy (GTDB): domain Bacteria; phylum Gemmatimonadota; class Gemmatimonadetes; order Gemmatimonadales; family GWC2-71-9; genus SHZU01. Next base: position 14,442 of record CAZFSA010000094.1, read on the forward strand.
TTCCGAGGCCCTGCCTCCTCGCCGCAATTCCGTGTGTATGTATATGAGCTGGTTGTCAGGCGCCGTTAACGATAACACTTCGCAGTGTCTTAGTGCCGCCTGTGGAAAGGTGGGGTGAGTCCACAGCAAGACGTGATGGATGATACCCGCCCCTCGGCGGGGACTTCGGCGCTCACCCGAGAACCGGCCGAAGGGACTACAGAAAATTCCGAAAATATCTTGACATATCGGGGGGGGATGGGGGTATAGTAGGGCAAACACTTAGGCCAAGGTATCGACTGTACCTACGGGTCAGTGTGGTAAATACACAGCAAGGATTGGAAAAAGATCGTCGCGTGTCGGTCGCGAGGGGGCCGAATGCCGCGTTCACTCTGCTGGAAATGCTAATCGCCGTCGGCGTGATTGCCCTATTGCTGACGGTCGGTCTGACGGCGGTGTCGGCGGCGCGGCACCGCAGCATCGGTGCGAAGTGCAGTGCCAATCTTCGTGGCGTAGGCCAGACCATTCACTCCTTCGCGGCGGCGCACGACGACGAGGTCGAGCCGGTGGTTCGGGAGCGGGACTACTGGTGGGACCGGGGAGAGCAGCGAGGCTGGGACATCGCCACGGGTCGGTGGGCCGCGGCGGAGGGAGGCCGCGGAACCATGTGGAACTGCCCGGAACAGTGCTCGGCCTATGTGGGCAACGCGCGAGCGCTGGGCCTCGACAATCGCCCGGCGATCCCGGGCGGCCTGCTCCACCGGGTCGGTCCGCGGCGATGGGTGGAGACCGGGCGGTTGGTGCTGGCCTACGATCTCCAATACAACCTGCTGGACAACCTCTACCGTCACGCCCGCGACCCTGTCGCCGGCGATCTCTCGGACGAGATGCACGGCGGATGGGGTCCATATGAGGGAAACGTCATTGCCCTTGACCTCAGCCGGTTCGGGCCTCATCGAGAGTCGTACGGTGTCCTGTTCGCGGACGGGCACGCCAGCATCGGCGTGTTCTCCACCGGGGCCGAGGCCCTGTGGTGGGCTGGGCGACCCTGGTGGCCTATGCCGGCAGGATATGGAGGTGACGGATGAGGCGGGCAGATGACGCTGCAAGACGGCCTCGCGCGGGAATCGGCCGGCACCGCGGTCGTTGTCAATCACGATGGAAAGGAAGGGTGACTCACGAGGCATCGCCATGCACGGGTCATACTGGCCGTAATCGGGGCCGCGGCGGCCTTCAACGCGGCGTACGGCGTCATCATCGGCGACATGAAGTGCTATCATGGTAGCTGTGGGACCATATCGATGCGGTGCCGCGGCACGGGGCTGGAGCCGGCCCTTCGGCCCTGCACGTGGTGTTATGGCGACAGGGTCGCGTCCGTTTGCGGCTTCGCGGCGGACGAGTATTGTGCCAGCTCAGCCGGCAACTCCATCCGTTGCGGCGATCGTGTGCTCGGCGGAGAGTGCAATAAGGGTCGGTGTACAGGAGGCACGCTTACTACCCAGACGTGCCTGATGTTCGGCTGCCAGAATGGAGTGCCCGTGCCGATACCGTGATGACCGGCGTTGCGGTGCTCCGCGTGCTCGGGCTGCGTTCTCCACCGGCCTATCTCGGCTCGTGGTCAGAGGGGCTGTTTCTCTGCCGGTGTGGCTGACACTGACCGGTATATTGCTGATAAGGGTCAGTTCATGCGATATTTAGCGTTCTGCGGGGCAGTTCTGACCGCTATGTGGTCTTCTGCATCTACTGCCCGCGTCGAGGGCGACGAGCTTGTGCAGCAACTCTTGAACCGCCAGGCCAGTCTGAGCGGCATGACGGCGGAGTTCGTGCTCACCATGTATTACTGGCCCAAGGACAAGGATCCGTTCGACCCGGAAAACTGGGGCCGCACGGATCCGCCGCAACTGAAATGCAATGGTCGTCTGGTGCGGCGTGGCCTCGATTTCCGCATCGACCTTTCCTTCTCCGGGGCGACGAGCCTTTCGGATGCGTCCCATTCGTGGATAGATGGTGTGAGGACGGTAAAGACGCGCGGCGAGGATGATGGGGTGTGGTCGGTCATTCGCGACCGGGAATTCTATCGCATTCAAGGACCGCTACCATTCCTGACGCCGCTGGAATTGACGGTGTTCGACTACTACAGCGCCCCACTCGGCACTTTATTGGAGGCCGAGGAGCTCAGGATTGAATCGGGGACAGCGGAAGCCCTGGTGCTGCGTCCGGGTCCGGGTTCCTCAGCGGGTGAGCCGCCCAGGGAATCGATCCTGGTTCGTTTCGACCAGTCGCGAGGGCTCCTGCCGCGGGAGTTGTCCGCCAGGCTGGACTTGGCGGATGGGCGTTTTCAGCAGTGGGAAATGCGCACCACCGGCACCACAGAATGCGCGGGAGTTGACCTGATTCGCGAGGCGGTCATTGTGAATCGCAACCCGCACTTCGACTTCCTGAGCGTGTTCCATTTCGTTGCCGACCGACTCGAGATTCGCGCGAAGACGGCGGCCTCTCAGATGGAGATTGAACTTCCCACCGCCAACTACCGTCTGCTGGACGAACTCAGCGGCGAAGTGAAGGATGTTGCCGCTGACGGTCGGGTGACGTTTCATCGAATCCGCAGCCCGGAGGAGATGCAGCAAGCACAAGAAGCCATCTCGGCCGCGTTCGAGGCGCAACAGAAGACGGAAGACACCCTGGCGGCCCGCCGAGGGGCGTTTCGCTGGATCGTGGCAGGCGCCGTGACCGGCGTAGCGGCCGTTGCCGTGGTCTTCCGCCTTCGCAGACGTCGCGGGAGCCTGACGCCATGACCATCCCGCGGCACGTCTCGCTGCACCTGTGGCTGGTCGCGTTGATCCTGGCCTGGTCGGCCGGAGGCAAGCTATTCTGGCCGGGAGAGTTTCAGAAGTTGCTCCACGGCCTGGGGTTGTTGCCGGTCTGGCTGATTCGGCCCACGGCGTTCATCCTTCCGGCCGCGGAACTTCTCGTGGCCATTGCCGTGGTCACCGGGTTCGGCAGAATCGGGGCGCTGTTCGTGTGTCTCTTCCTGTCTTTGGTATTCGCCGGGATCCACGGATATGTCATCCTGACGGGCATACCGGTTTCGTGCGGGTGTGCCGGTTTGCGGTTCTCCACGGACTCCCGGCCCGCTCACGTGGGGATGTTGTTGATATCCATTCTGCTCGCCTTGGCGGCCGTCGCTGCCTTATTTCGCACCAATCCGCCGCCGGACACGGCGGACCGCTCGGCCGGGAGCGTTGCGAGTTGATCGCGACCGCCCGTGCCGTGGCGGGTCGCGGGATCCGAGTCACGCGGTTGAGCGCCCAGATCACCGCCTCACTGGCGGCCGGGGCCTTGCCCGCCGCGGAAGGCTGCGGTAGCTTGCGGGGCCGCAAGGGACCGCATGAACACCCCCACCGATCGTGACCATATCGCCGCTGCCCTGCGGTGCCGTTTCGAGGCCGACGCCTTCTTCGGCGTGCGGGCCTGGCCGATCCGGCCGCCGCCCGCCGGAGGACGCGGAGCCGTCGCGGGTGCGGCCCGCTACGTCCAGCGCCACAACCGGCGGTTCTGC
>CAZFSA010000095.1:0-17800 GCA_964521535.1 uncultured Gemmatimonas sp.
GAGGCCCGCGCCGCCCAGGCGGAGACCAGGGTGGCAGAGCTGGAGCGCGCGCTGGCCGATCCGTCCCTGTATGATGGACGGGCCCAAGGCCGCGACCGGGCGGCCCGCCTGGGCCGCGAGCTGGAGACCGCCCGCCGGGAGCTGGAGGCCGCCCTCGCCGCCTGGACCGAGCTGGCCGACCGGAGCGGATGATCATGCCCCGCACCCTGGTCCTCTTCGCCCACCCCGCGCTCCAGCACTCGCGGGTCCACGGCCGGCTGATCCGGGAGGTGCCGGAGCGGCCCGATCTCACCTTCCACGATCTGTACGAGGCCTACCCGGACTTCGACGTCGACGTGGCCCGGGAACAGGCGCTTCTCCTCCAGCATGATCTCCTGGTGCTCCAGCATCCGCTCTACTGGTACAGCGTGCCGCCCCTGCTCAAGCAGTGGATCGACCTGGTGCTGGAGCATGGCTGGGCCTACGGCTCGACCGGCACCGCCCTCAGGGGCAAGGCCGTGCTGAGCCTGGTGTCGGCCGGCGGCGCCGCGGCGGCCTACGGACCGGCCGGCTTCAACCGCTACACCGTGTCCCAGCTCCTCGCCCCGATCGAGCAGACCTTCCGGCTCTGCGGCATGGACTACCTCCCGCCCTACGTCATCTTCGGCACCCACCGCCTCGACGAGGCGGACATCGACCGCGAGGCCGAGCGCTACCGGGCGACGCTGGCGGCGCTCGCCGACGGCCGGTGGCACGAGCGCGCCGATCTCGCGCCCGCGGGACCCAGGCCCGCATGAGCGCTGACAGCTTCCTGGCCCAGGCCTTCGTCTATCTCCTCGCCGCGGTGATCGCCGTTCCGATCGCCCGGCGGCTCGGCCTGGGCTCGGTCCTTGGCTACCTCCTGGCCGGGATCGCCATCGGTCCGTTCGGCCTGGGACTGGTGGGCGACGAGGGACAGGACCTGATGCACTTCGCCGAATTCGGCGTGGTGATGATGCTGTTCGTGATCGGCCTGGAGCTGGAGCCCGCGCTGCTCTGGCGGCTTCGCGGACCGATTCTCGGAATGGGCGGGCTCCAGGTGTCGGTCACCACGATCCTCGCGGCCGGTGTCGGCGTCGCGGCCGGACTGAGCTGGCAAGCCGCGCTGGCCGTGGGCATGACGCTGTCGCTCTCGTCCACGGCCATCGTGCTCCAGACATTGAGCGAGAAGGGTCAGCTCCGAACCGCTGGGGGGCAGAGCTCGTTCTCGGTGCTGCTGTTCCAGGACGTGGCCGTGATCCCGATGCTGGCGCTCCTGCCGCTGCTCGCTTCCGGGCGCGAGCACCCGGGTGGCAGCGCGGAGCCCGGGCACGAGGCGGCCGCCACCTGGATCTCGGGGCTCCCTCCCTGGGGTCAGACGCTGGCGGTGCTGGGCGCCGTGCTGGCTATCGTGGTCGGCGGACGGTTCCTGCTCCGCCCGGTGTTCCGCCTCCTCGGCCGGACCCGGCTCCGGGAGGTCTTCACCGCCGCCGCGCTGCTGCTGGTCGTCGGGATCGCGCTCCTCATGACCCGCGTCGGCCTGAGCGCGGCCCTCGGCACCTTCCTGGCCGGGGTGGTGCTCGCCAACAGCGAGTACCGGCACGAGTTGGAGAGCGACATCGAGTTCTTCAAGGGGCTCCTGCTCGGCCTCTTCTTCATCGCGGTCGGGGCCTCGATCGATTTTGCGCTGCTCCGCTCGGCCCCGCTCCTGATCGCGGGCCTCACCCTTGGCATCGTCGCGCTCAAGTTCGGGGTCCTTGCCGCGCTGGGCCGGGCCTTCCGTCTCGGCGCCGATCAGACCCTGCTCTTCGCTTTTGCCCTGCCGCAGGTGGGTGAGTTCGCCTTCGTCCTCTTTTCGTTCGCCGCGCAGGAGGGCGTGCTCGATCGCAGCATCACCAGCCCCCTGGTCGCCTCGGTCGCGCTCTCGATGGCGCTCACCCCGTTGTTGATGCTCTTCAACGAACGGGTGGTCCAGCCCCGGACCGGAACCCGACGCGAGGCCCGCGCCGCCGACCTGATCGACGAGACCGCGCCCGTGCTGATCGCCGGGTTCGGCGGGTTCGGTGCCACGGTCGGGCGGTTCCTCCGGGCCAACGGCGTGCCCACCACGGTGCTGGAGTTCGATTCCGACCGGGTGGAGCTGCTTCGCCGGTTGGGCCTCAAGGTCTACTACGGCGACGCCTCCCGGCATGACCTGCTCGAGGCGGCGGGCGCCGCCCGGGCCCGGCTCCTGGTGGTGGCACTGGATACGCCGGAGCGGACCCTGGAGGTGATCCGGACGGCGAAGCGTCATTTCCCGGGACTCCGGATCCTGGCCCGGGCGTTCGACTGGGCCGACGCCCACGATCTGCTGGAAGCCGGCGTGGAGCAGGTCTATCGTGAGGGACTCGACGCGGCCCTCCGGCTGGGCGCCGACGCCCTGCACGCGCTCGGGTTCCGCGCCTATCAGGCGCACCGGGCGGCCCGGAAGTTCCTCCGGCACGACGAGGAGTCGCTCCGGCACCTCACCGGGGAGCGACGGAAGGACCGTCGGGTCTACCTGAGCGCCGCGCGCCGGCGGATCGAAGAGCTGGAGCAGGCGCTCGCCCGCGACCTGGCCGACCGCGGGGTGGCCCGGGACGCCGGCTGGGATCCCGAGAGCCTCCGGGAGGACGCCTGGCCCAGACCCCGGGCCTGAGGGCGGTTGGCGGCCGCTCCGGCGGCCTCGCGTTGCTGCTGGCGGCCCGGTTCACCCGGCGAGAGCGCCAGTGAGTCGGCCTCCCGGGAGTACCCCCTCGCCGCGACCGTGTCCGGCGCGTAGACTAGGTGTCTTCGCCGTTGGCTCCGTCCGAAGGCCATGCCCCCGCCGCAACCTCGCTCGCGATGCCAAGCGCGGCCAACTGGGCGTCACTCAAGGGAATGTGGCCGACCAGGCCCGAACCAACGGCACAGCGGTTGGATACCTGCAGCGCACGCCGATCCCGGTTGACCGCAAACGTGGCTGGGTCGGAACGAACCAACCTGCTCACCGCCTCCGTTTGGCCAAGTGCTACTCGCCGTAGGTCGTCTTCCTCAACGGCGGCGAAGCCACACGGCCCGTGACACCCGCCCCACACACAGGTGTCGTGGCACGGTCCACTCGTGTAAGGACCGAACGAATAACAGGGAGTCGCATGATGCTCGTAGGTCGGGTCATAGCAGCATTGAAAGAAGATGCTGTATGAACTGCAGCAGGCATAGCAGGGCCATCCTCCCCGATCGGCCCGATCCGCCGGGCTGTCACCGGTCGCCAACAGCATTGCGCCAAGCCCAAAAAGAGCAGCAGTCCGGATTCGACCTCCTGCGAATTCAGAGCCTTCCCGCGAGTTCCACCGGGAACAGTTCGAAACCCGCCCCCCCGTCGGACTCCGCAACCAAGAGGCCGCCGGGCAGCAGGGCAACGTACGCCCGGTCAAACCGCTCCCGGGCGATCAGTCGACCGGACTGGAGCTCAATCACTTCGATCACCGAATCCGAGATCAGATTGCGATCCCCGACCTGATACCCCCGCTCGACCTGGCGGCCGGACCCGATGACGACCACTTTGGCGCCCCGTTCCCAGTTCGGGGCCCGGACAGTGACCAGGGTCCAGAGCCGGCCCGTCGAATCCATCCGGGCCGCCGTGACCCGCGGGGGGAAGGGGCCGCCCGCCTCGATCTCGAAGTCCCTGCTCAGCCGCCGCCACTGGTGGAGGGCCAGGCCCGAGGCCAGGTCCAGAATCTCGATGCTGTAGCCCCCGATCGCCGAGGCCGAAACCGAAAGGACCCGCTCTCGGGGCATCCCCTGGAGAAGCCGGAGATGAGCGAACGCCGAGGCGGAGCGGTCCCCCGGCACGATCGGCGCCGTGCTTTCGGCGACGCTGCGCCGGTGGCTGCCGTCTCCCCCGTACAGGTGGATTGTGTACCCGATATCCGAGGGAGTCGGACGAAGCCCGCTCGCCACGAACGGCTCGTCACCCTGGCGCCAGAGCAGCCCGCCATGGGCCACGCTCTGGGCCAGGCCGAAGCCCCGGGCGAACCGGAGGTCGCGGTCGAAGACCTGGACACGCCCGGTGCCGCCGTCGTACACCGCCACCGAATCGCCGGGGCCGGTTGCGATCGCCGTGGCCAGGCGGATCTCACCCGGCCCGGCCCCGGTCCTGGCAAGCGGCCGAACAAACCGGCCGGCGGCGTCGAAGACCAGCGGGGCCCCGGCTCGCGCTCCAGCAAGGTAGAACCGCCCGCCGGCCACGCTTGTGACCAGGCCGCTGAGCGGTGGCACCGATGCGGACGTGTCCCCGATGGAGAGTTGGCGTGGCCCGACGACAATTCGACAGGCCCGACAGGCGGGCTGGTCGGAGATGACCTGGGGCGCCTGGATCGGGGCCACCAGCAGCGACGCGCTGACGGCACCGTTCGCGGCGAGGAGCAGCAACACGAGTTTGCCCTCCGGCGGCCCGACTTGTTCAGAGCGGCGACGCATGGGGCCACCTGCCGGGCCACCTTTGCGTACAAGCTATCGCTCGCAGGTTCCGGCGCCAGATCGCAAACTTGTGATGGGTTGGGGCTGGTGCGGCCCCCCGATCGGTCCGATGGTGCCCGGCGGATGGGGCGGTGATGCGCCATCCCCGCGGGCCCAACACCGCGATGTTGCGGTGGCACGAATCTGCCAGGGCCGAATGGCCCCGTCGGAACCCAGTGCGCCTTGACGACATCGTGGATCGGTCCCCACCTTGTGCACAAAGCACGCGGGGTCCTGGCCATGGGAGGACTAGAGAGAGAGAGAGAGAGAGAAAGAGGAGGGGCCTCGCGCAGCCACCGAGACCCCCACTTGGACAAAGAGCCTGGCTCTCTCCACGGCAGCGTGACGTCGTACGCTTCCTCGCTTCGGGCTGGACCCCTCAGGAAATAGCGAGCGCCCTTGGGATCTCTCGCAACACGGTGTACACCCATATTCGGACCTGCCGCGAACGACTTGGGGCGCGGACTACGGCGGCACTGGTACGCGAGGCGATCACATTCGGACTCCCGTCCGCCGGTCACGAACCGCCGCCACTGCCCGGCCGCCGGCGAGAAGGCACCACGCACTGGCCGGATTCCCGCCCTTGTCGCTCACCGCACCACCTTCGACACCGTCTCCCAGGTCCGCGTCGTGACCTCCCGCCCGAAGGTCCGCTCGATCAGCATCATGAAATCCGGTCCCTTGGGATCGGGAAGGTATGTGGTGAAGACCTCCCGGCCCTCCACCCGGAGAATCCGGGCCCCACGAAGTTCGATCGGCAGCAGAGGCAGGGCCGGTGGCGGGTTCCGTAGAAAGGAGACCACCCGGCGGCTCCCCTCGGGAAGACGGAACTCTCCGTAGGGGTCGGTCCCCAGCAGGGCGCGGAGCGCCTCCACCGGGCGTACGATGGTGAGGAACGACCGCCCCAGCCGTTCTGCCATGGCCGCTTCAGCCCGGCGTTCGAGCGCCGATTCCCGCGCGGCTCGGGCGCTGAACACCACATTGCCGCTCGTCAGCACCGTGCGGACGTCCGTGAACCCGGCCGACTCGAACGCCGCCCGAAGCTCCGGCATCCGGGCATTGGTGGGCGCAACCCCCCGAAGGAACGCGGCGTACCGGGCCATTCCGCAGTATCCTACTGCCGCTCCGCCGTGAGGCAACGCCCGATCCACTCCCGGGCCGCCGCCACTTCGGTCTCGGTCACCGCATGCCCCCCCGGCTCCCAGTGGATCGTCACCTCGGCGCCGGCTCGCCGAAGCAGCTCGGCCAGCCGCTCGGTCTCCCGCGCCGGCACCAGCGGATCGCCCCGACCCGCGCCGATGAACACGTCGGTGCCCGCGAGATCAGGCAGCGAGTCGGGCTCGAACGGCACCATGGGACTCAAGAGCACCGCGCCCCGAAGGATGCCCGGCCGCCGGAGAAGCAGACTCGCCGCGATGTTGGCGCCGTTGGAGAACCCCACGGCCACCACGCCGTCCGCGGCCAGTCCGTAGGCCCGCGTCGCCGCCTGGATGAACTCGGCCAGCTCGGCGGTGCGCCGCGCCAGGTCCTCCTGGTCGAACACCCCTTCGGCCAGGCGGCGGAAGAACCGCGGCGCGCCTCGTTCCAGGACCTTGCCCCGGGGGCTCAGCAGGCCGGCGCCCGGCAGCAACGCGCGCCCCAGCGGCAGGAGATCGTGCTCGTCCCCGCCGGTCCCGTGCAGGAGGAGCAGCGTGGTACTACCTGCCAACTCTCCCTCTGCCGGGGGCACGTATCGGTGGACGAAACCCAGGGCCTCGCCGCTCACGTCCTCGCGTCCCGTGGTCTCGGCGAAGATCGATCCTGCGGCGGCCGGCGCCGGCAGGTGAAGGGGCGGCAGCACCGCCTGGATCGCTTGCCGATGCGGCTCGAGGTGCGGCGGGAGCATCAGGCCCTCGCCCAGCCGCGCCACCGGCTCGTCGATGGCAAAGCCAGGCCCGACCGTGGCCAGCTCGAACAGCACCCCGCCGGGTTCCCGGAAGTAGACCGAGCGGAAGTAGTGCCGGTCGATCACCGGCGTGGGGTCGAGCCCGGCCGCAGCCACCTTCGCCCTCAGCGCCTCCTGCTCCCGGTGGTCCGCGACCGCGAACGCCACGTGATGCACGGTGCCGGCTCCACCTACCCCGTCGCCGAATCCTCCGACGGCCCGGAGAGTGACCCGTTGGCCCGGGCCGCCGTCGCCGGACTGGTAGTGCCGACTGGTCCCTTCCTCGCCGGCGAACCGGAAGCCCAGGACGTCAACCAGCACCCGCTCGGTGGGCTCCCAGCGCTCCACCCAGAGTACCACGCCGCGGACGCCGTGGATCGCCTGCTCCGCCGGAATGCCCGGGGCCCCGGCCCAGGCGCGCCGTGCCTCAGCGCCAGGCAGAGCCACCAGCTCCAACAGCATCCCGTCGGGATCCCTGAGTCCGATCACCGTCTCCGCCCCCGCGCCGGCGCCGCGCCGGGTCGGGCCCTCGTAGCGGATGCCGTGGCGCAAGAGGCGTTGGATCCAGAAACCGGTGGCCTCGGGCCGGATGGAAAGCTCGGTGACCGCTGCCTGTCCCGCGCCCTGCCGGCCCCGGTGCGCGCCCGGCCAGGGGAAGAAGGTGAGGAGGCTGCCGGGGCTTCCGGCCTCGTCGCCGAAGTAGAAGTGGTAGGTCTCGGGATCGTCGAAGTTGACCGTGCGCTTCACCAGCCGGAGACCGAGGACCCCGGCGTAGAAGTCGAGGTTCCGCTGGGGATCGCCGGCGATGGCGGTGACGTGGTGCAGGCCCGAGACGGTCGACACGAGGGCTCCTTGCGCTTGCGCCCGCATGAGCAGCCGGGCGGCGCCTCCATATATAACGCATCCATATATGGTGAGTGCCGCGTCCGTACCTGGTGCCGACGCCGATCCCGGGCACCTGCAAGGCAGGACTGCGGTCTTGACCCCGATGGCCGCGCGGGCTACTTCCGGGGTGGTTCAGATCGGAGGTCGTGGGCCCGTGGAAACGTCCAAGCGAGTACAGTCGCCAGCGGGCTACGGGCTCAGGCCGCCCGGCTTCCGTCTCCCGGACTCCACCCGGTTGGGTCGGGTCGTCCTCCAGGTGGCTGATCTTCAGCGCTCGCTCGACTACTACCAGCGGGTGCTGGGGCTGGCGGTGCTGGATCGGCAGGCTGGCCGCGCCTGGTTGGGCCCGGCCGGGGCCCGGGACCCGCTGGTCGAGCTTCGCGAACGCCCCGGCGCCGCCCCCGTTCCCGGGCGCGGCCGCCTGGGCCTCTACCACTTCGCGCTGCTCCTCCCCGACCGGGCCGCGCTGGGGCGCTTCCTCCGCCACCTGACGACGCTCGGCGAACGGGCGGGCATGTCGGACCACCGGGTGAGCGAGGCAATCTACCTCACCGACCCGGACGGCCTGGGTATCGAGGTCTACGCCGACCGACCCCGTGAGACCTGGCGACGGGACGGGGACCAGCTCGCGATGGCAACCGACCCGCTCGATGTCACTTCAGTGCTCGAGGCGGGCGGTAGCGCGCCCTGGACCGGGGCTCCCGCGGGCACCACGCTGGGTCACGTTCACCTGTTCGTGGGCGACCTGGCCCGGGCCCGGACCTTCTATCACGAGGGGCTGGGATTCGACCTGATGGTCTGGAGCTATCCTGGCGCGCTCTTTCTGAGCGCCGGCGGCTACCATCACCACCTCGGCGTGAACACCTGGGCGGCCGGCGCCGAGCCGGCGGGCCCCGACGACGCCCGGCTGGTGGAGTGGGAAGTGCTGCTGCCCGATCAACCGGCGGTCGCCGCAGCCTTCGGGAGCCTGCGGGCGAGCGGATTCGCAGTCGACGCCACGAGCACGGACGGCCTCGCCATCGATCCCTGGCGCACGCCGCTCCGAATCCGCGTCGACGGCAGCGCCAACGGATCCTGAAGACTCAGGTCCGACCGCTGGCCGGCTGCGATCGGATCACTGGCACGGCATCCCCGAGTCGATCCAGTTGTTGACCGCGGTCCGCCAGGCCGCAATGCTCCCTGGCGGCGCGAACGGCAAGGGCGCCAGGGCGCTGCCGTTCGAGGCCGCGGGTCGCCGACCGTCCCCTACTGCCCAGAGAATCAGCTTGTCCTCAGTGAGATGGGTGCGGATCGAACTGACCGTCCCGTTGCCGGACAATTGGGCCATCAGGCAAAGCTGGGCATCGTTCTTGTTGCGAAAGTCCATGGAAGCGGGAGCCGCATGCCAGCCGGGGTTCACCGTCCCTTCGGCGGGGAGCAGTGCGTTGGTATGGCAGCTGCTGCAGCTGGTCGCGGCGGTCACCGAGGGATGACTCGCGGGCAGGCCGCGGTTGGGGTTGGTCGCGCTGGCATTCTGGAAGTTGTCCGCGGCCACGGCGTGACAGTTCATGCACCGCTGATGCCTGAACGTCGCAGCCAGGGTGCCCGGGAAGGCGAACGACGGCACGGTCACCGTTCTCCATACGGGGTAGAGCTGAGAGCAGCGACGGCCCTTGCCGGGATAGTTGCGGCAGGTACCCACGGCCCAGCGCATCGAAGTGACACCCGCCGGAATGGTCACCGTATGGCTGGTGACCCCGGCACCGAGCGCGATGCTCTGGCTCGGCGCCGGCACGACGGTGGGATTGCTGCGATTGAAGACGCGGGCCGGAAGATCGTGGAGCAGGATCAGTTGCGAGCCCGCGTCCGCCAAGGGGTTGCTGGCCCAGCTGAAGGTGACAGTTCGCCCGGGCTGGTTGCCAGACGCCGGCGCCGTGGCGGTGGCGTAGTTGGTCAGCATGATGAACCGAACGGGGGATGACCACTGGCCACAGGTGGTGGTGCCGCCGCTGGCCCGGCAGGCCGCCGCCAGCCACTCGCCTTCGGTGCCTTCCCGGTTGGCCGGAAGGCCGCCGAACCAGAAGCGAAGGGCGCCGTTCAGGCCAGGCTGGGCCTCGCTCACGGCGAATCGCCGCAGGAAGTAGCAGTCCTGGCCGACGGGTTTGAGGCAGATGTCGTAGTGGGTGGCGGTCGCGACGGGCATCAACTCGACCATCGCGTCCTCCAGGGTCTGGGCATCGCCCCCGCCGGTCAGGTTCCAGGCTGGACGGACGAGCGTCGGGGTTCCGAGGGGCTGGGAACTGGCCGGCGCAGCTATCGCCAGCAGCACGGCGAGGCCACGGAGCCAGGTACACAGACGTGGGGGCATGTTCACCTTGCGGCACGAGGGGTAACGTGCGCCCTGGCATTCCCCAGGCCTGGACGGCACAGCCCACCGACGCTGGATCGGTGCGGCGTCAAGAGGGACGCCGCAAGGGGCCCGGCGTTCTCACGCTTACATTCCCTCCATGGCGCGCCGCTTCAGGTTCGGATTCCTCCGGGCCCCCGCCGTGGTGCTCGGGGTCGTCACCCTGACGTTCGGGCTCCTGCACCTGGCCCCCGGCGACCCCGTCGTCCACCTCCTCGGCCCCAACGCCACCCCGCTTCAGGTCAGCACCGCCACCCGCGCACTCGGCCTCGACCAGCCCCTCGCCGAGCAGTACCTCCGCTGGCTGGTGCGCGCGGGCCGGGGCGACTTCGGCACGAGCATCGCCACCGGCCGCCCGGTGCTCCGGATGATCGGCGACGCCTGGCCGCCCACCGCCATCCTGGTGGGCCTCTCCATCGCCCTGAGCTACCTCCTCGGCATCGCAGTCGCCACGGTCCAGGCGATCACCCGGAAGCGCCGGCTTGATTCCGCCCTCTCCGTGGGCACCGTGGTGCTCGCCGCGCTCCCCGGCTACTGGCTCGCGTTCCTCCTGATCCTGGTGTTCACCTTCTGGCTCCGCCTCCTTCCGGCGTTTGGCGCCGCCGGCCTCGACGCCGACTTCCTCTCTCCCGGAGCGCGGATCGCCGACCGGCTCCGCCACCTGGCCCTGCCGCTCGCGACGCTCACCCTGATCGGGATCGGCACCACCGCCCGGTACACCCGCGGCACGCTGGCCGCCCTCCGGAACGCGCCGTTTCTCACGGTCGCCCGCGCCAAGGGCCTCGGACCGGCGCGGATCCTCCTCCGCCATCACCTCCGCAACGGCCTCATCCCGGTGGTGACGCTGCTCGGCCTGTCGCTGCCGGCGCTCTTCTCCGGCGCCGTCTTTGTGGAAGGGGTCTTTGCCTGGCCCGGGGTGGGACAACTGCTCATCCAGGCCGTGCGGGCCCGCGACTACCCGGTGGTGATGGCCGCGACCACGGTGAGCGCCATCCTGGTGGTGGTGGGCAGCGTCGCGGCCGAGACCCTGTTGCATCGCGTGGATCCGAGGACCCGCTCGTGATCCGCGGCCCCGTGGCAATTCTCGCCCTGTTGGTGCTCGCGACCCTCTTCGCGCCCTGGGTCGCCCCGATCCACCCCGATGCCCAGCCCGACGTGGTGACCACCCGATTCCTGCCGCCCGGGTCGGTCGACGTCCACGGCGCGTTTCATCTCCTGGGCACCGATCGGCTGGGCCGCGACGTGTGGAGTCGGCTGGTCTACGGCGCCAGAGTCTCGCTCCTGGTGGGTGGCCTGGCCACCCTCGTGGCCGTCACCCTGGGAACCGCAGTTGGCGCCACGGCGGCCTTCGGCGGCCGGGCACTGCGCACGCTGTTGCTGGGATTCACCGACTTCTCGCTCGCCCTGCCGCGCGTGGTCCTGCTGCTGTTACTGGCCGCCCTCTGGGAGCCGAGTGCCGCGCTGGTGGTGCTCACCCTGGGGCTCACCGGCTGGATGCCGGTGGCCCGGCTGGTGTACGCGGAGGCGACCTCGCTACTCGGCCGGCCCCACGTGGAGAGCGCGATCGCGCTGGGCGCCCGTCGTGGCCGGGTCCTCCTCCGCCACGTGCTCCCCCACGCGACCGGTCCGCTCCTCGCCGCGGCGACGCTCGGCCTCGGCAACGCGATCACGCTCGAGGCGGGCCTTTCGTTCCTCGGGCTCGGCGTTCAACCGCCCCGCTCGTCGTGGGGGAGCCTGATTGCCTCCGGCCGGGAGACGGTGGTGAATGCCCCGTGGGTGGGCTTGGCGCCCGGGGTGGCGCTGGTGCTGGTGGTGGCGGCGTGCACCCTGCTCGCGGAGCGGCTAGGCCGGCCGCGGGCAACCTGACCGGGGGGGTAAGGCCCCCCCAATTGTTACCGGCTACGTCGGAGTTCCTCCAACTCGCGCCGGAGCGGAAGCCAGTACTGTCGATCGCGCGCCATCGCCGCCGCCTGCTCGTCGGCCAGGTGTCGCTCGATCGCCTCCACATCACCAGCCAGGGCCGCGCGCACCGCGGGCCGCGGCGCTCGCCTGGCCTCCTCGGGATGGGCGGCCACGACTTCCAACAGGAGTGCCGGGCTTCTCAACTCCGCGAGCCAGAACTCCACCTGCTCGGGGGTGGGGGCTTCCCGGTGCGCAAAGTAGTTGGCTTCCACCAGGCGCCGGATCATCGGCCAGTCCTTGTCCCGCTGAGTCTTCTTCGCCTTGACCAGGTCCGGCAGCGCCATCACCTCCAAGACGTCGTCCCCCGCCGTTACCGTCGTGCGGCGCTCCCAGAGGGCCGGGAACGGGTCCACCCCGGGCATCGTCGCCATCACATCGATGCGGAGCCCTTCAAGGCCTGACGCCCGGCAGCGAAAGTGGACCGCATGACCGCGGCGCAGGTAATCCACCGCAAACGGCGGAACCGCAACCAGCTCGGCGGCCAGCTCGTCGAGCGCCGACTGGAGGCGAACCAGGTTGTCGGGCTCCGCCAGCACGGCAATGTCGATATCGCGGCTAAACTCGGCTGCGCCGTAGAGAATGCAGGCCTGCCCCCCCATCAGCAGGTGGCGCACCTGGTGGCGGCGGAGTGAAGAAAGGGCTCTGGGTATCGGGCTCGGGATCAAGCGACCCTCCGAGGGCCAGGTAACTGGCCCAGAGTGCGGCACTCGCGGCCCAGCGCTCCGCGGGCGTGAGTCGGTACCACTCCGCCCACTCCAGCCCGCACGCTTCGTCGATCGCTGCCTGGCGCATGGTTGCGGTAGTGTATCGCGAAGGCCCTCCCCACGCGAGGGGGCGGCCCTGGCTCGACCAGCGGGACCCGGGGCCCGGTCCCCCGTGTCACAGCCCCGCGGTACGTTCGGCGCGGAAGCCAAACCGGAGCCACCCCTGGCCACTCTATGCCTGGCGATTCATCCCGACCCCGCCGCGCTCCTCGAGCTCGCGGCCGGGCCATTCCTGCGTCGCGTGGAGCGAGGGGCCGAGCCGTTCCCCTCGCCCACCTGCCTGCTGGCCCTGCGCCAGGGCGGGCTGCGTGACGACCTCTACGCCCTGGCCGCCGCCCGCGGCATCCCCGGCTGGTTCGACCCCGGCATCTGCGTCTTCCACGAGCTGCCGCAGTGGCTGGGCGCCACCCCACTCCGCCCCCTGGGCGAGTTCGAGCGCGTCGCCCTCATCGAGCACCTGCTCCGGCGCGATGGCGGCCCCCTCTTCGCGGGTCGCGAGACCGCCTTCCTCGCCGCAGTTGACCGGCTGGCCGGCGAGCTCGTGGCGGAGGGCGTGTCGCCCGAGCAGTACGACGCGGCGGTGGCCGCCCTCGCCGGGCGCGAGCCGTTCGAGCAGACCCGCGACGAGACTTTGGCACGGGTGTACCGGAGCTATGTCGACGAGCTGGCCCGACTGGGTCGCCGCGACGGCCGGGACGCCCTCGCCGACTCGGCCCGCGCCCTCGCCGCCGATCCCCTTGCCCTGACCCACCGGCTCGGCGGCCGCCGCGAGCTCAGAATTCTCGGCCTGGCCGACCTCAAGGGTGGCTGGCGGCTGCTGCTCGATGCCCTGCTCCAGTCTCCGGCGCTCGACGCCGTGGTACTCTACACCACCCATCGTCTCGCCCTCCCGTCACCTCTGGCCAGGTGCGTCGACCTCGAGCTCGCCGCCGAACCTGCCCGGGCGGCGGGCCGCATCGACGCCGTGGCCGCGCCCGACCAGGACTTCGAGCTCGCCCACGTGGCCACCGCGGCACGGACGCTGATCGAGCAGGGTGCGGCGCCCCATCGCATCGCTGTGATCGCCCGCGACGGGCGCCCCTACCTCGATCTGGCCGTTCGGGCGCTGGAGCGGGCCGGAGTTCCAGCCACGGCGCGGCGCCGAATCGGTCTCCTCGAGATCCCTGTCGTGCGCGCGGTGCTCGCGCTCCTCCAAGCCTCGGCCCATGGCTGGACCCGCCGCGACCTCGTGGAGCTTGGCTCCCAGCCCTACTTCGCGAGCGACATCGACACGCGAATCGTCAACTACCTCGGCTTCCGCGAGCGGATCGCCGGCCTCGATGCCTGGCGGGCAGCCCTCGACCGTCTGCTCCAGCAAGCCCGCGCCGCCGAGTTCGCGGCGGAGGACGACGACGAGCGCCGGCCCCGCTCCCTTCCCGCGGCGTGGGTGGAACGGGCGCGGGAGCGGTTCGAGTCCTTCGCCGGCAGTGCCGGCGCCGCCAATGAGCCCCGCACCCTGGGTGACTGGCTGGCCTGGCTCGACGACTGGCTGGAGCGCGATCCCTGGCGGATCGAGCGCCGGATCGGCCGCGTGGCCGCCGAGCGCTGGGAGGTGCTGCGGCTCGACCTCCTGGGGTGGCGCCATCTGCGTACCGTCCTCCGCGAATGGCGCGCTGCGCAGGACGAATGGCCCTCCGATGGCAACCCGATCGCGCCTGAGAGCTTTCTCGACCGGCTCCGCGCCGTGCTCGCCGGCGACATGGCGGTCTACACCCAGACCCGTCGGGGGGTCCAGGTGCAGGAGGCCCTCGCCGCCTCGCACCGGAGCTTCGATCACGTCTTCCTGGTGGGGATGAACGCCGGGGCGTTCCCGCGGCGGCCCCCGTCCTCGATGGTACTCGGCGAGCACGAGCGGGAGGCGCTCCGCCGGACCGGCCTGCCGCTCGAGACCTCGGCCGAGTGGGAGGAACGGGAACAGGCCCTCTTCGACACCCTGGTGAACGCAGCCCGGACGTCGCTGACCCTGACCTGGGTGTCCCGCGACGAGCTGGGCGGCGCGGCCAACCCCTCGTCCTTTGCCGAGCTCGCCTGCGAACGCTTCGGTATTGTGCCCCGGCAGCCGGACCCTGAGCCGCTGCGCGCGAGCGAGTCGGCCGCGGCGCACGCGTCGCGGGTCGCAGGTGCCGAACGGCATCGCGCCACTGGCCAGCTCTCCCCCTGGAACGGCCTGATCGAGTCTCCCGCCCTTCTTGCCTGGCTCGCCACCGAGTTTGGCGAGGAACGGGTCTGGAGCCCGACCTCCCTCGAGGCCTACGCCAAGTGCCCCTGGGCCTGGTTCTCCGAGCGACTGCTCCGCCTCCAGTTGCTCGAGGATCCTGACGAAGACATGGACCTCCGAGTGCGCGGCTCGGTGCTGCACGATGCCCTCCGGCGGTTCTATGGCGCGGCTCGGGAGCGGGCCGGCGGCCCGGTGGTGCTCGACGCCGCCGATCAGGCCTGGGCCGTTCCCGCCCTCCATGAGGCGCTGCGGGCCGCGCTGGCTGCCGCTCGCGAGACGTTATGGCTCGGGCACCCCGCGCTCCGGGAGGTGAAGCACGCCGAGCTGGCCCGCCTGCTGGATCGGTACCTGGCGTTCGAGATCGAAGAGAACGAGAAGGCGCTCGACGGCCGTACCACGGCCGGAAGGACCGTGCGCACCGCGGTCGACGCGCACGAGCTCTCCTTCGACGAGGCCATCCTGGAGCGGCGCGGGCTCAGGCTGCGCTATCGCGGCATCATCGATCGGATCGAAGTGGGGGTGGACCGACGCGCCCCCGGCAACTGGGTCGCGGCGGTGGACTACAAGACCAGCAAGTACTCGGCGTCGGCTGCCGGCAACAGGGAGGGCTGGAGCGACGGCGTGGTGCTCCAAGTGCCGCTGTATGCGCACGCCTTGACCCAGTTGCGCCCCGGCGCCCGCGTGGCCCGGGTGGAGTACCGGGCCATCAAGCACGCCGAGCGAGTGCACCTTCTCAGTCTGGCCCGGGTGCGCAGGGCCGGCGTCGAGGACGACCCCGACGCGCTCACGCGGATGGAGGCCGCGCTCGACGCCGCCGCCCATCACGTGATGGGCGTTCGGGCGGGGCGGTTCCCGGCTCGCCCAGCGCCGTCCTGTGGCTGCCCGCCCTTCTGCCACGGCTGGGACGTCTGCCGGGTGCCCGGAGGCCCGAACGCCGGGAGGGACCTATGAACCTGAACCCGGCCCAGGCCGGAGCCGCTCACGACGTCGAGCGCCATGTGCTGGTGGAGGCGGGCGCCGGGACCGGAAAGACCCACTGCGTGGTAGGCCGGCTGCTCTACGTGCTCGGCGAGGAGGTGGCCGGCCGGCGGATCGACGACTCGGCTCGGCTCGATCTCCGCGATCTCGCGGCGATCACCTTCACCAACGTGGCCGCCGCCGATCTCCAACGCAAGCTGCGCGACGCCCTCCGCGCCGCGGGCCGGCGTCCTGACGTGCACCGGGCCGACACCGCCCGGATCGGGACCATCCATTCCTTCTGCGCCGGCGTGCTGCGGGAGTTCGCCCTGGAGCTGCCCCGGGTCCCGGCGCTGGAGGCGCTGGACGAGGCCGAGGCCGCGGCGTCAGGCGCCGACGCTGCCACCGAGGCCCTGCTCGCGGCGGTGGAGCGCCGCGACCTGCCCGGGCTGGAGGGGCTGCTGGCCGAGCGCCGGGTTGATGAGGTCGAAGGCTGGGTCGCGCGGCTCGCGGGCGACGCGGACCGGTTGGCTCATCTGAGCCTGGATCCGGGTCCCTCCGAGCACGAACGCGTGATCCTCGAACTGGGCCGCCGAGCCCTGGCCCTGGTGCGGCACCGACTCGAACAGCGCGCCGCCATCGACTTCGACGCCATGATCGGCCTCACCCGAGACCTGCTCCGGGACCGGCCCGACGTATGCCGGGTGCTTCAGTCCCGGATCCGGCTCCTGGTGATCGACGAATTCCAGGACGTGGACCCCGCCCAGCAGGAGATCGCCTGGCTCCTGGGCGAGCCGGCGTCGGGCCGTCGCGACACCACCCGTCTCATGCTGGTGGGCGATCCCAAGCAGAGCATCTTCCGCTTCCGCCGCGCCGACGTCGCCGTGTGGACCCGGGTGCGCCGCGAGTTCGAGGCCGGCGCCGGCGGGCTCCATCAGTTGACGGAAAACTACCGCTCCCTTCGCCCCATTCTCGGGTTCGTCGATGCCGTGCTCGGCCCCGAGCTGGACCAGCCCGTCGATCCTCAACAGGGCCAGGCCGACTACGAGGTGCCGTTCCAGCCCCTGGTCCCGACCGCGGGCAACGACACTGCCGCGTCCTGCGTCGAGGTGCTGGCGCTGCCGCCGGCCCAGAACGGCAAGGCGCGCTTCGGAGAGGCCGCCCGCGAGATCGAGGCGCCCGCCGTGGCGGCGCGGATCGCGGAGCTGGTGGCCGACGGTACCCCTCCCGGCGACGTGGCCCTCCTAATCTCCGCCTGGGCGCCGGTCGGGCGGTATCGCGCGGCCCTGGGGGAGCGGGGCATCGCCTCCTGGACCCTTCGGAACGAAGGATACTGGGAGCGCCGCGAGGTGCTTGACTGCGTGGTGGCCCTTCACGTGTTGCTCGACCCGCTCGACGACCTCGCCCTGTTCGGGTTCCTCCGGAGCCCCATGGTGGGCGTGCGCGACGAGACCCTGCTGGCCCTGGCCCGCGCGGCCCGGCCTCCGTACTGGCACCGGCTCCGGGGCCTCTGGTTGCCCGGCGACCTGCCGGTCGATGCAGGCGGCCACGAGCCGCACCTGCTCGCGTTCGGAGCCCGGATGATCGGCCGCCTGGGCGAGCTTCGCGACCGGATCCCCCACGACGAGCTGCTGGAGGACTTGCTTGACGAGACCGGCTACCTGGCCCATCTCCGCCTCCTGGGCGACGACGGCCGCCAGCCCGAGGCCAACGTCCGGAAGCTCCTGCGAAAGCTCCGGGGCTGGCACCATCTCACCCTCCGCGAGGTACTGGACGACATCGCCGGGCTTCGGGAGCGCGACCAGGGCACCCACGAGGGCGATGCGCCCCTCAGCGCCCGGGACGACGCGGTCACCATCACCTCCATTCACGGCGCCAAGGGGCTGGAGTGGCCCGTGGTGGTGTGGGCCGACCTCGCGCGCGGGCCGTCCAGCCCGGACTGGAACTTCGTGATCGGGCGCGACGCCATTCGGCTCCGCTCGGCCGACGCCGAGCGACCCGACGACGATCCCCGCTTCGCGGCGCTCCGCCAGGCGGAGGCCCTGGAAGGGCGGGCGGAGCGGAAGCGACTCTGGTACGTCGCCGCCACGCGGGCCCGGGAGCGCCTGATCGTGGCCGGGGTGCCGCTGGGCGAGTCCGGCGCCCGGCTT
>CAZFSA010000096.1:0-17618 GCA_964521535.1 uncultured Gemmatimonas sp.
TCCGCCGCCACCAGCGCGTCGGCCTGCCGGTCGAGCAGCTGGGCCAGCGCCGCCTCGGTGGCCCGCGCGGTGGCGAACCCCCGGTCGAAGAGGTCGCCCTGGCGGCCGGGTACGGGCGCCACCCCCTCCACCCGGAGCGCGATCCGGGTGACCGGGGCGCTGAAGGTGACCGGCTCGAGCGCCGCACGGATGATCCGGAGCCAGAGGGCGCGCTCGGCGGTGGGCGCCGAACTCCGCACCGGGTGAGTGACTACCGTGCGGTCGGCCAGCGCGAACTCCAGCGCCAGGGCGTGGGCGCCCTGCCCCCGGGCCGCCAGAGCCTTGCTCACCGAGCCCAGCAGCGAGTGGACGATGAAGAGCACCTGCTCCTGCCGGTCCAGGGCGTAGTCCACCCACTCCAGCTCGGCGTCAGGCAGCTCGGTGGGGCGGGGGCCGAACACCGGCCTCGGGTCGTCGGCCCGGGCCAGCCGCCAGAGCCGCGTCCCCTCGGCTCCGAAGCGTACCTCCACCGCCTCGCGGTCCAGTCGGGCCAGATCACCGCAGCAGCGGATGCCCACCGCGGCGAAGAGCGGGAAGAGATGCGGGGAGGGCGGGGGATCGAGGAGCCCCAGGTCGAAAGGCGCCAGGAACCCGCGATCGCAGCCTGAAGGAACCACGGTGCAGCAACCGGGTAACCTGGCCCGGGCCGCCACCAGCGCAGCGACCGGAGTGCCAGCCACGCCCGCGCCGGTGCCGGCCCACCCCGACTCGTCGGCCAGCGCCAGCAGCTCGAGCGCGATGGCCTGCCCGTCCAGCCCCCGGGCATCGGCCCAGAGCAGGGCCCGGTCGGGCTCCAGTCGGATCCGGGGGGCCAGCTTGAGCGCCCGGGCGCCGAGTTCGGGAGCTGACTCCGCTGGCAGAGGGGAAGACGCGGCGAGACAGACGATCACGGGAGCCACCGGGGGTCGGGAAAACCAGTATACCGAAGAAACACCGAAATGCAAGCTGCTGGCCGGACCCCGGCGACCATTCGGACTTTACTTGCCTTCTTAAATCACTGAGAGTCAACGAGATGCCGGATCTTCGAAGAGTTTCGCCGGCAAGACATCGACATCGCCTATCCCACCCAGACGCTGTTCCTGGCGAGCCGCGGGGGCGTGGCGGCGGCGCCGGCCGTGTCGTGAGACCGGCGTCCGATGACGCGGTACACCGCGTCGCGCAGCGCCTTCTCCCGTGGGTCGTTCTCCAGGTAGTAGTCGAGCCGGTTCATCACGTAGGCGTAGCCCAGGCCCAGGTCGGGATCGGCGAACCCGAACGAGCCGCCCGCCCCGGGTGATCCGAACGCCCGCGAGCTCGAGCCGAAGCCTCCCTGGGGTCCGGGCCTGAGGAAGCCGAGCGAGAAGTACGACGGCAGGCCCAGCACCACGTCCCTGCCGCGCTCCTCCGGGGGCGCGGTGAGCCGGGCGAACGTCTCGGGCGTGATGCCGAGCTCGCCCCCGCCCAGGGCGAATGCTGAGTAAGCCCGCGCGATCCCGCGTGCGGTGCCGACGCCGTTGCCGGCGGGTACCTCCACCGCGAGGTATTGGCGGTCGTTTGGATCCGCCCCCACGCCCACGAAGGAGCGGCGGAGCAGGGAACCCGGGGTGAGCATCTTGAGCGTCACCGCCGGGGGGGTGTAGCGCAGCGCCAGCAGGCCCCGCCACCGGGTGAGGGTCTTGACCTGGGCGAGGCGCTCGTCCGGGATCTCCGGCGGGAGCCCGCTGTAGAACTCGGCGCCGAGCGGCCGGGCGATCTCCTCGTGGAACACCCGCCCCAGCGAACGGTGGTCGGGGTCGACGCGCCTGATCAGCTCCTGCATGTACAGGCCGAGGGTCATGGTGTGGTAGCCGCGGCGGGTGCCGGGCGGCCAGGCCGGTTTCTGGCGCGCCAGAAGCCGAGCCAGCCCGTCCAGGTCGCGCAGGCGATCGATGGTCAGCGTCTCGTCCAGCAGGACCAGCCCGGCCTCGTGGGCGAGCAGCTGGCGGACGGTGATCGTGGACTTGCCGTGCTGGGCGAACTCGGGCCAGTACGCCGCGACCGGCGCGTCGTAATCGAGCCAGCCGCGGGCGTTCGCCAGGGCCAGGGTCATCGCCGAGAGCCCCTTGGTGGTCGACATGACCACGACCATGGTGTCCTCGTTCCAGGGCGCGTCGCCGTCGGGCGTGCGACGGCCGCCCCAGAGATCCACGACCTTGTCCCCGCGCCAGTACGTCGCCACAGCGGCGCCGATCTCGTCGCGTTCGGCGAAATTGCGCTCGAACGCGGTCCGCACTTCCTCGAATCCTGGTGCCACCTCGCCGTGGATCTGCGACATCGGCATGGGATGAACTCCTCCTTCACTCATCCCCCATCGCTTGAGGAGCGCGGGGTCGAATCGTCAGGGGCGGGGCCCGAGGTCCCGCTCGTGGCGGTCGGGCGCCGCAGCACGGTGATGGCGAGCACGGCGACCCAGAGCAGCCAGCCGGCCGCGAGAACCACCGCCATGGTGGCGACGGAGTAACGGGCGAATCTGCCTCCCAGGGCCACGGCCCCGAATCCCATGGCGGCCAGGGTCAGCAGGCCGTTCACCGCCGTCCAGACGAGGTGCAGCCGAAGAGGATGTACAGCGCAACCAACGGGCCGGCCGCCCCCATGGGGGGCGGCCGGCCTGATCCTCCGCTCCTCGCGACGCGGCCGCTATGCGGCCGGATGGAGCTTGGCCATGGTCTCCTTGTCCAGCTTCCCGGTGACCCTCAGATGCTCCTGCTTCTGGTAGGCCCGCAACGCGGCTTCGAACTGCCGGTTCATCTGGCCGTCGACCTTGCCCTTGTAGAGGCCGCGGTCGGCCAGACGCTGCTGCGCGTCCCGGATCTGATCGGAGGTCACGGCGCCGGTTCCGGCCGGGTGAGTGGCTGGAGCGGGCTGCGCCGGGGGCGTCGCCGGCTGCGCTGCGGGTTGCGCGGTCGGCGTGGTGGTCGCCGGCTTCTGGGTCGAGGCCGGGGTCTGGCTGGCGGGCTTGTCCTTCGGCTTCTGGGGCGGCTGCGGCGTCTGCGCTGCCACCGCGGAAGCCACGACGAACGGGAGAACCATCACGAGAGCCTTCGACATTGACTCCTCCTTGAGGGGGTTAGCGGCTCGGCGGGAGGGCGTCAATGCAAGCCGGGGACCGGTACGGGAAGCCGGACCCGACGCTTACCGCAGTACGCGATCTGGCAGTGGTGCAACGACTTGGCGGCCGGCTCCCGGTCTCCGGCGACCCCTGGAACGGGTCGCCCGGCCAACCTGTCTTGGCCAGGCTGGCAACACCGGACAGAAGGTCACGTCCTGCCCGACGGCGACAGGGTGGAAATCGGGCCCCAGCGCTGGAGCATCCGGGTCAGGGTGCGCCGGGAAATCCCCAGGGTCCGGGCGGCGCGATCGCGGTTGCCCCCCAACGCCGCCAGAACCGAGAGTACGTGCTCGCGCTCGACCTGCGCCAGGGGCACCAGTCGCGGAGCGCCCCCGGAGGCCGGGGTCGGTTCCGCCGCGCTGGTGCGCGATCCGAACTCGGGCGGCAGGTGTTCCGGCCCGATCACGTCCTGAGCCGCCATCACCAGCGCCCGTTCCAGCACGTTGGCCAGCTCCCGGACGTTGCCCGGCCAGTCGTGCAGCAGCAGGATCGACTCGGCGGCTTCGTCGACGGCCACGGGGCCCCGCCCGTGCTTCCTGGCCAGCTGGCGGAGCAGGTGGTCGATCAGGATCGGCAGATCCTGTCGTCGCTCCCGCAACGGCGGCAGCCGGATCGTGACGACGTTGAGTCGATAGTAGAGATCCTCGCGGAACCGACCCTGCTTGACCGCGGCTGACAGGTCCCGGTTGGTCGCCGCCACCACGCGAACATCGACGCTTACGGGAGTTTCGGACCCGACCGGGAGCACCTCGCGTTCCTGAAGAGCCCGAAGCAGCCGGGCCTGGAGGGCGGGTGACACGTCGCCGATCTCGTCCAGGAAGAGCGTTCCCCGATTGGCCTCCCGAAACAGGCCAGGCCGCGGCCCGACGGCCCCGGTGAACGCGCCCTTCACGTGGCCGAAGAGCTCGCTCTCCAGCAGCGTTTCCGCCAGGGAAGAGCAGTTCACCGCCACGAACTTGGCGGCCGAGCGCTCCGAGAACCGGTGGATCGTCCGGGCCACCAGCTCCTTCCCGGTTCCGGACTCGCCGAGGATCAGAACCGACGCCTGGGACGGCGCGATGCGGGCCACCGTCTTCATCACCTCGATGATGGCGGGGCTTCGGCCGACCAGGTCTTCGTCGCCCGAGCTGACGACGGCGGCGCGCCGGCTGCCGGAGGGGGGCTCGGCACTCCCTCGCCGCCGCGCCAGCGCGCGAACGATCATCTGTCGCAAGTCGCTCAGCTCGTAGGGCTTGCTGATGAAGTCGTAGGCGCCGGCCCGGATGGCTTCCGCCGCGGCGGCGGCATCCCCGAAGGCGGTCAGCACGATCACGATGGTGTCGGGGAACCGATCCCGCACCACCCGGAGGAGATCGAGCCCGGAGGCGCCAGGCATTCTGAGATCGGTGAGCACCAGGTCGAAGGGGCCGCTGGTCGCGACCTGTTTCAGGGCCTCCGTCACCGAGGTTGCCGTGGCCACCCGGTACCGTTCCCGCTCCAGGATCTCCGCGAGCAGACCGACGGCCGCTTCATCGTCGTCAACCAGGAGCACATATGGTCTGGTCTGGCTCATCGTGGCGGCTCCGGTTCGTTCGCGGCCGGCAGGGTGATCCGCCAGCGCGCGCCGGCCTCGCTGGCGACGGGGTCGAGCTCACCCTTCATCACCCGCGCCAGGCGCCGGCTCACCGCGAGGCCCAGGCCCGTCCCCGCCCGTCCCTTGCTGCTGGCGAACGGCTGGAACAGGCTCTGCCGGGCTGCCGGGGACAGTCCCGGGCCGGTGTCGGCGACTTCGATCCACGCTTCGGCATCGCTTCGGCCCGTGGTGATCCGGACCTGTCCCCCGCCCGGCATCGCCTCGACTGCGTTCTTGAGGAGGTTGACCAGCACCTGTTCCAGAAGGTTGGGGTCGGCCATCGCCGCCGTGCCGTCCTCAGCCGGGGAGGGCAGCACCACCGCCACGCCCGCGTCTCGCAGGGTCGGTTCCATGAACCCGACCACCCGGTGCAGGAACGGGCCCAACGGCACCGCCTGCGGGTTCACATGGGTCCAGGCCGCTCCCCCGAGCTTGGCGCGCACGATGCCACTCAGCCGGTCCACCTGCCCCAGCACGGCGTCCACCCGGGCGACCAGGGGTTCGCGACCCGGCGATCGTTCGAGATCCTCGCGGAGGAGCTGGAGGTGGCCGCCAACGGTGTTGAGCGGAGTCCCGATCTCGTGCGCGAACTCCGCGCCGGCCTGCTCCGCCAGCGCGATCCGTTCCAGGCTTCGGGTCCGCTCCTCCAGGGCCAGCCGTTGCTGCCGAAGCCGCAAGGCGGTCTCCAGCTCGGCGTAGCGCCGGGCCAGCCGCCGGAATTCCCGGGGCCCGGTCAGGGCCACGTTTCGCTCGGCCACCGGAAGCCCCAGCTCCCGGGTTTCCTCCATCGCGGCCTCCAGGGCGCCGAGCGGCCGGCCCACCCAGCGGCGCACCAGCCATCCCAGGCCCAGGGAGAGGATCGCGGCGGCCGCGGCGGCCAGGGCGTAGGCCCGGCGCCGCTCCGCCAGTGACTGCGCCTCCAGCGACGCCGTGGAGACAGCGACGTCCAGGACGGCAAATGGAATTCGCGACCCGATCGGCAGGGCCACCCGCCAGGCGGGATCGTCACCGCCCGTCCGCCACACCTGGATCGATTGCGAGACCAGCGCGAGGCTGTCACCCGGCGACGGCCTGGTCGCTGCCGAGTCGGTCCCCGCCACCCGGGCGAGGCCCCCGGCAGTCCGTGCAAACACCGTCGCCCGGGTCGCCGTCAGGTGGTCGCTCGGCCACCCCGCCAGCAACCCCGCCATCCCGGCCCAGTCGCCCGGGTGTGACTCGTCCGTGAGGTACGCGGCCCAGGTCTCGCCCAGCGCTTCGGCCTGGCGTCGCAGATCGTTCAGGCGCGCCTCGGCGGCCCATCGGAGTGTCAGTTCGGTGGTGCCAAGCACCAGCCCGAAGGTGAACAGCGCGGCGAGCAGCGCCAGGCGGTACGCCAGACTCACGATGGCCAAGGCTCCGGTTGAGCGGTCCTTCCGCCCTCCCCGCAATCTACTCTCCACCGGGCACGCCTCCCCAGTCGGCCCGCTTCGGCGGGGACGACGGCAGTCACGATCCGCTCCCGGACATCCCGCTGGCCTGGTGGGGCGGGCTGCACTCGACGTGCCAGCGCGGGGCCCACGGGGCCTCTGACGGCGGCCTTGTGCCGGCGATCGTGGCCCGCCATTGTGTCCCCGCTGGACACGTTGTCACCCTCGGCCGGCTGGGGCGGACCGCACGGCCAATCCCGGAAACCGCTCACCAGGCCTGGCTGCCGCGTGGCCGTGGGGCTGGCATGGCCGGTGCGCCGGCCCGGCCCGGTAGCGGCGCGGCGATTGGGGGTCCCAGTCGCCGACGACGTCCGCCCGAGCCGGAGGAGGTGGTATGGTGGTGTTCCTGGCAGCGCTCGTGCTTGGCTCGATCCCGGTGCCGGAGCGCGCCGGGCAGGGTGGTGACCATCCCCTGCCGCTGGTCGAGGCGCCGGTCGCTGGCGGATCGCGCACCATCGCGCTGGTGATCAGTGGCGACGGCGACTGGGCCGGCGCGGACCGCCACATTGCGGCCGCCCTCAATGCCAACGGCGTCAGCGTGGTCGGGCTCAAGGCGCGGTCCTATCTCCAGCAGTTCCACCCGACCCCGGAACTGGCCGCGGGGCACGTGGCCGGTCTCATCCGGGACTACGTGGGGCGCTGGGACGCTGATTCGGTTCTCGTCGTGGGGTATTCACGGGGCGCGGACCTCGCTCCGTTCGTCATCAATCGGCTGCCGGCAGACGTTCGGGAGCGGATCTCAATGCTGGTGCTGGTGAGCCCGTCGCCCCGGGCGAGTTTCGAGTTTCATCTCACCGACCTGATCGCAGCGAAACCTCGGGAGACCGACCTACCCGTGGAGCCGGAGTTGACCCGGTTGCGCGGATTCCCGATCCTCTGCGTCTATGGTCTCGAGGACGCCGACTCCCTCTGCCGGGTCGCCGGCCTTCCGTTCGACCGCGTCATTCCGCGCGAGGGCGGCCATCGTCCGAGAGATGCCCGGGGCCTGGGGGCGCTGGTGGCTGCGGAGTGGGCCCGTCGATGACATGATCCCGCCTGCCGGTCCCCGGACGCCCGCTCCCGATGGGGACCGCCTCTCCGGCTGGCGGCGCGTCGCCCCCGTGGCCCTTGCCCTCGTCCTGGTGGTCGCGGTGGCGCTCGCGCTCCGGCACGAACTCGCCGCGCTTCGGGTCGGCGACGTGGTGGAGGCTGCCCGGGCAACCCCGGGCCGGCGCCTGCTCGCGGCCGCAGCCCTCAGCGCCCTCGCGTACCTGGCGCTGACGGGGTACGACGCCCTGGCGCTGCTCTATATCCGCCACCCCCTGCCATTGCACCGGATCGCCTTTGGCTCCTTTGTCTCGTATGGCCTGAGTCAGACGCTTGGCTTCCCGCTGCTCACCGGCGGGTCGGTGCGCTACCGACTCTGGTCCACCTGGGGCGTCAAGGCGGAGCAGATCGTCCGCGCCGTGGCCTTCGTCGGAATTATGTTCACGATGGGAGCCACGGCCGTGGGCGGGATCGCCCTCGTTGCCGACCCCGCCGCGCACGCACGGACCGGCCTGCCCACCGGAGCGGTCCGGATGGTCGGCGCGGCGCTGCTGGCCGTGACCCTGGTGTACCTGGTTGCCTGCACCCTCCGGCACCATGTCCCGATCCGGATCGGCCGCTGGGAAGTCCGCGTCCCCCCGCCCGGGCTGGCGCTCGGACACCTGGGCCTGGCGCTGGTGGACTGGGCGCTCGCGGCCAGCGTTCTCTACGTGCTGCTCCCATCCGGCTCGGGTCCTGGATACTCCGCCCTCGTCGGGATCTTCCTGGTCGCCCAGGTGGCCGGGCTCGTCAGCCACGTCCCCGGCGGCCTGGGCGTGTTCGATTCGATCATGCTCCTTCATCTCCAGGCGTTCATGCCGGTGCCCACCGTGCTGGGTGCCCTGGTGACCTACCGCGTCGTCTACTACCTGATCCCGTTTCTCGTGGCGTTGGCACTTCTCGCCGGCCGGGAGGTGGTGGTGCACCGGGCGCGCCTTCGGCGCTGGCTCACCGCCGTCGCGGACCTCGCGCGCCGGGCTGCCTTTCGGGTTCTGCCCCATGCCCTGGCCACGATCACGTTTCTGGCCGGGGCGGTTCTGCTCCTGTCCGGCGCCACTCCGGGCGTCCACAGCCGACTCCGCTGGGTCGGTACCCTGCTGCCGCTGACGGTCATCGAGCTGTCCCATTTCACGGCCAGCCTGGTCGGTGCCGCCCTCCTGGTGCTGGCCCGCGGCCTGGCCCGGAGACTCGATGCCGCGTGGGGGACCACGGTCGCCCTGCTCGCCCTCGGGGCCGTGGCGTCCCTGCTCAAGGGATTTGACTACGAGGAGGCGACGGTGCTTCTCGCGGCGCTGGCGCTCGTGTTCCCGGCCCGACGGGCGTTCTACCGCACGGCATCGCTCACCGCGGAGCCCTGGGGTGTGGGGTGGACCGGGGCGGTCCTGGTGGTCCTGGCGGCGACGGTCTACTTTGGCCTGCTTGCCTATCGGCACGTCGACTACGCCGACGATCTCTGGTGGCGGTTCGTCCTGCATGGCAACGCCTCGCGATCCCTGCGGGCGGGCGCGGGGGCGATCGCCTTGCTGTCGTTCCTCACCCTGCTCCACCTGTACCGCTACGCTCCCGTGCGGCCCCCCCGGCCCGGACCGGCCGAACTGGAGCGGGTGCGAGCGATCCTCGCGGGTCCGGCCGAGCTGACCGGCAACCTGGCCCTGTTGGGAGACAAGGCGTTGCTCTTCTCGGCATCGGGGCGGGCCTTCCTGATGTATGGAGTGGCGGGCCGGAGCTGGGTGTCGCTGGGTGATCCCATCGGTGCGGTCGACGACCACGCCGATCTGGTCTGGCAGTTCCGTCTCCTGGCCGACCGCCAGGGAGGCCGGACCGTGTTCTACGAAGTGGGGCCGCGAAACCTGCCCCTCTACATTGATCTCGGGCTCCGGCTGGTGAAGATCGGGGAGGAGGCCAGCGTGCCGCTGCCCGGCTTCTCGCTGGACACGTCGGCGCGCAAGGGCCTCCGGCGCAACGCGCGCCTCATGGAGCGGGCCGGTGTCGGGTTCGAGGTGGTGGAGGCGTCGCACCTCGAGTCGCTCCTGCCGGAGCTTCGCGAAATCTCCGATCAATGGCTCCGGGCCAAGGCCACCCGGGAGAAGGGATTCTCGCTGGGCCGCTTCGAGGAGCCGTATCTTCGGGAGTTCCCGGTGGCGCTGGTTCGCGATGCGCACCGGGTGCTCGCGTTCGCGAACCTCTGGCTCGGGGCCGATCAGGAGGCGCTGTCGGTCGACCTGATGCGGTATCGACCGGATGCGCCCGATGGCGTGATGACCTACTTCTTCATCCAGCTGATGCTGTGGGGGCGGGCCCGGGGGTTCGGCCGATTCGTGCTGGGCATGGCCCCGATGTCGGGTCTGACGCGACGGCCCCTGGCGCCGCTCTGGCCCCGGCTCGGGGCCCTGGTGTTCGAGCACGGTGAGCGGTTCTACAACTTCCGAGGCGTCCGGGCCTACAAGGACAAGTTCCATCCGGTCTGGGAGCCCCGGTACCTTGCGTACCATGGTGGTCTCGCCCTTCCCCGGATTCTCGCCGACATCGCCTCGCTGGTCGGCGGCGGTCTGGCCGGGGTGGTGAGTCGATGAACCGGGCATCATCACCGGCGGGAGCCTGATGCCCCAGGCCGAGATCCGGCCGGAGGTGGCGGCGGCGCTGACCGCCCGCGGCTACGCCCTCGGGCCGGAGGTCGACCGGGGCGGCACGGCCATCGTGTACCGGGCGCGCGACACGCGCCAGCAGCGAGACGTCGCGATCAAGGTCCTTCGGGCCGACGTGTCCGACCATCGCGCCCTCGAGCGCTTCGAGCGGGAGATCGCCCTGGCCGCGGGGCTCGCGCATCCCCATATCCTCCCGGTCTACGACTCCGGGATCGCCGAGGGGCAGCCGTACTACGTCACCCCCTTGATCGAGGAGACCACCCTTCGGACCCGCCTCCGTGAGGGACCCCTGCCCCTCGGTCAGGCGATGCAGATCGCGATCGACATCGCGGAGGCCATGGCCTACGCCCACGGCCACGGGGTGATCCACCGGGACCTGAAACCCGAGAACATCCTGCTCAGCCAGGGGCACGCGATCGTGGCTGACTTCGGCATCGCCCGGGCCATCGCACCGCAGGCGAGCACGACGGTCCGATCGGTACCCGCCGCCTCGGAGTCTGCGGAACGACTGACGGCGGCCAACGTGGTGGTCGGGACTCCGCACTACATGAGTCCGGAGCAGGCGAGCGGAGACGAGGTCGATGAACGGACCGATATCTACTCGCTGGGCTGTCTCTGTTACGAGATGCTCACCGGCCGGCCGCCATTCGAAGGGTCGAGCGCGCGGGAG
The DNA here is from genome assembly GCA_964521535.1 of uncultured Gemmatimonas sp. GTDB lineage: Bacteria > Gemmatimonadota > Gemmatimonadetes > Gemmatimonadales > GWC2-71-9 > SHZU01. The sequence continues at coordinate 10,625 of CAZFSA010000096.1, forward strand.
CTGGTTGCCCGCCGGTTCCAGGTCACACCCGAAGCCATCGCCGGCGAGCTGCGTGATTATCCACCGCCTCTCGGCGCCCTGATCGCCAGGTGCCTGCAGGTCGACCCCTCCGGAAGACCCCGCTCCGCGCAGGCGGTGGCCGAGGCGCTTCGCGGGATCAGCACCGGGCAGACCACGGCGGTCTCCGCTCCGGCTCCCGGCGAACGCCCCGGGCGATCGACCTGGCGCGGACGGGCGGCAATTGCCGTCGGGGCGGTGGCCATCCTCATCGGCCTGGTCTGGTGGACCGTCAGGCCGGAAGGACTGGACCCTCGCCGGGTGGTCGTCACTCCGTTCGCCGACGAGACCGGCGAACCGGCCCTGGCGCCAGTCGCGGCGCTGGCGATCGATCGGATCAAGCTCCGCCTCGCCGCCGTTCGCGGGATCGAGGTCGTGACTTCCGCGACCGTGGTCCGGGCGTTCCGCTTCCCCTGGCACCAGGGGCATCCGCAGGACGACACGGCTCGGACCGACCCGCTCCAGGCTCTCCGCGACCTGGCCGAGGAAGCCAGGGCCGGCACGCTGATCACCGGCTCGTTCTACCTCGAGGCCGACACCCTGGAATTCGAGATCGAACTCACCGACGCCCGGAACGGGGTTCTCCTGCGAGCGCTGGGTCCCTTCAGGGCTCCCGTCCCGGCCCGGGAGGCGCTGGTCGACAGGATGGCCGCCGCCGTGGCCGCGGCGGTCGATTCCCTGGCGCGGAGAACCTGACCGACTCGTTGCCGGGTTGGGCGGCCTGCCTCGGGATCTTGCCGATGCCGCTATAGTTCTGTCGGCTCCGCCCGAGGTCTTCCATGTCGCAACCCGCTCCGGACCGCGCCGGCGCTGCGGCGCCCAGCCCGTTCACCCGTGTCAGGCGCCTCCCGGAGCGCGGCCGCTACGATCGCGACACCCTGTACGCCATCCTCGACGCCGGGTTCGTTTGCCACGTGGGTCATCTGGTGGACGGCCGTCCGGTCGTCATCCCCACCGCGTACTGGCGCGAGGGGGATCATCTCTACTTCCACGGCTCCTCCGCGAGCCGGATGCTCCGGACGGTGAGCGGGGACGGCATTCCGTGTTGCGTCACGGTGACCCACGTCGACGGGTTGGTCCTGGCCCGCTCGGCCTTTCATCACTCGGTCAACTACCGCTCGGTGATGATCTTCGGCACGGCCGAACCGGTAACGGAGGAGGGCCGGAAACGGGCCGCGCTCCGTGCCTTCGTGGAGCGGTTGGTGCCCGGGCGCTGGGACACGCTCCGGCCAATGACCGACCAGGAGGTGAAGGCCACCACCGTGCTTCGGATCGGGTTGGGCGAGGCCTCTGCCAAGGTGCGCACCGGCCCGCCCAAGGATGACGAGGAGGACTACGAGCTGCCGATCTGGGCCGGGGTCCTGCCGCTTGCCACGATGGTGGGCGAGCCGGAGCCCGACGCGCGGCTCGCGCCGGGGATCGAAATCCCGGGCCATGTGAGCGGGTTCCGGCTGAGTCAGGGCTGAACCGTACCGCGCCGGTCGGGAAGCCCCGGCTCGAGCGCCATCCGGAGATCGAACGGCAGGAGCGGCAGATGGAACGTGGTGCGCGCCTGCCAGCCAGGTGCCCGCGCCTCCACCAGAATCGCCACCGTGTCCACCCGGGCCACGCCCCCGAAGGGGTCGGCCGAGCGGCGATATTCGGCCGGGAGATAGCGCGAGCCGAGCCGGAGGCTGGCGGTGAGCGACCGGGGAGTGACGGCGACGAACGCGCCGCCGCCCTCGTGTGCCATGCGAGACAGCCGCAGCATGGCGGTCTGATCCGGATCGACCCCGGTGAGCACCACCAGCGCAAAGCCGCCCGAGCGGAGCAGAATCTCGGCGGCGCGAAGCGCCAGCTCCGGCGATGCGGGACGCACCACCAGCGGGCCATCGCGCCAGTGCGGACCCAGCACCCGGGTCCCATCGATCCAGGCCGCTCGCTCGCCCCGATCCAGAACGCTGGCCATGGCGGCCCGAAGAACCGCCGTGGCGCCCCCATGGTGGTTCTGCCAGACCACCAGGCGCCCGCTTGGCAGGCCGCCCCGAGGCAGGATCTCGTCCAGCGGGGCCAGACCGGTCGGAACCGGTGGCGCCGTGCGTTCCGGCAGCAGCACCGCATCGGGGAACCGGTCGGCCAGAAGGGCGCGGAGAGCGGTGGAGGAAGGCAGCTGGACTTCCAGAAAATATCGGAGCAACAACTTAACCCGAACAAAAACCGAAAACAAGAGAACCTTCTTCACCGGGATCTGGGGAGACTCCATGGCGATCACCCGATGGATCGGTTTCGCGGCGGTGGGTATCGTGGCCGGCTGTGCCGGTCGCGCAGCGGAAGACGCGGTGGCCCGGGCCGAGCAGGCCGTGGCCACTGTGCGGGAGGAAGGCGAGCGGGTCCGGCCGGAAGCGCTGGGCCCGTTGGAGGACGACCTGGCGGCCGCGCGGCGCGCGATCGCTGCGAAGGACTACGGCACGGCGAAGACCCTGGCTGCCCTGATCCCCGCGCGGGCGGAGGAGTTCGGACGCTCGCTGGCCGAGCGACGGGCCTCTCTCGCGGGCGATTGGGCCATCCTCCGGGGGGCGATGGATGCCAACCTCGATTCAGTGCGCATCCGCCTCGACCGGTTCGCGGCCGGGAGCCCGCTGCCCCCCGGCGTGGCCCGGGCCGGGCTTCCGGCTGCCAGGGCGGTGCTGGACTCGGCGCTCGCGGTCTGGCCCGGGATTCAGGCCGAGTTCGACGCGGGCCACCTGGCCGTCGCCATGGCGAAGGCCATCGCCCTGCGGGTACGGGTCTCCGAGGCCATGGCGGCCGTGGGCCTCGCGGCCGACGATCGGGCCTGGGGGAATCTCCAGCTCCGCCCCGCGCCCTAGCGCCGGCTCAGCGCGCGCCGCGGGTCTTGGCGGTGTGGATCGAGTCGAGCACCATCCGGAAGAGCTGGATCGGCTTGACGCCCACCAGGAGGCCGCCCTCGACGTAGAAGGTGGGCGTGCTCTGCGCCCCGCTCCGGACCGCCCCCTCGGCATCGCTCTGGATCTGGGGTACGGTTTCCGACTTTTCCAGGCAGGTGGTCATCGCAGTCCGCGGCAGGCGGAGCGAGTCGATCAGGGTGAGCAGGAAGGGAGCCGGGTTCCGGAGCGGAGCCCAGGTTTCCTGGTGCCTGAAGAGCAGATCGTGGGCCGGCCAGAACCGGTCGTGGCGCGCCGCGCACATCGCGAACGATGCGGCCGGCACCGCGTTGGGGTGAATCGAGGTTAGGGGGTAATTGATGAACACCCACCGCACCTTGCCGGTCCGGATGTACTCCTGCTCCAGCTGCGGGAAGACCTCGAGCGCATGCTGGCGACAGTAGGGGCACTGAAAATCCGACATCTCGTACACCGTCACCGGGGCGTTGGGCGCGCCCTTCGACCGGGCGGACAGCGGCACGCTCTGCGCCCCCGCCGCGAGCGGCAGGACCAGGATCCCCAGTGCCGCGAGGAGCCACGAACGGGTCATCAGTACCTCGGCCGGTTCCGGCCGGTATGGGAGTTGAGCAGGACGGTATCGCGTTCGATCGCCACGTTCCAGTACCACTCGGCGTTGGGGTCGCTGGGATCGACCGACCGCGCCGTGACCCACCAGCGGCCCTGGGTGAGGCGGGCGGTGGCCCACCCTCGCGCATCCGTGGTGTCCGCGACCGGGGTCGCGAACCGCCGGCCGGGCAGCTCGCGAACGATGCTGTCGTAGCCGGCGTACGCCGCCGCGTTCCACCGTCGCGCCTCCTGCCGGAGGCTGTCCATCCGGGGCCAGTACGCGGCCCGGGCCCGGTCGAGCGCGGTTCGCGCCCGGGCCAGTTCCGGGACCAGCCGGGCGAGCGAATCGTTGATCGCCTCCAGCCGCGCGGACCCTGGCGGGCCGGCAGCCGCCAGGCTGTCACGTGCCCGAACCAGCCGGTCACGCAGGGCCGCCAGATGCAGCAGATCCCGGAACGGGGCCCGGAACCGGGCGAACAGGCTGTCCAGGTCTGCAGCGTGGGGGCGCGGGCCGGCTTTCGTTTCCAGCATGGTGAGGATGCTGTCGCGATCGTAGGGCAGAAACGTTACCAGCAGATCGGGCACGGGGGTTTCCACCCCGTCCAGGTCGGGAATCGAGACCCGAACCACGACGTCACGGCCCCCGCAGCCCGCGGCGGCGGCGACAAGGAGCACGAGCCAGGGCAGCCGCATCAGGAGAAACGTAGCCCGCTCGGCCCCGCCCTCCAACGCGAGCCGGTGCCGGCGGTGGTCAGTCGGTCAGAATGTCGGGGAGGATGTACTTGAGGGGATTCACCGGCCGGCCGTTGACGTGCACCTCGTAGTGGAGGTGCGGGGCAACCGAGAGTCCGGTACTGCCCACCAGGGCGATCCGCTGGCCCCGGGCCACCTTGTCGCCGGCGCGGACCAAGAGGCGGGAGGCGTGGGCGAACCGGGTGACGATGCCGTAGCCGTGGTCGATCACCACCATGTTGCCGTAGCCGTTCTCCCACCCGGCGCTGGCCACGGTGCCGTGGGCCGGCGCCTCGATCGGGGTGCCTGCGGGGGCGGTGATGTCGATCCCCGGGTGCGGGCGCCCGACGTGCAGGATCGGGTGCGACCGCATCGCCGAGAAGGTGCTGCTGAGCCAGCCCTGCGTCGGCATGATCGACGGCGTGGCCGCCAGGCGGTCGGCATGCGCGGTCAGGCTGTCCGCCGCCTCGGAGAAGGACCGGGTGAGCAGGTTGGCCCGGCGGATCAACGCGTCGAGGTCGACCCGGACCCGGTCGGCCCGCTCCAGGAGCACGCTGCCGGGTTCCTCCGCCGGTGCCACCACCGGTCCGCCGATCCCCACCGCCAGGACCTGGGGATCGAACGGCTCCAGGTTGGCCATCAGGCGGTACCGCGCGTCGCGCCGGCCGAGCGAGGCCAGGCTGTCGGACAGGGTCGACACTCGCCCCTGGATCACCGCCAGTTCGGTTGCAAGCCGGGCGTTCTCCTGCTGCACCTCGTTGGCCCGCGCCAGGTTCACGGTCTTGGTGATGGTCGCGTATCCCAGGAGCAGCGCCACCGCCATGGCCGCCACCGCGACGCTGCCCACCAGCTTGAGCGCCGTATGGGAAACCTCGATGATGCGCGAGGTGGAAGCACCTCGGGGGACGATGATGATCGTCCAGCGGCGGTCGGACATGGCCCTCGCAGAGCCTAACGCCGCCCGGCGGGCGGTCGGTTTGTGGCGGCCTGGAAACGCCGGCGCGGACCCATCAGGGCCGGCGATCCCCCCGGTATTCGGCCCGGCTGACCGGCAGCGGAGGGCCGGAACCGGGCGGAACGGGGTCAATAATGCCCCCCGGCGGACGGGGTGTCAAGCGTTAGGTATTTGGGCGCTAACCGATTGTTTTACAATGACTTGAAATCCGTCCCGACCTCAGGCCGCCCCCGGCTTCGGGAACAAGGTGGCTGGCTTGTGGGTAGCCGCTCCGGCGATCGCCGGAGCGGGGAGGGAGGCCCAGGAGGTCGGGTCGGGCTGCCCCGATTGACCCAGGGCGGCCCAGATCACCGCGGCCTTGCCGGGCATGAAGGGCGACACCAGCACGGCGATCCGATAGAGGGTCCGCCCCAGGGTGGCGAGGACCCGGTCAAGAGCCTGGTCGTCTCCGGCCTTCGCCAGCGACCAGGGTGCGGTCCGGGAGACGTAGAGGTCGGCCTCGCTCACCATCGCCCAGACAGCGTCGAGTCCGGCCCGGAGGTCGAGGCGGTCCATTGCGTCCGCGTACGCCTGCAGGTGGTGGCTCTCGAACGACTGGTCCGGCTCCGCCGGAGGCCCGTCGGGCAGCCGGCCGGCCCGGTATTTCTCGACCATGGCGAGCGACCTGGCGGTCAGATTCCCGAGACCGTCGGCCAGGTCGGCCAGGTAGCGAGCGTCGTACCGGTCCCAGGTGAAGTCGCCGTCGGCCTCGAAGCCGACCTCCCGCATCAGGAAGTAGCGGAGCGGATCGGGTCCGTATCGGGCAATCGCATCGTCGAGGTTGACGGCGGTGCCCGCGGTCTTCGACATCTTGGCGCCCTGCCACTGGACGTAGCCGTGGGCCCAGACCATCCGGGGAGGCGCGATCCCGGCGCTCAGGCACATCGCTGGCCAGAGGACACAATGGAACCGGGTGATGCCCTTGCCGATCACGTGCAAGTCGGCGGGCCAGAGGGCGTCGTACCCCGGGTCCGGAAACCCGGTGGCCGAGAGGTAGTTGATGACCGCTTCGAACCAGACGTAGATCGTGTGGCCGGGACTCCCCGGAAACGGGATGCCCCAGGGAAGGCGGGACCGGGAGATCGAGATGTCCTCGAGTCCCCCCTCCAGAAGTCGCAGCATTTCGTTCCGCCGGATGGCTGGCTCCACCCGGAGCTGGCCGCTGTCGATCAGCTGCCGGATCCGGCCGCCGTACGCCGAGAGCCGGAAGAAGTGGTTCCGCTCCCGGGTCGGGACCAGGGCCAGCGTGGGGTGCTCGCCGCACCGGCCATCGACGATCTGACTCTGGGTCTTGAATTCCTCGCACCCGGTGCAGTAGAGGCCTTCGTAGTCCCCGAGGTAGACGTCGTCCGGATGATTGGTGCGGATCCGGTGAAGCAGTTCCTCCACGGCGCGGACGTGGCGCCGTTCCGTGGTCCGGATCCAGTCGTCGTGGGAGCAGCCGAGCCGCTGCCAGAACTGGGCGAAGCGGGCGGCCATGCCGTCGACCCAGGCCTGGGGCGTCACCCCGTGCTGCTCGGACATCTGGATGACGCTCTGGGAGTTCTCGTCCATTCCCATCAGGAACCGTACCCGGTCGCCGCGAAGGCGCCGGTACCGGGCGATCGCGTCGGCGCCGATCTTCTCCAGGGCGTGCCCCAGGTGCGGGTCGCCGTTGGAATAGTCGATGGCGGTGGTGAGGAAGAACTTGGCCACTCAGCCCTCCGCGGAGGGCGGGTTCCCT
>CAZFSA010000097.1:0-17451 GCA_964521535.1 uncultured Gemmatimonas sp.
TCCCGGAGGGCCACCATCGTCGGATGGGACAGGATTCTGGGGTGCGGGCTGTCGACCGTCACCACGGCCTTGATCCGGGCCGGAGCCGGGGAAAAGACCACCACCCGGTCGGCGAGGTGCAGGGCCTCCTCCACGTCGTGGGTCACCAGCACGCAGGTGTGCCGATCGCGGGCCAGGATTTCGAGCAGCTCGGTGCGCATCCGGATCCGGGTGAGCGCGTCGAGGGCGCCGAACGGCTCATCCATGAAGAGCGCTTCGGGTCTGGCCATCAGGGCGCGGGCGAATTCCACTCGCTGGACCATCCCGCCGGAGAGCTCGTGCGGCCAGGCCTCCTCGAACCCGCCCAGGCCGATCATCTCGATGTACCGGGCAATCCGCTCCTTGACCTCGCTCTCGGGCAGGTGGCGGACCGGGAACCGGAGGTTTTCGCGGACGGTGAGCCAGGGGAAGACCGACCCCCGCTGGGTGATCAGAATGCCTCGCGGACTTGGCCCGGTAACGGGCTGGCCCGCAAAGGTCACCGTTCCCTCGTCGGGGCGGTCGAATCCGGCGAGCACGTTGAGCAGGGTGGACTTGCCGCACCCGGAGGGGCCCACCAGGGCGACGAACTCGCCGTGGGCGACGTCCAGGCTCACGTCGGCGATGGCCTCGACCATGCCGCGGTCCGTGGGATATCGGCGGGCGAGGCCCCGAATCGAGATCTCAGCTTCGGCCATAGCGCCACCGCACCTCGTCGAGCGACTCGAGCCGCCGCATCACCAGGTCCAGGCCGAAGCCGATCATCCCGATGATCACCATGCCGGCGACGACCAGGTCGTACCTGGTGCCCGCGTTGCGGGCGTCGATGATCATGTAGCCCAGGCCGGAGTTGATGGCTACCATCTCGGCCGCCACCACGACCAGCCAGGCCACCCCGAGTCCCACCCGCATGCCGGTGATGATCTGGGGCAGCGCCGCCGGGAAGACCACCAGTCGGAACAACGCCAGACCATGCACGCCGAAGTTGCGGGCGGCGCGCACGTACTGCTGCTCCACCAGGCTCACCCCGGCCGCCGTGGCCACCAGCACCGGGAAGAAGGAGGCGAGCCCGATCAGGAACGTGGGCGCGGCGTCTCCCACCCCGAACCAGAGGATGGCCAGGGGAATCCAGGCGATGGGCGAGATCGGCCGGAGCACCTGGAAGAGGGGATTGAGGGCCTGGTGCACCGGGCGGAACCAGCCCATGGCGCTGCCCAGGGGGATCGCCAGCAGCAGGGCCGCGGTGTAGCCGAAACTGACCCGATACAGCGACGCGGCCACGTGCTGCACCAGGGTTCCCTCGCGGGCCAGCTCCACAATCCCGGCCAGCGCCGCCCTGGGCGTGGGGAAGATCGGGCTGTCGCCCGTCGCCGCCCACCAGCCGGCGACGAACGCGACCAGCACGGCCACCGCCGGGAGCCAGCGTGCCAGGTTCATCTGAGGTTGATCTCGACCGGCCGGTAGTTTCGCATGAAGCTCTCGTCGACGTACTGCTCGTAGGCGATCTCGCGCTTCAGAATCCCGGCACCGATGCTGAGCCGCATCAGCTCGTCGAATTCGTCCCGAATCAGGCGCAGGTCGCCATACGTCACCCGGTCCGGTGGGCGCTCCATCACCCAGCGGATCAGTTCCACCGCCTGGTTGAAGAACGACCGGTCCGAGGCCACCTCCGCCGCGCGGGTTCGATTGGCCTGGGAGTGGTCCAGCCAGTGACCGGCCGAGAGGACGTGATCCACCAGCAGCTGCACCAGCCGGCGACGACTCTCGATCAGGTCCTGACGCACCACCAGCACGCAGCAGATGTACGTGGGCCATTCGTCCCGGGTCATGTAGAGCACCCGGGCTGAGCCGTCCATTTCGGCCTTGGCGCCAAACGGTTCGCCAGTGGCGTACGCGTCGACGGCCCCGGCGATCAGGGCGGCCGGCATGTCCGGGGGCGGCATCTCGACCAGCGTCAGATCGCCGTCGGCCAGCCCGTGCTTCCGCATCAGGCGGCGGACGAAGATGTGATCCACGGCAAAGCGGCTGGGGATCGCCACCCGAGTCCCCTTGAGATCGGCGAAGGTCTGAAACCGGGTCTCCCGCTTGACCATGATGACCGCACCCGACCGATGCCCGAGGGCTACCACCCGCACCGGGACCCCGTTGTCGGCCAGGTCCATCGCCATCGGCGCCAGGAGCATGGCCGCCTGCACCTGTCCCGCGATCAGCGCCTCCTTGAGTTCGGGCCAGCCATTGTAGCGGATGAACTGGGCGACCTGCTCGGCGGTATCCACCGCCGCCGGCGCCATCCCGTTGCCCATGTCCATCCCGGCGTGCATGTCCATCGACATGGCCAGCCCCGATTCGTCCATGCCCCTGGACATGTCGATCGGCTTCCCGTCGCTGCTCATCGCCCTACAGGCGATCGGAATCGTGAGGTTTCAGGTGACCGGGAGTGCCCCGATCAGGAGCAATTCGCCCGCGCCCTTGGTCGAGCCCCGATCGCGTACCCGGCGCTGGAGGAACGTGACCGAGGCAAGCCACACCACCAGGCCTGCCGCGATGATCACCCATCGGTGCTTGCGCCAAACGGACATGCCGACCTGTCCTTGCTCCAGCCGGATCCCCAGCTGTTCGGCGCCAGCCGGCAGTCAGGGGCGGGCCCCGGCTGGTGTTGGCCGGGGCAGTCACCCGAGATTGAGAGTCGGCAGGCACCTGGGTTCGCCTCCCCTGCGGAGGGCACCTTTTGTGCCCGAAGGTCGGCCAGCAGGTCGTGCCAGCATCCCCGTCAGCTGCCGAGGCCGCGGTCGGTCACACGGGGCCGTCGGGGTGCCACGACGCCCTCTAACCCATTGAAACACATGGACTTTTCCTGGAAGGCCGAGCAGCTTGCCCTGCGGGACGCGGTCCTGGCGTTCGGCCGGAGCCTTCCGATCGGGGATCTCGGGCGCCGGGATCGAGAAGCCGCATTCGACCGCGACCTGTGGCGTCGATGCGGCGACTTCGGGATCCAGGGGCTCCCTTTCCCGCAGGAGTTTGGCGGCGGCGGGGCCGATGTGCTGACCACCGTGCTGGCGCTGGAAACCCTGGGATCGGTCTGTCCGGACAACGGCCTGCTCTTCGCCCTGGGTGCCCAGATGTGGAGCGTCCAGATGCCCATCCTGAGGCACGGGACCGCGGATCAGCGTGAGCGATACCTGCCGGCGCTCTGCCGGGGGGAGCGGATCGGAGCCCATGCCATGAGCGAGCCCGACTCGGGCTCGGACGCCTTTGCTCTTCGGACCACCGCGCGGGCGGAGGGCGACAGCTATGTGCTCCGGGGAACCAAGACCTTCGTGAGCGAGGCGCCGGTGGCCGACCTGTTCCTGGTGTTCGCCACCGTCGATCCCGCCAAGGGGGCGCTCGGCATCACCGGCTTTCTGGTGGACCGTGAAACGCCGGGCCTCAGCGTCGGCGCCCCGATCGGCAAGATGGGACTGCGGACCTCGCCGATGGCGGAGATCGTCCTGGACGACTGCCGGGTACCCGCGACCAACCGGCTCGGCCGCGAGGGTCGGGGGGCGGCGATCTTCAACGACTCGATGGAGTGGGAGCGGGCGCTGATCCTGGCGCCCTTTCTCGGCACCCTGGAGCGGCTGGTCCGGACCTCCGTCCGCCACGCCCGGGAACGACGGCAGTTCGGGCGGGCCATCGCCGAGTTCCAGGCCGTCGCGAATCGGATTGTCGACATGAAGGTGCGGCTGGAGGCGGCCCGACTGCTGCTCTATCGGGCGGCAGAGGCCAAGGCGACCGACGCCTCACCGGGGCCCGCGGCGGCCATCGCGAAGCTGTATCTGAGCGAGGCGATGGTCCAGTCAGGGCTGGATGCGGTCCAGGTTCGGGGCGGATACGGGTACACGACGGAATACGAAGTCGAACGCGACCTCCGGGACGCGGTGGGCGGGACGCTCTACTCGGGGACCTCGGAGATCCAGCGGAACCTCGTAGCCCGGGCGCTGGGGCTGTGACTCGCGGCCGGTCCGGCGGGGTGTTGGCCCGGCGATTGCGGAAGCCTGCCCCCGGGGCCGGGCAGGCTGCCGGGGCCGCGCGCGCGGCACCAACAGGGCACTCGCAACGAAACGACGCAGCATGACTGGTTCTGACGACAAGTCGACGGTGATGGCGCCGCCGGCTGCGGCCCCTGTCGCGCCGGCCGCGCTGCTGCGCGGGCTGCTCTCGGCCGCAGGGTATGGCGCCCTGGTGGTGTCGCTCGCGGTCGTGGTGCTGGGGATCGGTGACCGCGACCTCGGGCCGAAGCAGCTCGGCCTGGCCCTGGGCGGGTTCGGCCTCCTCCTGGTGCGGGACTGGCTTGCTTCGCCCGCCGCGACCCGGACCGGTGACCAGGCCCGCTACCTCACCGTGGCGCTGGAGCTGGCCGCGCTCACGGTGCTGCTCGCTGTGTGGCGACTCGAGGGGCCGGGCGTCTATGAACGGATCGTTCCCCTCGCCTTCGTCGGCTTCCTTCTTCACCACGCCCTGGCCGCCCGCTTCCGCCCGGTTTTCTTCCTGGCGCTCTCCGTCGCCGGCATCGGCGTCATCTTCGGGATCACCAATGGCGCGCTGCTGCTCGCTGTGGGGCTCGGGCTGATCGCGGTCTGCCACCTGCCGGTGGCGTTCCGGACCCGGGTGGCGATCCTGGTGGCGGCCGGCACGGGCCTGGGCCTGATGCGTGCCGGGGTGCTTCCCTGGAACCTCCCGGCTCCGGTCTGGCCCATCCTCGCCTCGATGTTCATGTTCCGGCTGGTGGTCTATCTCTACGACCTCCGCCACGGGAACGCGCCCCCCGGCGTGATGCAGCGGCTCTCGTACTTCTTCATGCTGCCCAACACGGTGTTCCCGCTCTTCCCCGTGGTGGATTCCAGCAACTGGCACCGGCGGTACTACGACGCCCCGGCCCATGCCATCTACCAGCGGGGCGTGGACTGGATGTTCCGGGGCGTGCTGCATCTCATCGCCTACCGGTTCCTCTACCAGCGCCTGACGCTCTCGCCGGCCGAGGTGACCGATACCGCGACCCTGGCGCAGTATCTGGTGGTGACGTTCGGGCTGTATCTCCGGGTGTCAGGGCAGTTCCACCTGATCGTGGGCCTGCTGCACCTCTTCGGCCACCGGCTCCCCGAGACCCACCGCCTCTACTTCCTCGCCTCGAGCTTCACCGATCTCTGGCGCCGGATCAACATCTACTGGAAGGATTTCGTTCAGAAGGTCTTCTTCTTCCCGGTCTACTTCCGGGTCCGGAAGAAGGGCGAGACCTACGCCCTGGTGGTGGCGACCCTGGCCGCGTTCGCGGCCACGTGGTTCCTCCACTCCTACCAGTGGTTCTGGATCCTCGGCCGGCCGCTGGTCAGCGTGCCGGATGTTCTCTTCTGGGTCATCCTCGGCTCGCTGGTATTGAGCAATTCGATGAGCGAGCGGAAGCGGGGCCGGATCCGCAAGCTCGACGATCGCGGTTTCTCCGCTCGCGAAATCGTGCGGCTGGGGCTCGGAACCGGGGTCACGTTCCTTGCCATGTGCATGCTGTGGACGGTCTGGAACAGCTCCACCATGACCGAGTGGATCACCCTCTTCTCGGCGGCCGAATGGCGATCCGGACGCCTGCTCCTGTTCCTGGCGGGCGCGTTCGCGATTGCGTTTGTGGTGGCCGCCGCCGCCCGGTGGGCGACGTCGGTGGCAGGGCGCCTGGGGGAGGCGGAGTCGCCCCGGCAGTTCGTGCGGCAGGCCGCGGTCGTGAGCGCCGGACTGGCGGCGCTGTTCCTGGTGGACAGCAATCCCGTCTCCTCCCGGCTCTCGCTCGAGACCCGCGCCGTGATCGGCGATCTCCATCGTCCCGATCTCAATCCCCGGGACGCCGATCTGCTCCGGCGCGGGTACTACGAGAATCTGATGGGCGTGAGCCGACTCAACACCCAGCTCTGGGAGGTGCTGAACCAGCGCCCGGACGACTGGGTCTTCATCGCCCAGACGCCGGCCGGCCGGGAGACCGGCGATTTCCTCGACAAGGAACTGGTACCGGGGGCCGGGATTCTGTTCCGCGGGAAGCCGTTCCGCGTCAACCAGTGGGGGATGCGGGACCGGGAGTACGCCAAGGAACCGGCGCCCGGGACGACGCGGGTGGCGATCCTGGGTGCCTCGTATGTGGTGGGGTCGGGCGTGGCGGACGGCCAGCCGTTCGAGTCGGTGCTCGAGGATCTGCTCAACGAGGGCGGCGACGGCAAGCGATACGAAATCCTCAACTTCGCGGTCCAGGGCTACACCCCGCCCCAGCAGCTCCACCTGCTCGAGCGGCGAGTACTCGATTTCCGGCCCCAGGCGGTCTGGCACGTGGCCCACCACGCCGAGCCGGGCGTGAGCGCCGACCACGTGATCAAGATGGTCCGGGCCGGCGTGCCGCTGCCCTACCCGTACCTCGAGGACCTGGTGCGCCGGGCGGGGGTCACCCCCGCGCTCACCGAACAGGAGGCCCATCGGCTGCTCCGGCCCTTCCACGAGGAGCTGATCCGGTGGATCTACGGCGAGTTCGTGGCCCGGTGCCGCGAGCGCGGGGTGCTCCCGGTCTGGATCTTCCTTCCCACCGGCCTGGTGGCGCCGGCGGAAAACCGGGTGGAGGAGATCCTTCCGATCGCCCGGGAGGCGGGCTTCACGGTGGTCGACCTGTCGAATGTCTACGAGGGCCACGATCTGGATCGGATCATGATCGCGGTCTACGATCGGCATCCGACGCCCGAAGGTCACCGGATCATCGCCCGACGGCTCCTCGACGAGCTCCGGGCCCGGCCCGAGTTGTTCGGCCCGGCCCCGGCCCGATGACCCGGTTCACCCGAATGGAGGCACCCGAGTGAGCGACGTTGCTGCGACCGTCAAGAGCTTCATCCTCGACCAGTTTCTTCCGGGCGAGGATCCGGCGAACCTTCAGTCTTCCACGCCCCTCATCACGGGCGGCATTCTGGACTCGCTCGCCACGCTGGAGCTGGTGAGTTTCCTGGAGAAGACCTACGGGATCCAGCTCGAGGCCCACGAGGTGGACGCCGCCCGCCTCGACACCCTGGAGCGAATCGCCGGGCTGGTCTCGGCCAAGCGCCAGGCGGCGTGACGTCGGTTCCGTCGCTGCCCGACCTTCTCGCCCGGTCGGCGGCGGAGCACGCCGACCGGCCGGCGGTGGTGGAGAGCGACGGCCGGGTGCTCACCTACGGGGAACTGGACCGGCTGTCGAGCCGCGCGCGCGACCGGTTGCTCGCCGCCGGCGTGGCCCCGGGCGACCGGGTGGCGGTGTACCTGCGGAAGAGCGCCGACGCCGTGGCCGCCATCGCGGGGGCCCTCAAGGCCGGGGCGGTCTACGTCCCGATCGATCCGGGGTCGCCGCCGGCCCGGGCTGCGTACATCCTGGCCGATTGTGGAGTGCGAGCCGCGCTGGTGGAACGGGCGTTCGCCCCGCGGCTCGAGCCCGAGCTCGGCGCGATCGGCGCCGCGCCCGACTGCATCTGGCTGGACGAACCCGGTGGCGGCCGCGCGCTCCAGGCGGCGTTGGATGCCGTCGGCGTGGCTTCCAACCCGGACCCTCGCGGGACCGTCGCGCGGGCCCCGGACGACCTGGCCTACCTGCTGTACACCTCCGGGTCCACCGGGCGGCCCAAGGGCGTCATGATCTCGCACCGGGCCGCTCTCAGCTTCGTCGACTGGGTGAGCGACCTCCTCCGCCCCACGGCTGACGACCGCTTCTCCAGCCACGCACCCTTCCACTTCGACCTCTCGATCCTCGACCTCTACGTTCCCCTCAAACACGGGGCCCGGATCGTGCTCATCGGGGAGGAACTGGGCAAGGAACCGCTGGGTCTGGCGCGACTGATCGCGGACCAGCGGCTGACCGTCTGGTACTCCACCCCGTCCATCCTCGCTCTGCTGGACCAGTACGGGCGGCTCGACACGCTCGACCTCTCTTCGCTTCGGGCGGTGCTGTTCGCCGGGGAGGTCTTTCCGGTTCCCTCGCTCCGCTCGCTCAAGGCTCGACTCCCGGGCCCCCGGTACTACAATCTGTACGGCCCCACCGAAACCAATGTCTGTACCTGGTACGAGCTGCCGCCGGGACCGGTGCCCGATGATCGGGTGGACCCCTACCCGATCGGGTGGACCTGCCCCCACTACCGGTCCCGCGTGGCGGACGAGCAGGGCCGCGCCCTTCCGCCGGGCAGTGAGGGGGAGCTGCTGATGGCCGGGCCGGGGGTCATGGCGGGCTACTGGAACCTCCCCGACCGGAACGCCGAGGCCTTTCACGAGGACCCGGACGGCACCCGGTGGTACCGGACCGGCGACCTGGTGGTCGACCCGGGCGACGGCTGCCTCCTGTTCCGGGGGCGGCGCGACCGGATGGTCAAGCGGCGCGGGTTCCGGATCGAACTGGGCGAGATCGAGGCCGGCCTGGTGACCCACCCGGCGGTGGACGAGGTGGCGGTGGTGGCCCAGCCCGACGAGGCCTCGGGGGTCCGGATCACGGCCTTTCTCGCAGGACGCGGGGAGAGGCCCTCGCTGGTGGAGCTCAAACGGTACTGCGTGGAACGGCTCCCCCGCTACATGGCCCCCGACGTGTTCCGGTTCCTCGACGCGCTGCCGCGCACCTCCACCGACAAGATCGACTACCAGCGGCTCAAGGCGCTGGTGTAGCGGAGGGCCGTTCCGATCGAGCACAGCCCCGGCGCGGTCGCTCGCCACTTCCTGGCGTTAGGCCTGGGCGAGGCCGCTTCCCGGCTCATCGCCTTCGCGGCCACCGTCTACGCGGCGCGGGTGCTGGGCGCCGAGCTCTTCGGCGCCGTCGCCTTCGCGGCGGCCGTGGTGCTCTACTTCAACCGGGTGGTGGACGGCGGGTTCGAGTTGGGGCTCGGCGTGCGGGAGATTGCCGCCGACCCCGACTTCCTGAGCCACGCTGTGCCCACGGTGCTCACGGTCCGCACCGCAGTGGCCACGGCGGCGGCCGTCCTGGTGGGCGCGGGCGGCCTGGCCCTTCTGCCCGAACCCGACGGCGCCGTCCTGGCAGTCTATGGTCTGACGCTGCTGGCGGTGGGCATCGGGACCCGGTGGGTGCACCTCGGCCTCCGGCGAACCGGGCTCGCTGCCATGGCAGCCACCGTGGGCCAGGGAGCCATGGCCCTCCTGGTGTTCGCGCTGGTGCGCGGACCGGCCGACGTCGCCGTCCTGCCTGCGGCGCAGGTCGCGGGCGACCTGGTCGTCGCAGCCATCCTGCTGGTCGCGCTCAGGAGACTTGCCGGACCCGTCCCCGCCCGGGTCGACTGGCGGGTGGTGCAGCGCCTGGCCCGACGCGCCTGGCACCTCGTGGCAAGCGCCCTCCTTGGCATCGCCATCTTCACCACCGGCATCCTTCTGATCCGGGCCTTCCGGGGCGCCGGGGCCGCCGGGCACTACGCCGCGGCCTACACCCTCGTCACCTTTGCGCTCAACGTCGGCGCGATGTACAACCTGAGCCTGCTCCCCTCGCTCACCCGGCTGGCGGCCGACCCGGCGGAGCAGCATCGCCTCTACCACTCCGCGATGGCTCAGGTGCTGGCCGTCGGCCTCCCCGCCGCCGCTGGCGGCTGGGTCCTCGCCGGGCCAATCGTTGGCACCGTGTTCGGGTCCGCCTATTCGGAGGCGGCTCTGCCCCTCGGCCTGCTGATCTGGTCGCTCCCGCTCAATCTCCTCCGCGACGTCTCCCTGATGGGCCTGCTTTCGGCCGGCCAGGAACGGACCGTCTTCCGGGTTACCCTGCTCTCGGCCCTGCTCAGCGTGACGCTCGGCCTGGTCCTGGTTCCGCGGTTCGGCCTCGCCGGCGCCGCGGCGGGGGCGCTGGCGGCCGAGTCCGTTCGGCTGATCCTGGCGGCGGGGTTCGCCCGCGCGTCCGGGTTCCCGCTTCCGGGCGCCAGCCGCTTCGCCCGGCTGATTGCGGCAACCGCGGTCATGGTCGTCGGCCTGCTCCTGCTCAAACCCCAGTCGATCTGGATCGGGATCCCCTCCGGCGCCGTGCTCTATGCCGGCGGCCTTCTCGCCACCGGGGTCCTGCGCCTCGGCGGGCCGGGTCTGCTGCGACTCGGACCCTGACCAGAACCCCCCCGGGGATTGGAAGGTCCCGGGCCGCCGGGTCACACCTGTCCTTGTTCGTGGTCTCGCTGATCGAGCATTGGGGGTCGCTGGGCGGGCGCCTGGACTTCAGGCCGAAGCCCCGCAAACCAGTGACGGGACAAACGTACCGTCCGCAGTGTAGCTTCCATCCAACACCTTCCCGAAACCCGAGCGGGTTCATGCTCGGGTCTGGGGCTCTAAGACCACTTCTGGCATGGGGTTCGCGATCCACGACGGCCCCGGACCCGGCACGTCGATTGCTTTGCGATGGGAGCGCGGCCCCCCCGACCCCGACGCCGGGCCGCGAAAGGCAACTGCGGCTGCTGTGACCACGATCCCGACCCCGCCTCTGCCGCCCGGTGAGCGCACCGGCCGGCGGAACATGAACCGGTTCGAGGTAAAGTACTTTGTGGCTACCGCCTCGGTCCCGGGCCTCGTCGAGGAGCTGGAGCCGTACCTGAGCCCCGATCCCCACTCGCCGCCCGATCGAGGCTACCGGATCCTGTCGGTGTACTGGGACACGCCCGACCTCCAGTTCTTCTGGGAGAAGGTCGAGGGGGTGAAGTACCGTCGCAAGCTGCGGTTCCGCCGGTACGAGCACTCGCCCCGGGTGTTTGTCGAGGTGAAGCAGCGGGAGGACCGGACCCTCCACAAGCGGCGCCTCCGGTGGTTGCCGGAGCGGGTCGACGAGGTCTTCGGAGACGGGACCCGGCCGATTCGCTGGGAAGCACTGGATGGGGATCCGGTGGCGGTCGAGGTGGGCCTGATGATCGAGCGGCTCCGCCTCCGGCCCCGGATGGCGGTCCAGTACCGGCGGCGGGCCTTCTTCGGCGCCTTCGATCCGGAGCTGCGGGTGACCTTCGACACCCGGATCCTGTACCGGCTGCCGCCGGTCGGGCTGGACCGGATGTTCGACACCGGCCGCTCGGTGCTGGATCCGCGGGTGAGCGTGCTGGAGGTGAAGTACGACCACCGGGCGCCGCGCTGGCTCACCAAGGTGGTCTGCCGGCACGGTCTCAAGATCGTGCGGATGTCGAAGTACTGCAGCGCGGTGGATCTCCACTACTTCGGCGGGCAGAACACCTGAGCCGCCTCGAAAGGACGTGACCGTGGACAGTTTCCTGCGGCAGGGCGCCACCGGGGACGCCTTCGGGCCCTGGGAGGTGCTGGTGGCCCTGGTGTTGAGCTTCGCGCTCTGCCTGATGCTGGCGTACTTCTACCGCCAGTCGCATCGCGGGCTGTCGTACTCGGTGTCGTTCGTGCACGCCATGGTCATGCTGGGCGTCACGGTCTCGGTGATCATGCTGATCATCGGCAGCAACATCGCCCGCGCGTTCACCCTGGTCGGGGCGCTCTCGATCATCCGGTTCCGGAACCCGATCAAGGACTCGCGCGACGTGGCCTTCATCTTCGTGGCGATGGCGGTGGGCATGGCGGTGGGGACCGGGTTCTACCTCACGGCGGTGCTGTTCACCCTGTTCGCCTGCTTCATGGCCTACGCCCTGACCCGCTTCGGCATCGGGGCCACCAGCCGGCGCGAGATGCTGCTCAAGGTGCAGGTGCCGGCCGGCGTGGACTATCAGGCGGCCTTTCGCGAGCTGTTCTACCGCCACTTGCGGGAGCATGCCCTCCTCAGCGTCGAATCGTTGGGCGAGGGCAACGCCACCGAGTTGATCTACTCCGTGGAGTTCAAGCCCCGAACTGACGAAGCGGCGTTTCTCTCCGAGGCCCGCGCTCGAGCCGGAGGTGGGCGGGTGGCGCTGCTCACCGGCCAGGAACAGATCGACGTGTGACCGAGGGGACCCTGGCCCCCGCCTGGCGGGCCTGGTTTCGGCGCCGGGAACGTGCCCTCGCGGCGCTCTGGCTGGCCGGATCCTTCCTGCTGGTGGCGGTGCTTGCCTTGCCGCCCGCACGGGTGCGCCTCCTCGGGGGTCTGGAGGCGGCCGTGGATCGGTGGAACGCGCGGTGGCCGGCGCGGCTGGCACGCGGCGAGGCGCTGCTGGCCGGCGGTCGCGTGGCCGAGGCCGAGGCGTTCCTTGCCAGGCTGGACCGCGAGTTCCCCGCCCGAAGCGTCCGCCACGGGCTCGACCGGGATCGGGAGCGATTGCTGCTGGCCCTGGGCCGCGCGGAAGAGGCGGCGGGCCGCCGGGCCCGGGCCCTGGCCACCTATGAGCGGCTGGTTGAGTTCGACTCGCTCAACTACCTCAACCACTTCGCGCTGGGACAGGCCCGGGAACGACTCCTCGGCGGGTGGGCCGTGGCCCCGGAGGCCCGGGATGCGTTCGAAGCCGCCCTCCGCCGGTTCCCGGCCCACCTGCCGTCGCTTCGGGGCTACCTCGGCTACTACCTCGACCGGGGCGAGTTCCCCGAGGTGGTGGCCGCCTACCGGCGATACCTCGACGCTGTGCTGGTCCACTATCTCGAGATCGGAGTCGGCGACTCCGGCCCGGTCATGGCGCCTGTCATCGCCGACGGGCTGCCGCGAACGGCCGTCGTGAATCTGGCGGCGCCGGCGGCGGGGGGATCGATATGGATCCGCACCCGGGGCTTCGCCGTTGCGCTGGACAGCGTGGTGCTGGAGCCGGCCCGGATCGTGGGCCGGATCGCCGCCGGGTCGCGCATGGTACTGACGCCCCCCCCCGCCGAGTTGCTCGATCTCGAGCCCGCGGGACCCGGCCGCTATCGAGCCACCGGGCCGGCCTCGGCGCTCCGGATCGACCCGCCGGCCGGCGCGCCGATTGCCGGGCTCACGGTGTACCTCCGCCTCTTCAAGCCGGTTGACCCTGATCTCTGGAGCGGGGTGGAGCGGAGCTTTCGCAACCTCCTCGACTGGGACGGGCTCGCCGCTGCGGCCGCACGCACCGTCCCCCTGGCCACCGCGCTGGACGCGGATCGTGCCCTGGCCCGTCTGCCGTGGGCCCGTGACGGCCGCCGACTCGGACCCGATGAGTATCCCTTCTGACGCGGTGCGCGCCAGCGCACGCCCCGGTCCGGGCCTGCTCCGTCGGCTCTGGCTGGATCTCCGGCTTCGCGACGCCGTGCTGATCACCGTCGTGCCCCTCGGCATGATCGCGCTCCTCTTTGCCAACGCGGTCCTGGACTACACCCGGGCCAGCCAGTTCGACGACTGGTTCGGCCGCGAAGCCGGTGTGGCCCGGGCGTTCTCCACCCGGGTCCACTCGGTGTTGACCCTTCCCGAGCGCCTGGCCCTGCGGCACCGCCTGGACCAGGACGCGCCCGACGCGGGCATCATCCGACTCGACGTCCCGGGCCGCGCCTGGGACTCGCTCCACGGCGATCCCCAGCGCATGTGGGGTGAGTGGGTCGAGGGCGAGCTGCGCTACGGCGGGACCATGGTGCCGGTCCGGATCCGGAAGCGCGGCGACAACAGCGTCCACTGGCTCACCGACAAGCGCACCATGACGGTGCGAACCACGCGGGCGGAGCTCTACAAGCGATACCGGACCTTCGGCCTCTCCGCCAAGGATGTGGTGCCGGCCTGGCTGGTGAACCGGCTGGCTCAGGAATTCGACCTGCTGGCGCCCGCGACCGAGGTGGTGCCGGTCTTCCTCAACAACCGGTATTACGGGGTCTTCCGCTTCATCGAGGTGGCGGACGAATCGTTCCTCCGCTCGGTCGACCGGATCCCCGGCAACATCTATCGCGGCGATCGGGCCGAACGAGGAGACTACCTCAAGGGCGTGCCGCGCGGTTTGTTCGAGAACCCGTACCTCTGGGACCGGGTGGCGGAGAACGATCGCTGGACCGCGGCCGGCCCCGATCAGATCGAACTCCAGGTCCGCGATCTTCAGAGTGGCGCCTTCGCCGACCACCTCCGGACCATGGAACGCGTGGATCGCCGGGAGCTGGCCCGGCTGTTCGCGTACCTGCTGCTGATGGGCGACCCCTACCACATGAGCGGGGTGCATAACCAGCTGGTGTACGAGGATCCCTCCACCCAGCTTCTCCATCCGATCCCCTGGGACGTCCGACTCCTGGACCTGGCCCGCCCCGGTCCCCAGGTGGTCAATCGCTGGTTCCGGGAGTTGCTGGCCGACCCGTTCGTGGTCGACGAGACCATTCGGGAACTCGCCACCCGCCTGGCCGACGGCCGGGTGCTCGCGGCCGCCGACAGCCTGGTCCGGACCCTGGAGGCCCGTTATGCGCCGCACCTTGCCTATGACCGTCTGCGCGAGGGGACGATCCCGCCGGTAGGCCGCGGCGACGACGCCCTGGCCCAGCTCCGGGCCAATGCCCGTCTGCTCCGGCGGTGGACCGACAGCAGTGTGGTCGCGTGGCACGTCGCCCGGGCCGACGGCGGCCTGGTCGTCGTGGACCTGGAGTCGCGGGGGTTCACGGGCGCCAATCTCGACAGCTTGAAACTCGACGGCCCGGTTTCCGGTCCGATAGGTTTGCGACTGGATCGGAACGGAGACGGCGTTCCGGGCCCCGAAGACTCCGTGGTGGCGGTCAGTCGGCGGACGGCCGGTAGCTCGGTGTGGCTGGTGCCGTCGCGGCCGGTCGCGCTCTATCCGGCCTGGGAGACCGGCGGGCCGGGGCTCGGCCCGGGCCGGATGCCCTATCGCCTGTTTCTGAGCGGCATACCCGAGGACCGCCGGATCGAGGCGGCGATGTCCAACCGGGTCACTGGAGGCCCGGTGCAGACGGTGCCCTGGGAGGCGGGAGCCGCCATCGCCGCGCCGACAGGGTGGCATCCCTGGGCGTATCCCGACCGGCGTCCTCGCGCCCATCGGCTGGACGGCGCGCGGCGACTCTCCGAGACGCTCCGGATCCCGCCCGGGGACACGCTCCTCATCGCCCCCGGGACCACCCTGACGCTCGACCCGGACGTCTCGATCATCTCGCGGGGCCTGGTGCTGGCCCGGGCCACCGCGGCTCGCCCGATCCGCGTCCTTCCGGCGGACCCGGCTCGCCCGTGGGGCACTTTCGCTCTCCAGGGACACGGCGCCGACGGGAGCGTGATCGAACACGCCGAGTTCGTCGGTGGCGGCGGGGCGCTGGTCGACCGGATCGAGTACACCGGCATGGTCAACATCCACCGGGCCGACAGCGTCCGATTCGAGCACGTGGAGTTCGTGGCCAACCTCCGGAGCGACGACACCTTCCACGCCCTCCACGCGCGGGACTTCGTCCTCAGCAACTCGCGCTTCGTCCGGGCCAACTCCGACGCGGTCGATGTCGACCTCTCGTCCGGACTGATCGCCGACAACACCTTCGTGGACTCCGGCGGCGACGCCGTCGATCTCATGGGTTCCTCGCCGGTCATTGTGGGCAACCGGATCGCGGGCGCCGGCGACAAGGGGATCTCGATCGGAGAGGCAAGCCATCCCTTCGTCTTCGGGAACCGGATCGAGGGCTCCGTCCGGGGGCTCGAGGTGAAGGACCGCTCCGCGCCGCTCCTCCTCCACAACGAGGTGGTGGGGAATGGAGTGGGCCTGGTTCAACAGCTCAAGAACTGGCGCTATGGCGACGGCGGATGGGCCACGGTGGTCAACAGCGTTTTCGATCACAACCAGGTCCGGTGGGAGATGGATTCGGTCTCCCGATGGACGCTCGCCGGCGTCCGGGGGCTCGATTCCCTCCCGGCCGTTCCCGTGGATCCCTGGTGGCTCTACGGGTCGATGGGCGTGAGCGTGCCCGACCGGAAGCCAGGCCTGCCCGCGCGATGGAGCTGGTCAGCTCCGACCCCGCCGCTGGTCGGGGGGACCTTCGAGGACGACTTCGGCGACGTGGCCGACGGATGGCGCCCGGACGGCGGCACCACCAGGCTGGAGAAGCGGCGCGGCACCCTGATCATCGAGGTGGAGCGGGTTCCGGGGCGGGCGACGATCGGGGTCCCATGGGACGTCGGGCCGGCTGGAGCCACGGTGGTCGTCGAAGCCTCGGCTCGCGACCTGCTCCACGTGGACCTGGTCGCGCTCACCGACACGGGAACGGTGCACCGGCGGTTCGAGCCCGGTGGCGACCTCGCGATGTTTCAATGGCTGGCCATGGACCTGGCGCCCGGGCGCTACCGTGGTCTCGCCGTGATTGCCGAGCCCCGTCCAGGGCTGAGTCGGATCCAGCGGACCACCGGACTGTCGGTGCTCACCGCGGGACGGCTCGAAGTCCGCCGCTGGGGCGTCTACGCCCGACCCCTGCCGGAGGCCCGCCAATGATTCACCTGCTGCTCGCGCTGGCAGCGTTGCCCGGGTCCGCGCCCGCCCAGGAGCCGCCCCCGCTTCAGCGCTTCGTGGTGCTGGGTCACATCCGTGGCGATGCCGGGCGGGGCCTGAGCCCCAGGCTGCCGGAGCTGCTCGACCGGGTCCGGCGGATCCGCCCGGAGTTCGTCCTCCTCACGGGAGACATCATCTGGGGCGACGTCCAGGACGAGGTGACCGACCCCGCCTCGCTGGAGCGGCAGTGGAACGAGGTGGATTCGGCGCTCGCCACGCTTGGCGTCCCGGTGCTCCGGGTGCCCGGGAATCACGACATCAGCGACGGGGTAAGCCGGGACCTCTACGCGCGCCGCTACGGGTTGCCGCCCCAGGCAGTCCAGGTCGGTCCGAGCCGGATCCTGCTCCTGAGCAGCGCCTGGATCCCGGCCCCAGGCGATACGGGGAAGCGGCGATACGTTCGCGGGCACCCGCTCGACGCCGGGCAGATCGAGTTTCTGCGACGGGAGCTGGCGAGCGCCCCCGGGACGGCCCGGCAGACCTTCGTCGCGATGCATCACCTGCTCTGGTGGGATCCCGATGACGGGCCCTGGTGGCGGGAGGTGCACCCGCTGCTGGCGCAGGCCGGAGTGACAGCCGTCTTCACCGGCGACTACGGCCCGCTCAAGTTCTCCACCCTGGAGCGAGACGGGGTCCGGTACTATCAAACCTCGATCGAGACGCCGGTCTCGCTCCAGATGCTCCGCAACCGGCTCTCGAGCCGGCTCCTGTCGGCGCAGTTCGACAACTTTCTGGAGGTTCGGGTCGAGCGCTCCGGCGCGGAGGTGATCGTGCACCCGGTGGCGGAGGTCTCATCGGGCGAGTTCACGCCCGCGCGGTACCGTGCGATCAACGAGGTCCCGGAGCCCGCCGAACCGTTGCACCGCCGGATCTGGCAGCGGATCGGTACGCCCCGGCGGCTTGGCGCGTTGCTCGGTGGTCTGGTGATCGTGTTCCTCGCGGGGTGGGTCGTGGGCCGGGCCGCCGGCCGCAGTGCGTCCGGACGGGATCCTTCGGCCCGGGCGGGTCGGTGAGCGAGCCGGGCCCGCCCAAGGTCGCCCGCCCGCCAGGCCCGGGGGTCGCCCTCGGGATG
>CAZFSA010000098.1:0-17383 GCA_964521535.1 uncultured Gemmatimonas sp.
TGGACTGGCCGGCGGTCCGCCGGCAGGCGCGTCCCCCGGTGCACTGATGCTGGTGGCGGCAGTCGTGGCCGTGGGCCGGCTGGTCGTCGGCCCGGGCGGCTACCCCACCATTGCTGCCGCCCTCGCCGCGGCCCGGGCCGGCGACACCATCGAGGTGCGGGCCGGCCAGTACCGCGAGGGTCCCCTCGTGGTGGACCGCCCGGTGGTCTTGCTGGGTCAGGACCGGCCGGTGCTGGAGGGGGCGGGCGACCACACCATTCTCCGGATCACGGCGCCGGACGTCACCGTGCAGGGATTCCTCCTCCGGCACGTGCTGCCCAGCGGCGTCGAGGATCGGGCAGCCATCCGGGTGGAGGGCGCCCGCGGCTGCCGGATCGTCGACAACGAGATCCGGGACGCATACTTCGGCATCCACCTGGGCCGCGTGGCCGACTGCGCGGTGATCGGCAACCGGATCGTGGGCCCGGGGCGGGGCGAGGTGCAGAGCGGTAACGCCATCCACCTCTGGTCCTCCGAGCGCCTCACCGTGGAAGGCAACGAGGTGAGCGGCCATCGCGACGGGCTCTACCTCGAGTTCGTGCAGTCGAGCCGCCTTGCGGGCAATCTGAGCCATCGCAACCGGCGCTACGGGATGCATTTCATGTACTCGGACAGCTGCGCCTACGAGCGCAACGTGTTCCGGCAGAACGGCGTCGGCGTGGCGGTGATGTACACCCGGCGGGTGTCGATGATCGGCAACCGGTTCGAGTCCAATCAGGGTCAGGCGGCGTACGGGCTCCTGCTCAAGGACATCAACGACAGCCGGATCGCCGACAACGTCTTCGACCGCAACACGGTGGGGCTCTATCTCGAGGGCTCCAACCGGCAGCAGGTCACCGGCAACCGCTTCACCGGCAACGGCTGGGCGGTGCGGGTGCTGGCCAACGCCACCGGCAACCGGTTCGAGGGCAACGTCTTCCTCGGCAATGCCTTCGACGTCGCCACCAACAGCCGGACCGCCACCAGCACCTTCCTGGGCAACTACTGGGACCAGTACCGGGGATACGACCTCGACCGCGACGGTCGGGGCGACGTTCCCTTTCGGCCGGTCAGGCTGTTCGCGCTGGTGGTGGAGCAGCACCGCTCCGCGCTGGTACTGCTCCGAAGCATGTTCGTCGCCCTCCTCGACCAGGCTGAGCGGCTCCTGCCGGCGCTCACGCCCGAAGCTCTCCGCGACGAGCGTCCTCTGATGGAGCCGCCCCGGTGAACGCCCCGGCCGCCGTCAGGGCCCCGGCCGAGGTGCGGATCGAGGGGTTGCACAAGCGCTTCGGCCGACGGACGGTGCTGCGCGGCGTGGACATCACCATCGCGCCGGGTCGGATCACCGCCATCGTGGGCCCCAACGCGGCGGGCAAGAGCACCCTCATCAAGGCGATCGTGGGGCTGGTCCGGGTTCCGCCCCGGAGCGGCCGGATCCTGGTGGACGGCGAGCCGGTCGGGACCGACCACCGGTACCGGGAGCGGATCGGCTACATGCCCCAGGCCGCTCATTTCCCGGACGAGCTCACCGGACGCGAAGTGCTCGGCTTCCTCCGCCGCCTCCGAGACGATCCGGCCGACGTCGATCTCTCGCTGGTGGACCAGTTCGGACTCGACCCGGCGCTCGACCAGCCGGTCCGCACGCTCTCGGGCGGCACCCGGCAGAAGCTCAATGCCGCGGTGGCGTTCCTCTTCCGGCCCTCGCTCCTGATCCTGGACGAGCCCACCGCCGGCCTCGATCCGGTGGCGAGCGCCGTGCTCAAGGACAACGTGCTGGCGGCGCCGGGCGCCGGGGCCACGGTGCTGCTCACGTCGCACATCATGAGCGAGATCGAGGAGCTGGCCCAGGACGTGGTCTTTCTGGTGGAGGGCCAGGTCCGGTACCAGGGGACCGTGGAGGCTCTGATCGCCAGCACTGGCGAGACCAGGCTGGAGCGCGCCATCGCGCGCCTGCTCCGGGGGCAGGCGTGAGCACGTTCGGGAGGGTGTTCGGCGCCCAACTGCGGAACGTTTTCCGGAGCCGCTGGATCCTGGCCTACGCCGCGGTGCTGCTGGTGGCGACCCTGCTGCTTCTCCGCTTCGGGGGCACCGGGGAGCGGGCGCTGCTCTCGCTGGTCAACGTGGTGCTGCTGCTCCTCCCGCTGGTGGCCGTGGTGTTCGGCACCCTGTACGTGTACAACGCCCGGGAGTTCATCGAGCTGCTGCTGGCGCAGCCCGTTGGCCGGGGAGCGCTCTACCTCGGCCTCTTCGCCGGCCTGGCTGTCCCGCTCACCGCGGCGCTGCTCGTGGGGGTGGGCGGGCCGCTGCTGCTCCGCCTCCCGGGCGAGCCCGGTCTGGCCCGGCCGCTGGTCATGCTGCTCGCGGCCGGGGTGCTGCTCACCCTGGTGTTTACCGCCTTTGCTCTCTGCGTGGCGGTGCTGGTGGAGGACCGGGCGTGGGGCCTGGGAGGCGCGCTGCTGGTGTGGCTGGCCTGCACCGTGGTGTACGACGGCCTGATCCTGCTGGTCCTGACGGTGTTCCGCGACTACCCGCTCGACGGGCCCACCCTGGCGCTGGTCTTCCTCAATCCCGTGGATCTGGCCCGGGTGGTGCTGCTCCTCACCTTCGACATCGCGGCCCTGATGGGGTATACCGGCGCCCTCTTCGAGCGGGCCTTCGGCACCCCGCTGGGCCTGGCCGCCGCGTTCGGAATGCTGCTGGTCTGCGCGGCGGTCCCGCTGCTACTCGGCTTCTACTGGTTCCGGCGCAAGGACTTCTGAGCGGCGCCCCCACTCACCGGCCGAAGGCCTTGACCCGGGGGAGAAGCGCACCCACGAGCAGGATCGTGCCCAGCCCCATCGCCAGGTACCCGGCCAGCGCGCCGCCCGCCGGGCGCGCCGCCGCGGCGAAGACCACCCCGCCGTTCACCAGCCACCAGGACGCCCGGGCGGGCCACTCCGGACCGCGTACCGGCTCGCGAGGATGCTTGGGCAGAATCCACCAGGCCACGCCGAGCGCGCACTGCGCCATCCAGCCGACCAGCACCAGATCGCGGTGGGCGCCGAGGAGAGGCGCCGCGGGCACGGGAAGGGGGAACCCCTTCTGCGCGAGTAACAGACCGCCCGCGGCGAACCCGAGCAGCAGGTGGACCAACGCGGCCCGCAGGAACCAGACGCTCGCTTGCGGCATCAGGGCCGGGCGCGGACCCGGGGCCAGATGTTGACCACGAAAGCGAGCGCCGCCAGGAACTGGAGCAGCGCCGACAGGATCAGCAGCCCGGGCAGCGACTGCCCGGTCAGGGCGAGCGGCTCGGCCACCACCCGGAGCGCGAGCCCGGCGTTGAGACCGGCCCAGGCCATCCAGCCCAGCCGCTCGCTGCCTCGAGGCGCGGCCGCGCTCGCCCGCGGAAACATCCAGAGCGCCACGCCAAAGACCATCTGCGTGAGCCAGCCCACGGTGAGCAGATGGATCGCCGCCGGGTCCAGCAGCCCGACCCACGCGGGCAGGCCGGCGACCGGCCGGGCGGCGATCGCCGCCAGGGTGCCGAGCCCGAGCAGCAACGCCACGAGCGCAGAACGCACCAGCCAGCGCGACACCCGGGGCATCGGTCGCCTACCGGGGCGGGGGCACCGACCGGAACATGAAGTAGGCCGCGCCCACCAGACAGAGTGCGGCCCAGAGGAAGTCGAGCCGGAGCGGCTGGCGCATGTAGAGCACGGCGAAGGGCACGAAGACGCCCAGGGTGATCACTTCCTGGAGAATCTTGAGTTGGCCCAGGGAGAGCACAGTGTAGCCCATCCGGTTGGCCGGTACCTGGAGCAGGTATTCGAACAGGGCCACACCCCAGCTCACCAGCGCCGCCACGTACCAGGGACGGTGGGAGAGGTTCTTGAGGTGCGCGTACCAGGCGTAGGTCATGAAGCAGTTCGACAACACGAGCAGGCCCACGGTGCGGGCAACGACCGGGCTGGGAATACGATCTCTCCGACGGGTTGGGGGCGCGGAAAGCTACACCGTCCGGGAAGCCCCCTGGCTCGCGGCGCGGGCCGCCTCGGCGAATCGCTCGACGATCGCGGCCACGGGCTCCACCTGGTGGATCTCGGCCACGCTCCGTCCTGCCTGCCAGTACTCCCCGGCTCCGGAGTCGGCCCGGAGACTCTGGCGGAGCTGCCGGAGCGAGCGAAGGGCGTAGAGGGTTCGCATCAGACGCTTGGTGCGCCGCCCGCGGAGCATCCAGCGCGCCAGCGGTCCGGCCCGGGTGCCGAGCCGCCGGACATACGGGGTGTTGATCACGGCCAGCGGCACCCCGCTCACCCGCTCGGTGAGCACGATGTCGTCCTCGCCGGCGTCGACGATCGCCTGCTTGTAGGCCGGGCTGGCCCGGCACTCCGTGGTGGCGATGAGCCGGGTCCCGATCTGGACTCCGGCGTAGCCCATCCGGAGCGCGGCGACGAATCCGGGGGCGTCGCCCACTCCGCCGGCACAGATCAGTGGAAGACCCAGCGGGGCCAGCTCCTCCAGCAGGGCCTCCGGGCTCCGCGAGCCGGCGTGTCCTCCGGCCCGCCGGTTCACGGCGATCAGCCCGTGGACGCCGGCATCCCGGCCCTTCTCGCCCCATTTCCGTTCGGTGACGTCGTGATAGACGACCCCGCCGAAGGGTCGGGCCGCGTCCACCACCCAGCGCGGGTTGCCGAGCGAGGTGACGAAGAACCGGATCCCCTCCTCGAGCGCCACCTCGACCCAGCGGACCATCCGCTGATGATAGGTGCGGGACGAGGCCTCGATCAGGGCGTTGAACCCGACCGGCTTGGCCGTGAGCCGGCGGATGAGCCGCAGTCCTTCACGAAACTCGTGCCCGTGCACCCAGGTGAGCGAGATCGGCTGGACGATCCCGATGCCCCCTGCCTCCGAAACCGCGGCCACCAGCTCGGGGTTGCTGCAGGGGTACATGGCCCCGCCGATCAGGGGAATCTCGATCCCCGCGTGGCGGGTAAGGGGAGTGTCGAGCAGGCTCATCGCGGCGCCAGCCGCCAGACCGTGCGGACCACGCACACCGCGTCGCCGGCCTGGTCGCAGACCGTGGTCTCGACCCGGTGGTCCACCGGCTCTGTCCCGATCGGCGGCACCGTCACCCGGGCCTCCGCGGTCAGCACGCCCCGGGCCTTCTTGAGGTACTCGGCCTCGAGTCTGGTCACGATCCCGCGCATCGCGTCAGGCAGGGCCATGGTCATGGCGAGGCCGCTGGTCATTTCGCCCAGGTTGACCAGCGCCACGGCGTGGACCGAACCCAGATGCTGCCGCACGGCGCGACGTTCCCGGAGACGAGCCCGGCAATACCCGGGCTCGAGGGACTCGATCACGGCTCCGATGCTGCCGCTGTACGGGACCGCCCGGCCGAACGCGCGGCTGAACAGCCAGCGGCCGCCGGGGAGAGGGCTCAGGCGCTGCCAGAGCCGGGCAAGGCGGTGCGCGGGCGAGGACACGGGCGGAAGCTCGGCGCCGATCGGCCGCGCGTCAATGCCGGGCCCCGTTGCTCGCCCGGCGCGGGGCGCGGTACCATTGACGGCGCCCCGGCCGGCGTGTTCCGAGGTCCCCATGCCGAAGAAACCATCCCCACCCGATCCGATCGGACACCGGTTCTGGGAGAGCGTCACCGGCGAGCACAACGCCCGAGCCTCGGAGATCCGGTACTTCGGGGTGGTGAAGCGGGTTCCGGTCCGCGCCTTCCCGTCCACCTCGGGACGCCTCGCGGCCATGCACATGGAGTGGGACGAGACCCTGGCCAGCGTCCGCCGCGACCTGCCGGCCACGCTGCCGGTGAGCATGCAGGGCTGGGAGCCGATCCCCGATGTCGTGGTGGAGCGCTACGAGGCATTCGACCGCGACACCGGAGACCTTCTGGTGTTCTGGCGGGTCCCGTGCCGCCGCAAGGGCTGAGCTGCCCAGGAGGGCGGAATGACACGTGCTGCTCTGCTGCTCCTCGCTTCGGTGATCGGCGCCGGCGCCCCGCTCCGGGCCCAGCGGCCAGGGGCGAGCGCCGTTCCCCCCCTGGCGCGGCTCGCCGAGGCGCCGGCGAGCGAGCTGCGCGACGCGGTGGTTCGCTACCAGGAGGATCTGGGCGCCCTGCGCCGCCGGTACGACGCCGTTCACTCGCCCGCGCGCGCAGCGGCGCTCCGGGGCTTCTTCGAGGGCTGGCTCGCCCGGATCGGCGAGGCGGACTTCGGTCGTCTGAGTCTCCAGGGCAAGGTCGACCACGTCCTGCTCGCGAACCGGGTCCGGAGCGAGCTGGCGCTGCTGCGCCGTGAGGAGGCGCGGTTCGCGGAGATGGCCGCGCTCCTCCCCTTCGCCGCCACCATTCTCGATCTCCACGACCGCCGCCGGGCACTGGAGTCACCGGATCCCGCGGGCACCGGCCGGACCCTGGCTCGCCTCGCCGCCCAGGTCGATTCGGTGCGGGCCCGGCTCGAAGACTCGGCCGCAGCGCGACCCAGCCGGATCGTGGCCCTCCGCGCGGCGCAGACGGTGCAGTCGCTCGGCGAGACCCTCAGGCGCTGGTACGAGTTTCACGCGGGCTACGACCCGCTGGTGACCTGGTGGGCCCGCCAGCCCTATGCCCGCGCCGACAGCGCGCTGAGCCGGTACGGCCGGATGCTCCGCGAGCGGATCGTGGGTGTGAAGCCCGGGCAGGACGAGCCCATCGTGGGCGATCCGATCGGCCGGGCGGCCCTGGTCGAGGACCTGGGGTTCGAGATGATCGCCTACGGGCCGGAGGATCTGGTCGCCATCGCCGAGCGAGAGTTCACCTGGTGCGAGGCCGAGATGAAGAAGGCCGCGCGGGACATGGGCTACGGCGACGACTGGCGCGCGGCGCTGGAGAAGGTGAAGACCCTGCACGTCGAACCGGGCCGGCAGCCGGCGCTGATCCGGGATCTCGCCTGGGAGGCGATCGAGTTCGTGGAGTCGCGCGACCTGCTCACCGTGCCGCCGCTGGCCAGGGAGGTGTGGCGGATGGAGATGATGTCGCCGGAGCAGCAGAAGGTGGCGCCCTTCTTCCTGGGCGGGGAGCGGATCCTGGTGTCGTTCCCGACCGACGCCATGAGCGAGGAGGACAAGCTCATGAGCATGCGGGGGAACAACATCCATTTTTCCCGCGCCACTGTGCATCACGAGCTGATTCCCGGCCACCATCTCCAGCAGTACATGACGGCCCGCTACCAGCCACACCGGCGCGCCTTCGGCACCCCGTTCTGGACCGAGGGCTGGGCGCTCTACTGGGAGATGCTGCTCTGGGACCTGGGCTTTCCGCGGGGTCCGGAGGATCGGATCGGGATGCTGTTCTGGCGGAGCCATCGGGCGGCGCGGATCATCTTCTCGCTCCGGTTCCACCTGGGCGAGATGACCCCCGAGCAGGCGATCGACCTGCTGGTGAACCGGGTCGGGCACGAGTGGGCCAACGCCGAGGCGGAGGTCCGCCGGTCGTTCAACGGGAGCTACCCGCCGCTCTACCAGATCGCCTACATGATGGGGGGACTTCAGTTCCGGGCCCTGCACCGGGAGCTGGTGGAGTCGGGGCGGATGACCAACCGGGCGTTCCACGACGCGGTGCTTCAGTCGGGGAGCATGCCGGTGGAGATGGTGCGGGCGGTGCTGACCAACCAGGCCCCCGGGCGCGATCACCGTCCCGGGTGGCGATTCGCGGGGAGGTGATAATCGTGGCCGAGGGGATCGGAGCAGCCATATGGCAGAACGGAGACAGGTTCTGAACGAGCCCAAGCCTCGCAACACCAGCCGCCAAGTCGCGACCAAACCGGGTTGCGCGCCGCTCAGGGACGCCTATACACGAGCCGTGCAGCTCCGGCCGACCGCGTGGGCCGAGGTCGAGGACCTGTTTCTGCGGGCAATGGAGGGGTTCGACCACAACGTCGCGAACGGGGTGGCGGACATGGGCGATCTCCAGAACGGGAAGGGCGATTTCTTTAACGATCTCCTGGCCCTCCTATTGGAGAACTGCGCACAAGTCCGACTCTACAGCCGCGCCAGCGTGCCAGGCTTGATCATTCCCAGGCACGATCTGGACATTACCTTCCCACCCTCGGGTCCGATCGACTTCGTGGTGGAAGCCAAGGCAGTAGGCACTCCGCGCCATCCCTGGAGCCCGAAGTCGAAACCCCAGGGACGGCCGGGGTCGGCTGACCTTGACAAGCGCGTCAAGGAGATTGGCTTCAAGACGATCGATCTGAAGGCGGAGTACGCTCGAAACGCGTTGCCGTCGGGCCAGGCACCCGTGACAATCTCAGGTGACCTGACGGCATGGTTGAGGTCGGTGAAACCGCGAACATATGTATTCATTGCAGCGCGGGTCACTAGCGACCGGGATCGAAACCGTGTGGCGCAGTTCGCCCATCTTGCCGAGCAGGTCAGCGACGGAGTCGGCCTCTTCTGCTTTCGCCCGGTCAGCCTGGACCGGCCTACTACCTACGAGACTGAGGCGGTTGATGCACCCAACCAGCTCGCGCGAGTGTTGTTCCGTGCCTGTCAGGATTTGACTGCCATTCGGCGGGCCCGTGGAATCGAGCCAGAGCCTGTCCCGGTCGGGGCCTCCGACCGGACGCGCGACTGAAGGGGAAGTCGGGACGCGAACGCGCGTTATTTCGGTACGCTCGGCGGAGGGACGGCTGCTATATTGGACTAGAAGCCAGTCCCGTCCAGGGGGCAATCGGGTGAAGGGATTCGTACCAACACCTCCCAGCTTGGTCGATCTGATGGTCGCGAAGCTCTTCGAGCGTCGCCCACCGGCTCGCGAAGACGTCCTGCTGGATCCCGGCTGCGGGGCCGGGGCGTTCATCCAAGGGGTGATCCGTTGGTGCCGCACCACCAATGCACCGGTTCCAAGGATCATTGGCATCGAGTTGAATCCGGCCCTCCTCAAGCAGGCTCGGGCCGAGCTTGGGCATGTACCTGGCGTGGAGTTGCGCCAAGGCGACTTCCTGGAGCCTTCTGAGGAACGGTTCGACTATATCGTAGGAAACCCGCCGTACGTTCCGATTACCGGCCTGACGGTGGAGGAAAGGAGCGGCTACCGACAGCGCTACCGCTCCGCTGTGGGCCGTTTCGATCTGTACCTGCTCTTCTTCGAGCAGGCTCTCGCGTTGCTCAAGCCGAACGGGCGGCTGGTCTTCGTCACGCCTGAGAAGTTCCTTTACGTCCAGTCGGCGGCGAACCTTCGCCGATCTCTGGCCGCGCGGGGGGTCGAGGAGATTCAGCTGATCGACGAGGATGCCTTTCGTCCGCTGGTCACTTACCCGACGGTCACCACCCTGGGTGGATCGGCGGGGTCGATGGAAACGGTAGTCCGATTCCGGAATGGAACCGTCAGCCGAGTTCACCTCTCCCGGAGCGGTGCGTCCTGGTTGCCACTGGCGGTCGGCGAGGCGAGCCGTCCCGCGGGCCCGGTACTGAGCGAGGCCTTTCGTAGAATCAGCTGCGGGGTCGCCACCGGCGCGGACAGCGTCTTTCTGGTGCGGGAGAGCGAGATCCCGGCGGCACTCAGGCCTTTTGCGCTGCCGACCCTCTCCGGGCGCGATCTCAGGCCGGGCGGTGGCATCGAAACAACCCAATTATTGCTGACGCCTTACGAGAGGACCGGAAGTCTCCTCCTCGAGGAAGAGCTGGGCCCCCTCGGCGACTACCTGCGACACCCGGAGCGACGGGCCAAACTCCTGCAACGAACCTGCGTTGCGCGGAAGCCGTGGTACGCGTTCCACGAG
This sequence comes from uncultured Gemmatimonas sp., assembly GCA_964521535.1. Taxonomy (GTDB): domain Bacteria; phylum Gemmatimonadota; class Gemmatimonadetes; order Gemmatimonadales; family GWC2-71-9; genus SHZU01. The sequence goes on from CAZFSA010000098.1 coordinate 9,765, forward strand.
AATCCGCCGCTGGTCGACATCCTGAAGCCTAAGATCCTCTGCAAGGATATCGGAGCATCGCCTTATTTCGTACTGGATGATCACGGCGTTGTCGTTCCACGACACTCGGTCTACTATCTGGTCCCGACCGATCCCGCCCGGCTTGTCGATCTCTGTGACTACTTGAATTCCGACTGCTCACGGCAGTGGTTGCTCGCCAACTGTCAGCGGGCGGCGAACGGTTTCGTCCGGCTTCAAAGCCACGTGCTCAAGCGAATGCCCGTGCCGCCGGAACTGGTCGACATCCCCGAGCTGGTGTACGCGTAGGGGAAGAAGCCACCTTCACGGCAAGTCCACTTCCGCTTCCGCCTCGACCTCCACCAGGTACCCCTCGCCTACCAGATCCGCCCGCACCAGCGTGTTCGCCGGCCGGATGGTCCCGAAGCGCTCGCCATGCGCCCGGGCCACGGCCTCCGCGTCCTCCATGCGCTGAACATACACCCGGGTCCGGACCACCTGAGCCAGCCGCCCGCCCAGCGACAACAGGGCGCCCTCGATCCTGTCGATCGCGAAGTGGGTCTGGGCCGCGGCGTCCGTGCCGCCGATCAGCCGGTCGCCGTGCGTGGCGGTCGTCCCGCTCACCAGGATCCGATCACCCGCGCGCACCGCCCGGCTGTACCCGGCCGCCGCCTCCCACCGGGTTCCCGAGAGGCATCGAACCCGGCCGTCCGGCCCGGTCTCCACGGGGTACGGCGGCGGGAAGGCCGAGAGGTGGTGGGAGAGATCGCCCGAGGCGGTGAGGAAGGGCGGCCTTCGATACTCGTCGCCGGTGTCGCCCGGGATCGGGGCCAGGGCACGGAGTGCGGTCTCGATCTCCTCCCGGTCTCTGGGGGAGAACGCGAGATCGAACACCCGGGCGTTGTCGGCTCGGTGCTCGCTCGAACCCAGCCGGGCGCCGACAATCACCCCCGCCACGGCCGGCTGGTCGAGGACCCAGCGGGTGGCCACGTTGGGGATTGATACGCCGTGCCGGTTGCTCACCTGGTGAAGTACCTTGAGCAGCGCCTGAAGTGCCGGCCACCCGCCCGCCTCCCTCAGAAACCGCCCGTATTTCATCTGCGACCAGGTGCCAGTCCGCTCCCAGTCGGGCTCCGGCTGCCCCAGCCAGCGCTCCGACAACCACCCGCCGGCGAGCGTCCCATACGCCAGCAGCCGAACCCCGTTTGCCAGGCAGTACGCCGACAGCGGGCCGCCGGCCCGCCGGTCGAGCAGCGAGAACGACACCTGGTTGGTCACCACCGGAATCCCGCTCGTCACGGCGATCCGGAGGTGCGCGGTGTCGAAGTTGGTGACTCCCAGCGCGCCGACCAGTCCTTCGCGGCGGAGCTGGTCGAGCGCGAAAAGGGCATCCAGCCAGCTCGGGTCGGGATAGTGCCAGGCATGGAACTGAAGCAGGTCGACCCGGGTTCCGCCCATCCGCCGAAGGGCGCGCTCCACCGCGTCGCGGGCCGCGCCGGCTGCCAGGGGGCCAGGCTCCGGCACCCACTTGGTGAAGAACCGGGCCTGGGCAGCAGCCTCCGGGTATCGGGCGCGGAAGGCGCCCACCAGATCCTCGGCCGTGCCGTAGTGGTCGGCCAGGTCGAAGGTGGTGAACCCGGCGCCGACGTAGGCCGCCAGGTCGGCGGCGGCGAGCGCGGGGTCGACCTGGGAGCCGCCCCGTTCCAGGTCGGCCACCTGCCAGAGGCCGGTGAGGAGCCGGGTGGTGTCGAGGCCCGGGGCCAGCTCCACCTGGGGGAGCCGGGTCATTGCGGCGGCAGCTCGCGCATCCGCGCGGCCAGGTCCACGCCCGCGCGCCTGAGCCGGGCCGTCTCGCGCCAGTACAACACCGTGCCGAGCCCCATCACCATCACCCAGTCCCAGGTGGAGCGGAGGAACCAGGGCCGGTCGCCACCGAGATCGCGCCAGGTGTGAACGGCCAGGAGCAGCCCGAGCACCGCCACGCCGAGCGCGGCCACGGGGAACTGGAGCCGCCGGTCGGACAGGACCGTGGCCCGCGCCGCGATGGCCGGGTTCACGAACGGCAGCCGGATCACCGAGAGGCAGGTGAGCACGAAGTTGACCAGCATGGCGGTGACCAGGATATCCACGCCCAGAAAGAAGTCGCCCGCCACGAAACAGCCGAGGATGCTGGCCGTGGCCATGAATCCGCTGGCCAGAATCGCCACGTGCGGCGTGCGGTAGGCCGGGTGGACCCGGGCCACCACTGGTGGAAAGATCCCGTCCTCCCCCCAGGCGAACATCAGCCGGGACACGCCGAGGAGCATGGCGGGCAGGTCCTTGATCAGGGCCACGGCGGTGCCGGCGGTGATCAGCACCGTCCAGAAGGGCGGCAGCACGTAGCCAAGGAGTCCCGGTGCCGTGAGATCGCGGCGGGCGGCTTGCTCCGCCACCACCTGCCAGGGCACGGTGTGATAGACGGCGGCCGTGAAGAGGAAGTAGAAGGCGCCGACGCCGATCACCGCGATCAGGATGGCGAGCGGGAGGTTCCGGCCCGGATTCCGGGCTTCGCCCCCGGCCTGGGCGATCGACTCGAAGCCGATGAACGACGAGAACAGCACGGCGACGGCCGGAAGGAGGATCGCCGCCGTGAGCGGCGTTGGCGCAACCTCCGGCACGGTGGTCCCGTCCCGGCGGAGCAGCGCCGCAGCGAACTCGGCCTGGCTGGACGTGAAGCCGGCCACGATCACCAACCCGCCCAACGCCAGCGTGAGCAGCATCAACGGGATCACCGTTCGCTGGTAGACTCCGATTCCACGTACGTTTACCAACACCGCGGCCCAGAGGGTGCCGAGCGAGATGGCGAGCCGCACCGGCCCCCGCTCGAGCAGCGCCGCGAGCGCCGGGGCATCGGCCGCGACCGCGATATCCCGGAGGAAGGGGACGATCAGGTACGACACCACCCCCATGGCCACCGACACCGCCAGCCACTGGGAGAAGCTGGCGACGAATCCGAGATAGGGTCCCAGCGCCCGGCTGGCGAACACGTAGGTGCCGCCCGCGCGCGGCATGGCGGACGCCAGGACGGCGAGCGACAATCCCGCGAGCAGCGCCGGCACGCCGGCCACGAGGTAGGCCGGCATCACGTTCGGGCCGATGCCCGGCGCGGTGCGCTGGATGGCGAAGGGGATGATGTTGATGGCCGCGCCGATCATGGCGCAGACCCCGGTGGCCACCAGGCCGAGGAGCCCGAGGCCGCGGTGGAGCGTCGGGGCGGAATCGGGAGGGGGGCTCGTGGCAGGAGTCACGGGCAGGGGGTCGAGGGTCGACGTGGGCTACCGGGCCGGCCAAAGCTATCGCGGGACCCCTCCCGCTACCATCCACCGAAGGCAGCCGGCGGATCCGGGACCCGTGGCCGGGTCTCGTCGACCACGCCGCCAGTGGCGAGCCATCCGGCGCCGGGATACTATCGGCGGGTACGCGGATTGATCACCAATAGAGAGCACGGGGAGCGAACATGCGGGGACGCGCGATAATCATCGCCGGGCTGCTCGGCGCCGCGATCGCGGCGGGGGTCGAGGCCCAGCAGGTCAACCTCACCATCGGACCTGGCCTGGCCGACGGCCCCATCACCGGCCGGGCGTTCGTGATCTTCACCCGCGATGGCTCGACCGAGCCCCGACTCCAGGCCGGCTCCTACAACGGCGGGGTCCCGTTCTTCGGCGTGGACGTGAGCGAGTGGACCGGCGTCCGCCCCGCCACCATCACTGGCGAGACCCCCGGGTTCCCGGTTCACACCCTGGCCCAGATTCCCGCCGGCGACTACTGGGTCCAGGGCCTGCTCGTGGTCTACACCCGGGTCACCCCGAAGCACGGCAAGACCATCTGGGTGGCGTGGGACCAGTGGGAAGGCCGGCAGTGGAACCGGACCCCGGGCAACCTGGTCTCGGAGCCGCAGCGGGTGCAGTGGGATCCCAGGAGTTCGCGTCTCGAGCTCAGACTCACCCGGAAGCTCCCGCCCGTCCAGGTTCCGCCGGACACCCGCTGGGTGAAGCGGGTGAAGATCGAGAGCAAGCTGCTCTCGGACTGGTGGGGCCGTCCGGTGTACCTGGGCGCCACGGTGCTCCTGCCGCGGGGCTGGGAGGAGAACCCTGGGGAGCGTTACCCGGCGATCTACATCCAGGGGCACTTCGGCCTCGGAGCCCCGTTCGGCTTCAACCCCGACGGCGCGCCGGAGACGGCCGAGGCCCGCCAGCGCCGCCTGGTGCGGACGGCGCGCGAGCCGGGGTACGAGTTCGCCCAGGCCTGGATGAGTGACGACTTCCCCCGCATGGTGGCCGTCACCTTCCAGCACCCGACCCCGTTCTACGACGATTCCTACGCGGTCAATTCGGCCAACCAGGGGCCGTACCAGGACGCGCTCCTCACCGAGCTGGTTCCCTTCCTGGAGCAGAAGTTCAGGTTGATTCCCGAGGGCCGGGCGCGGTTCCTCACCGGCGGCTCGACCGGCGGCTGGATCGCGCTCGCGCTTCAGATCCATCGCCCGACCTTTTTCGGCGGGGCCTGGGCGATGTACCCGGACGCGGTCGACTTCTCTCGCAATCAGATGATCGACAACTACGCCGACACCAACGCCTTCATGCCCAACGTCGGGCCGAACGAGTGGCTGCTCCGCGAACGCTACATGAGCCGGACCGAGGAGGGCCAGCCGGGCACGACGGTGCGGATGCTCGGGCGGCTGGAGGAGGTACTGGGCACCAAGGTCCGCGGCGGCCAGCAGCTCCAGGCCTACGACGCGGCCTACGGGCCGGTGGGTGACGACGGCTACCCCAGGCCCTTGTTCAACCGCTGGACCGGCACCATCGACAAGACGGTGGCGGCCTACTGGCGGGACAACGGCTACGATCTCAATCACTACCTGGAACGGAACTGGCCTCGGATCGGCAAGGACCTGGACGGCAAGATCCACGTCTACACCGGCGACATGGACAACTACTACCTGAACCTCGCCGTGTACCGGATGGAGGCGACGCTGGAGCGGTTGGGTGCCCGGGCGGTGTTCGAGTATGGCCGCCCGATGAAACCGCACGGCTGGCAGCCGTTCACCAACGCCGAGATGGTGCGGATGATGGCCCGGAAGCTGGCGGAGAGCGGGCCGGCCCGGACCGGATGACCCGGGCCCGCCCTCGGCCGGGGGGTCAGCGGGCGGACGCCTTCATCGTGGCAACGAGCTGATCGAGGCACTGCGACCAGCCGACCTCGTATCCCATCGCCTCGTGGGTCGCGCGGTCGGCGTCGTTCCGGTGCATGGCGCGGGCAGTGTAGCGGGTGCCGCCGCCCGGCGCGTCCTCCAGGGTGATCACCGCGGTGAAAAAGGGCTTCTCCGACGGGCGGAAGCCGGGCTGGAGGGCGTCGGTCCAGACCAGCCGCTCGTTCTCGACCAGTTCCAGATAACAGCCCACATTCGGAAACTCCTGGCCCTCGGGGGAACGCATCACGGTCCGGAAGATTCCCGCCGGCCGGAGGTCGATCTCGCAGTCGACGGTGGTCCAGGGAGCGGGGGCGAACCACTTCACCACCAGCGCGGGATCGGTCCAGGCCTTCCAGACCAGCTGGCGGGGCACGTCCACGACCCGGGTCAGCACCAGATCGAGGTGGCCGTCGACGGGGTGGGCTTCAGTCGGCACGGGGCTGCTCCTGTCGGTGGAGTTGATAGAGCGTGGCATCCAGCTGATCCAGCCGCCGCTCCCAGACCGCCCGCTGGCGGGAGAGCCAGCGCTCGGCCCGGCCAAGGGCGCCCGGGGCCAGTTCGCAGAGGCGGACCCGACCCCTCTTGGTGGAGCGGACCAGGCCGGCCCGCTCCAGGGTCCGGACGTGCTGGAGGAAGGAGGGGAGGGCCATCTCGAACGGTTCGGCCAGCTCGCTCACGGTCTGCGGGCCTCGGCCCAGGCGTTCGACCACGGCGCGGCGGGTCGGGTCGGCCAGGGCGTGAAACACCTGATCGAGGGCCGGGGCGGTGACCATGGGCGTCCAGGATAATGCCCGTGATTAGTTAGGTCAACACCTAAGTATTGACCTCACCAGCCGAGCCACGGCGAGGCCTTCTTGACAGAGCTGTCGATCAACCATATATAACCCATTGGTTTAATAACTAAGCGGTTAGATATGTCGTCGGTTTCCAGGTCCCGCGTCAAGGCTCTCGCCGGCCCGATCCGCCGCCGGCCGCAGCGAACCGGCCAGGCCGCGCCGGCCGTCGACCGCCTCAGCGTCACGCTGGCCGCCCTCGCCGATCCGACCCGCCGGGCCATCCTCTCTCGTCTGACCCGGGGGCCGGCCACCGTACAGGAACTCGGCGCACCCTTCCCCATGAGCGGACCCGCCATCTCGAAGCATCTTCGGGTCCTGGAACGGGCCGGGCTGGTCCGACGCGGCCGGGAGGCCCAGTGGCGGCCCCGCTCCCTCGACGCCACTCCGCTCAAGCAGGTGATGGAGTGGACCGCACCGTTCCGCCGATTCTGGGAGCCGAGTTTTGCCCGCCTCGATCGCTACCTCACACACCTCAAGGCAGGGGACCGCGCCAATGACGACTGAGCTGCAGCCTGGTATCACGGTCTACGAGACGCCGACCGATACGGAAGTCGTGATCACCCGGGTGGTCGATGCCCCCCGCGCCCTGGCCTTCGATGCCTGGACCAGCCCCCTGCACCTCCCCCACTGGATGACGGGCCCGGAAGGGTGGACCATGCCGGTCTGTGAGGTCGACCTCCGCGCCGGCGGCCGGTGGCGCTTCGGATGGCGGAAGACCGGCGGTGAGGAACTCGTGATGGAGGGGACGTATCGCGCAGTGGACCGGCCGGAGCGGGTGGTCTTTACCGAGCGATGGGGTCCGGCGTGGCCGGAAACCCTGAACACGCTGGTTCTCACCGAACGGGGTGATCACACGGTGATCACGCTCTCGATTGTCTATCCCTCGAAACCGGCGCGCGACGCCGCCCTCGCCACTGGCATGAAGGACGGCAGCGACCAGAGCTACGCCCGGCTCGACGCGCTCCTCCGGACCCTCCAGCCGTGAACGTCGTCGTCGCCCGTCAGGTGTCGTGCAGGGGTGCCACCCGACCGCGGAGGTCCGTCAGGTCAGGTCAGCCACGACCGCGTCAGCGGCCAGACGCCCGGAGGTGAACGCGCCGTCGATGCTGGCCGTGTCGAGCGTATCGCCGGCGGCGTAGAGGCCGGGCCGGATCCGGACCGGCCAGCGGGGCTCGGTGTACCACGGCGGCGCCTGCGCGGGGAGGGCCTCGCGGATTCGATAGGTGGCGAGACGCCGCCAGCCGCGGACCGCCTGGGCGCCATACCAGTGGGCGAGCTGCTCCCGCACGGCCCGCTCGAGTTCGTCGTCTGCCACCGCGGGAGTGCCCAGGACCGTGGCGGAGATCAGCGCTGCTCCCGGGAGCGCCAGCTCCGGCGCAAGGTTGCTGGGCACGCAGAGGTTGTTGACCGGCCCCGCCCGCTCGCCGTTCAGCACGAGAAAGCGCCCGGCCGGCTCCGGGGCCCGGGGCGCCGCGAAGTAGAGGCAGGTGACCGCGCGCCAGGCGCGGGCCGGCTTGGGGGCGGGGGCGAGCGTGGGGGTCGCGGGAAAGAGTGTA
>CAZFSA010000099.1:0-17341 GCA_964521535.1 uncultured Gemmatimonas sp.
TCGCGCCACCGCGCCTCGGGCCTCCGCCGCCGGACCCAGGATCCACGCGACCGACCAGTCCGCCGAACGGTCGGTGGCTCGAGCCAGCCGCGGCGGGAGCTGCCGCCGCAGACCCTCCGCCACCGCCTCCCGCGCCGCCGATTCCACGACCAGCACGAAGCCGCCGCCCTGGCGGAAGACCCAGGCGTCGGCCACGATCATCCCCTTGGCGGTCAGCAGCGCGCCGTAGATCAGCGCGTCGTCGCCCGGGCCCACGACGTCGTTGGTCAGGAGTCCCTGAAGGCAGGCCACCGCCTGCGGCCCCTCGATCGCGAACACCGCCATCCGGTCCGGCACCACCACCGGGCCAGCCTCGAGGCGAGCCAGTCGGTCCGCCGACAGCGGGATCAGCTCCATCCCTGGAACCTAACCGGGCGCCGTTCCCGGTCAGCGGTACAGCCCGGCCAGGGCGTAGGACCGGTCCAGAAGCTCGACCGGGTGAGCTGTCCGGATGCGGTCACCCTGCGCCAGCAGGCCCGCCCCGATCTGCATCAGACAGCCCGGATTTCCGGTGGCGGCCACCGCGGGCCGAGGCGACGCGGCTCGGATCGCTTCGAGCTTCTCCGCCAGCACCGCCCGCGAAAGGCCGGGGTGGAGGATGCCGTACAGCCCCGCACTTCCGCAGCAGCGGTCGAAGCCGGGAAGGAGCCGAAGGCGGAGGCCGGGGATGCTCCGCAGCACGGCGAGCGGCTCGGCATGCACGCCCTGGGCGTGCTGGAGGTGGCAGGGAGCGTCATAGCACACGTCGAGCGGGAGTGGGGCGCCGGGCAGCGGCCCGCGCGCCGCCAGCAGCTCGGTCACGTCCCGCACCCGGGTCGCCACGCCGGCGGCCCCAGGGCCCGCGACCAGGACGTAGTGCCTGAGGAGCGCCCCGCATCCGGCGCTGTTGACCGCGATCCAGTCAACGAGCTGGCCGGACAGCGCCGCCACGTTGGCCGCGGCGAGCGCGCGGGCCCCGTCCTCGTCGCCGGCGTGCTGGTGCAGGGCGCCGCAGCATCGGGTGTCGACCTCGATCACCCGATACCCGTTCACCGCCAGGACCCGCCGGGTGGCGTCGTGGACGTGCTGGAACAGCCCATCCATCACGCAGCCGCGGAAGAGTGCGACGGTGCCGGCATCACCGGCCGATCGGGGCTCCACCAGGTTCTTCGCCTCCTGCCAGGGCCTGGTGGCCGCCACCATCCCAAGAGGGAAGGCAGCGCCCCCGAGCCGACCGAGCGCGGCCGCCAGCCCGGAGGCGCGAAGCCAGCGGGCCACTCCGAAAAGCGCCCTGGCGGCGCCAGCCCTGGCGAACGCGGCCAGGAGCGCGGCGGCACGCCACCCGATCCCGTTGGCGGCGGCGAGCCGGGCGCGGGCCTCCTCCAGGCCCGATCCGTACCCGACCCCCGAGGGACAGACCGGCTCGCAGCCCCGGCACCCGAGGCAGCTGTCGAGGTGCTCGCGGACGCCCGGGTCGGTGGCGGGGAGCTCACCACGCTCCAGTGCCCGCATCAGGACGATTCGCCCGCGCGGACTCGCGTTCTCGTCGCCGGTGACGAGATAGGTGGGACAGGCGCTGAGACAGAACCCGCAGTGGACGCAGGGGTCGAGCGCCGCGAACCCCCCGCGGCCGGCAGGCTCAGCCATCTTCGGCGCCGTCGAGGGGTACCACCAGGAGTCGGTGGGGATCGAAGACATCGCGGAGTCGAGCGGTGAGCCGGCCCACACCCTCGCGGTAGGCGCCGAAGTGACCGACCGCCCGGCGCAGCGGCCAGGGAGCCCGTTCCAGCGTAAGGGGGATCTCCCGTTCGGCCAGCTGGTGCCGGAGCGAACGGATCGCCCCGGCGCTGGCCGAGCCGCTCCAGCGAACGCCACCTCGGCCCGCCGAAGCTGATACCAGCCCGCTGTCGAGCACCCGGCCCAGCAGATCCAGTGCCTCCGGCAGGCCGTCGGGCAGGACACCCAGGCGGAGGGAGACGGGCGCGTCGAGCGCGGCGCGGGAGACCGCCTGGTCGATGCCCCGGGCGGCTGACCCGTCCGCCGCCTGCCACTGGCCACCGGCGCCGCGAACCCGGTCCGCTGCTCCCTGCACCCCGCTCTTCGTGCCCAGGATCCGGACCAGCAGGGTCCACAATGGTGCCCCGGTGAGTCCGGGAGAGAGGAGCTCGAGGGCGGCGAGATCCGCACCGCAGCCGGCGACGGCGAGAGCCAGGTCAAGGGCCTCGCCGAGCGAGGCGCGGGCCAGGAGGGTGGCCTGCGCCGCCGGGAGGGCCCGGAGGCGGAGATGGGCCTCGACCACGATGCCGAACCCGCCAAACCCGCCGACGGCGAGCTTGGTGAGATCGTAGCCCGCGACGTTCTTCACCACGCGCCCGCCGGCCCGAACCACGGCGCCGGTCCCGGTGACGACGGTGACGCCGAGGACCTGGTCGCGCACCGGACCGGCCGAGTGGCGGAGGGGGCCCGCCGTGCCGGTGGCGATCACGCTGCCTAACGAGCGATCGGGGTGTCCGGGCGGGTCCAGCGCGAGCCAGACCCCATGACTCGCCAGGGTGCGACCCAGGGTGCTGAGCGGCACCCCCGCCTGGGCGGTGGCGACCAGATCGGCGGGGGCCACCGCGGGTATGGCATCGAGGGCGGCCGTGCTGATCGCCAGGTCGGCCGGGGCGTCGGGCGGGGCCCAGGTCGACCGTCCCTCCACCCGGATCCGCCAGGCCTCGGCGGCGGCCAGCCCCACCACGTGGGCCAGTTCGTCGAGGCTTCGGGGCGCGGCCCGCGGGATCCCGTCGGCGGCCGGCGCTGCCCCGGGCGAGACCCTCCGAACCGCGTCGAGGAGCGCGCGGCTCATGGCCGGGCGCCCTCCCGCCATTCGCGGCAGGCATGAGTCGGCACCACCTTGCCGGGGTTGGCCCGTCCCGTCGGATCGAACGCGCGGCGCACGTCGCACATCGCGGCGAGGCTCTCCGCGTCGAAGATCAGCGGCATGTACTCCAGCTTGTCGGACCCGACGCCGTGTTCGCCGGTAATCGATCCGCCCGCGGCCACGCAGGCCTCCATGATCTCGCGGCTGGCGGCGCGGACCCTGGCCGCGAGCGGGATGTCGCGCCGGTCGTAGCAGATATTGGGATGGAGGTTCCCGTCGCCGGCGTGGAACACGTTGCAGATGGTGAGCTGGTGCCGCCGTCCGATCGCGCCGATGGTCTCGAGGAGGTCGGGGAGGCGGGAGCGTGGCACCACCGCGTCCTGGACCACCAGATCCGGCGCCACCCGGCCCATGGCGCCGAAGGCCTTCTTCCGTCCCTGCCAGAGCCGGAGCCGGTCGGCGGGCTCGGTGGCCGCCCGGATCTCGCGGGCGCCGTGGCCGCGGAGCAGCGCCTCGACGACGGCGGATTCCGCGGCGACGGTTTCGGGCGATCCGTCGATCTCGACCAGCAGCACGGCCGCGGCATCGACGGGGTAGCCGGCCCGATAGATCGACGCCTCGACCGCCTGGATGGTGGCCTGGTCCATCATCTCCAGGGCGGCGGGGACTACCCCGGCGGCGATGATCGCGCTCACGGCTTCGCTCGCTCCGCGGATGGTCGTGAAGTCAGCCAGCAGGGTACGGATCGTTTCCGGCATCGGCTCGAGCCGCACCGCGATCTCGATCGCCACCCCGAACATCCCCTCGGAGCCCACGAAGAGGCCCACCAGATCGGGGCCCCACGCCTCGCCGTCGGGACTGCCGAGCCGGGCCAGGCTCCCGTCGGGAAGCACCACCTCCAGCTCGGCGACGTGGTTGGTGGTGACGCCATACTTGAGGCAGTGGGGACCGCCGGCGTTCTCCGCCACGTTGCCTCCCAGGGTACAGGCGGTCTGGCTGGAAGGATCGGGACAGTACCGGAGCCCGTGCGGCGCGGCTGCCTCGCCCAGCCGGGCGTTGACCACGCCAGGCTCGATCCGGGCCCGGCGCCGGGTGGGGTCGAGGTCGAGGATCCGGTTGAGGCGGGTGAGGGGGACGACGACGGCGTCGGCCCCGGCCAGCGCCCCGCCCGAGAGACCGGTGCCCGCTCCGCGCGCCACCCACGGCACGTCGTGCCGGGCGAAGAAGCGGACCAGCGCGATGACCTCCTCGCGGGTGCCGGGAAGGACGGCGAGGCGGGGCACGGCGGCGTGGGTGGGGAGGCCGTCGGACTCGTAGGTGCGCCGCTCCGCCGGACGGGAGCGAACCCAGCGGCGGCCCACGATCCGCTGCATCGCTCGTTCCAGCCCGTCGCCGCTCACGGCTCAGTGCAGGCCGGTGCCGTTCAACGAGGCCCGGCGATGGACCCGGGCCCGGGCCTCGAGCCCGGCGAGCAGGGCCGGCATGGCGTGGAGCAACCGGGCAACCCGCTCGGTGGCGGAGCGGATTTCCAGGAACCGGCGCTTGACCTGGTAGTCCCACTCCAGCAGGGCGGCCACCTGGAACGTGAGCAGGCCGGTGTCCTCGGCGAACTCGGCGTCACGCTCCACGTCGTTGAGGGCCCCGAGCGCCTCGGCATAGCGGCGGCCCATGGCCCTGAGGGCCACGAGGTCGGCGGGCCCGGGAACGTTGGTGTCCGGCTCATCCGCAAGCGAGCCGACCTGACCGATCAGGTAGGCTCGCTCGTCCGGAACCACGCGCTCCAGGACGAAGCGCTCCTCGCCGGAGACCACGATGTTCGAGCGTCCACCCGGGAGGGGCTGGACGGCGCGGACCCGGGCAATGCACCCCACCGTCCCCGGCGGCGGATCGCCGCTTTCGCCCGGGGGCAGCAGGCCGAAGCGGTGGTCGGCCTCGACCACGTCCGCGAGCAGCGCCCGGTAGCGGGGCTCGAAGATGTGGAGCGGCATCAGGGCCCCGGGGAACAGGACCGTGGGTAGCGGGAACAGCGGAAGCAGCATGCCCCGGAATGTAGCGGCCCTGCCGGCAGGGCAGGGCCACCACCGGGACGGGAGCCCGAATCAGGCCACCGAGGCGGGACGCTGGAGGTAGCGGACCTCGGGGGAATTCCGGAGCTTCTCGAAGGCCCGCTCCCGGATCTGGCGGACCCGTTCCCGGGTGACGCCAAGCAGGGCTCCGATCCCCTCGAGGGTAAGCGCCTCGGAGCCTTCCTCGAGCCCGTAGTAGAGGGCGAGGATCCGGCGTTCCCGCGGGGTGAGGTACCGGTCGAAGAGCTGGAGCAGGAAGTCCCGCTGGAGGCCCGAGTCCACGAATTCCTCGATGTCGGCGCCGCCGGATCCGGCCACCCGCTCGCCGTAACTCGGGGCGGTGGAGTCGTGCCGCTCGACCGGGGCATCGAGCGACACCTCCACCGACGACACCAGGCGGGCGGCCCGAACGGTCTCGATCGACTCGTCGAGGACGCGGGCGGTTTCGGCGTCGGTGGGAGAGCGGCCCAGCTCCTGAGCCAGCAGCGCCTCGATCCGCGCCATCCGGAGCAGGGCCGCGTTCTGGTTGAGCGGGATCCGGACGGTCCGGGTCTGCTCGGCAAGGGCCTTGAGCACGCACTGCCGGACCCACCAGACGGCGTAGCTGATGAACTTCACGCCGTGCGCGGGGTCGAACTTCTTGACGGCCTTGAGCAGGCCTTCGTTCCCGATGGCGACCAGCTCCGCCAGGTCGAGGCCGTGTCCCTGAAAGCGCTTCACGTAGGAGATCACGAACCGGAGGTTGGCGGTGACCAGGCGATCCATGGCATCCTGATCCCCCTTGCGAGCCCGTCGAGCCAGCCGGACCTCCTCCTTCGGGTCGGTGATCATCGGCAGCTTCCGGATGTCGAGCAGGTACTGGTCGAACGAGCTGGCGGGGGAAGCTCGGCCCGGCGCCCGGGCCTTGCGTTCACGGACGGTGCGCATGCGACCTCGGCGGCTGTGAAACGGGTCCTGCGTTGTGCGAGAGATGGCCTCAGCGGAGGCCGGCGACCGGCGTCGTGCAGCGTTGCCGACTCAATCTAGGACACCGTTAGGTTCTGGTCAACGATTTTCCGGCGTCCACACATCAAGGCGTTAGGCATTAGCGAGTTACCCTGTTCGTCTACATCTGTGGAAAACCGGTTTGTGGACTGATGTCGATCAGTGGTGGAACTGCTGATCGGAGAAGCAGTTAGGGAAAAGGGGCCGTGTGGACGGGCCGGCCCCGGGTCAGCCGGCAAGGAGTCGTCGAGCGATGCCTAACGCCTGCCTAACGCTATCCTCGGCGGCGGCGGTGATCCAGGGTGGCGTGGCCAGCAGCGCGCCCGGGGCGCGGGGCAGCGCCAGCCGCAGCTCGCCACCAGCCGCTTTCTTGTCATGTCGCATCGCCGCCAGCAGGGCCGGGTCCGCCCCCGCGGGCGGGAGCGTCACCCCCAGCCCCAGGCGGCGAAGCCGGTGACAGAGCAGCTCGGCCAGCCCCGAAGGGGCCTGCCCCAGCCGCTCCGCCAGCACTCCCTCCACCACCAGCCCCGCCGCGACCGCCTCCCCATGTCCCACCCGCCACCCGCTCACCCGCTCGATCGCATGCCCGACCGTGTGCCCGGCGTTCAGCACGGCCCGGGGGCCCCGCTCCAGCTCGTCGGCCTCCACCACCCGCCCCTTGAGCTCCACGCTGCGACGGACCAGCGTCAACAGCGCCTCCGGGTCACGGGCCAGCAGCCGTTCGGCGGCCGCGTCGATCCAGTCGAAATAGCCCGCATCCGCAACCAGCCCGTGCTTGAGCGCCTCCACCAGCCCGGCCCGAAGGTGCCGGCTCCGCAGCGTGGCCAGCACCGCCGGATCGATCAGGACGGCGATTGGCGGCCAGAAGGCCCCCACCAGGTTCTTGCCATGGCGGGTGTTGACCGCCGTCTTGCCGCCCACCGACGCGTCCACCATGGCGAGCAGCGAGGTCGGGACCTGGAGGTGGGGAATCCCGCGAACGAACGTGGCGGCCACGAATCCGGTCAGGTCCCCCACCACCCCGCCGCCCAGCGCCACCAGCACGCCATCGCGCCCGTATCCCAGATCGAGCAGCCGGTCGGTGAGCATGCGCCAGCGGGTCCGGCTCTTCGAACCCTCGCCCGGGGGGACCACCAGCGTGGGTGCCTTGAGCGGCGTCGCGACGGCGCGCGCCACGTTGCGATCGGTCACCAGAGCCACCCGGCGCCCCGGGGCGACCTCCTCGATCAGCTCCGGCAGCCGCGTCACCGCCCCGGCGGCGAGGTCCACCGGGTAGCGCCCCTGGGCGTGCCGAATCCAGAGGCGGCCGGCGTCGCTCACCAGAGGATGTCTCCGGCGCCTCCGCGGTGGTTGGCGAGTCGGGCCAGGGTGAAGAGCAGGTCGGAGAGCCGGTTGAGGTAGACCAGGAACAGGGTTGGCACCTCGACCGTTTCGGCCAGCGCCACCAGCTGCCGCTCGGCCCGGCGGCAAACGGTCCGCGCCAGGTGGAGGGAAGCGGCCTTGGGGGTGCCGCCCGGCAGAATGAATGCCCGGAGGGGTTCCAGCTCGGCCTCGGCCTCGTCGATCATCCGCTCGAAGACCGTCACCCGCTCGGGCGAGACCTCGGCGCGGGCGAGCGCCGCCCGGACCCGATCAGGGTCAGGGGTGGCGAGGTGGCCCCCGATGGCGAAGAGGTCCCGTTGCACGGCCTCCAGCTCGGCGCGGAAGAACTCTTCCGGGGGCGTGGCGCGCACCAGGCCGAGCACGCTGTTCAGCTCGTCGATCTCCCCGTACGCCGCCACCCGAGGGTGGTGCTTGGGGACCCGGCCGCCGCCGAAGAGGCCGGTCGTGCCCTCGTCGCCGGTTCTGGTGTAAATCTTCACGCGTGGACCCTCGGCAGCGGAGTTGCGGCGGAAGATAGCCGCCGTCAGGGCGTCGGCCCACGCCGGCCCCGCAGCGGACGCGCCAGTTCCGTCACCACGGTGTCGATCGCGTCGATCATGCCGCGGCCACCCAGCGTGTGGTGGTTGGCCTGAACGCTGAAGATCCGCTCCGGCGGCCCCTTGAGCGCGGTGGCGTCGCGGGCCCGCTCCACGTAGCCCGACAGGGTGTTGACCTGTCCGATGCTGCCGGTCTTGGCCCGTACCCGACCGGCCAGCGAGTTGCCCGCCAGTCGGGTCCGCAAGGATCCGATCGCGCCGCTCTGCGGCAATCCCGCGGCGAAGGTGGGGAAGCGCGGGTGGGTCCGGATCCAGGCCAGAATCCGGGCGAAGGCGAGTGGCGTCACCAGGTTCTTCGCCGAGAGGCCGGAGCCGTCGTGCAGGTGAAACTGGGTCGAGTCGAGGCCCACCGAATCGATCAGAAAGCGGCGCTCGACCCTCAGCCCTTCGCGCCAGCTCCCCGCGGTGCCGAAGGTGCGCCCCAGCTGTTTCAGCAACAGCTCGGCGTACCAGTTCTGACTCACGTTCAGGATGGCGAACACCCAGTCCCGGAGCGGGCGCGAGACAACGTCCGCAAGCGGGGGCGAGGCGCGCGCCGCCCGGGTGGCGAGCGAGTCGTAGACGGCCCGGGTGGCGCCGGTGACGACGATGCCCGAATCCGCCAGGACGCTCCGGAAGGCCTGGGCGGCGAGCCAGGCTCCGTCCGGAACCGCCAGACTCTCACGGCGGGGCGCCGCTCCCGGGCGGATGGACCCGGCGACGGCGATCCCGGTCGCGGTCCGGGTGACCACCCAGGCGGGGACGGTGGTGTCGGCCGTGGTGACGATTCGGGCGTCGACGTCGAACCCCGGGAGACTCGGGAACACCGCCACGGTTGCGGGTGCGCCCTCCGTCGCGCCGGCGGTTACGGTGAGCACCACGGTGTTCTCGTGGAAGCCCAGCGCCGAGACCGGTGCGGCGTACCCCCAGTCCAGGTCGTCGTGCTCCCAGGTGCCGTGCACGGTCTCGGCGTCGAACCAGCTGGCATCTCCGATCAGATCCCCCTCGACCCGCGCGACCCCTCGCGCGCGGACCGCCGAGGCGAGCTGGGCCAGGGGCTCGAACGGATCGCGACGACAGGCGCCCGGGGCCAGGGTATCGACGGCGAAGCATCGCCGGCCGAGGGTCGGGTCTCCTCGTCCGTAGAGCACCAGGTCGCCCCGCAGCACGCCATCGGTCACCGGCCCGCCGGCGTACACCGAGGTCGTGACGGTCCATTCCGCGGGCAGCAGCGCCGACGCGACGGCCGAGACGGCCAGCTTCACGTTGCTGGCGGGCATGAAAAGGCGCTCGGCGTTGAGCCCGAACAGGAGGCGGTGTCTGGCATCGAGTACCGCCACTCCCCAGAGATTGCGATCGAGCGGCGGCTGGTCGAAGAGGCGCGCGAGTCGCGACGGCCCCTGCGCGATGGTGTCGGCGGGGAAGGGGGCGACGGCGAGAGCGGCGGCGACCACGAACCGGACGCGGGTCGCGGAGCTCCTGGTTGCTGTCATGGAGCTTGGCACCGGCGAGAGGGAGCCGACTTGATCCGCTGGCGAAGGAAGGGCGGAGGATCGGGGCCGTTCATCGGGGTGGAAAGGTGGCGTAACATTTTCAGGCTACTACATTTAGATCGTTGGGTCAATCCGCCAGGATTTGCCACTCGAGGCCGGAGGGGCCGGCAGAGGCGATGTTGCAGAATTTGGCACCGAGCAAGGGCACCGCCGGGTGGCGAGTCGGATTGATCGTCTCGTTCTCTGGCGCGCTCCTGTCGGTGCCTGGCCCGGTCGCGGCCCAGGAGCCCGACCTGATCGTGCGGAAGCTGGCCTTCGAGGGGAATCGGTCGATCACCGACCTCGCGCTTCGCGCCGCGATCGCCAGCACCCAGTCCAGTTTCTTTGCGTCGTTCGGGCCGGTGCGCTGGCTCGGGCTCGGCGAGAAGCGCCGGTTCAACGAGCGCGAATTCCGGATGGACGCCGCCCGGATCCGGCTTCTGTATCAACTGAGCGGTTTTCTCGAGGCCACCGTCGACACGGTGGTTCGCCGTACCGGGCAGGACGTCTCCATCACCTTCCGGATCGACGAAGGGACCCCGGTGCTGGTCCGGACGCTCGACATCGTCGGGCTGGACTCGGTTCCGAGCCCGGCGCGGGTCACCCGCGACCTGCCGCTTCGGGTGGGAATGCCATTCAACCGCTACCTCCTGATCGCAACGGCCGACACGATCCAGCTGCGCCTCCGGGACCAGGGGTATCCCACGGCGTCGGTGTTCGCCGATCGCCGCGAGGTCGACCGGACCCTGCGTACCGCCGACCTGCGGCTGGTGGTCGACCCCGGCAGCCCCGCGGTCGTCGGGTCGATCGCGGTCCTCGGCACTCGCGAGGTGGACTCGAGCTTCGTCCGGTCACTGCTCACCACGCGCCGGGGGCGACCCTATCGCTTGAGCGACCTCTATCGTAGCCAGCTCAACCTGTACCAGTCGGGGCTGTTCCGCTATGCCACGGTGCTGATCGACACGCTGGCCTTCACCCTCGGCGATCCCGTCGTGCCGCTGCAGGTCCGGGTCGAGGAGGGGGGCCTGTTCCGGGCCCGGGCGGCGGTCGGGTATGGCACCAACGACTGCTTCCGGGCCAGCGCGGGGTGGACGGCCCGGAACGTGGCCGGCCGGGGCCAGGCGTTCGACGTCTACGGGCAGCTGTCGAAGATCGGGGTCGGTGGCTCGGGCCCCTTCGGGTGGGGTGCCGAGCAGTCCTGGGTCTGCGGGTCTCTCAATCGCGACACGGTCGGCTCGCGCGAGATCAACTTCGCGCTGACCACTTCGCTTCGCCGGCCGGCCTTTCTCTCGCCGTCGAACGCCCTCACCGTGGCGCTGTTCGCGGAGCGGCGATCGGAGTTCCTGGTGTACCAGCGCGAGGACGTGGGCGGGAGCGTCACCTTCAGCCGGGAGACGGCGCGCCGGATTCCGGTGGCCCTTACCTACCGCCTCTCCTACGGGGCCACCGAGGCCGATCCGGTGAGTTTCTGCTCGGTCTTCAATGCCTGTGTCCAGCGGGACGTGGCCAGACTGCGGGAGCGGCGCCTGCTCGCCACGCTGACGGCCACGGCCACCTACCGCCGGGTGAACAACCTCCTCGATCCGGCCCGGGGCTCGGCCTATTCCGTCGAGGCCACCCACAGCTCGCGCGCCATCGGCTCGGCGCGGCTGGCGGAGTTCACCCGGATCGGTGGGGCGGCCGCCTGGTACCGCCCGCTGGGCGGGGGAGTGGTCCTTGCGTCGCAGCTTCGGGCGGGACTGGTCTTCGCTCCCCGGCTGACCCTGGACGAGGCCGAAGGCAACTTCGTGCCGCCGGAGCAGCGCTTCTACGCCGGCGGGGCCAACGACGTTCGCGGCTTCGATCGCAACGAGCTCGGTCCGGTGGTATATGTGGTCCCGAGCACCTTCGTCGATTCGGCGGGGCTCCCGACCGATCCCGGCCAGGTCCGGGTGGCCCCGACGGGCGGCAACACGCTGGTGGTCGGCAACGTCGAAATGCGGCTGCCGTCGCCGGTGCTGGCGGACCGGGTCCGCTGGGCCGCCTTCCTGGACGCTGGCGGGGTCTGGGAACGGGGGAGCGCGCTGGCCTCCGGGGGGGCGGCCATCCGGTTCACGCCGGGGATCGGGGTCAGGCTCGCCACCCCGCTCGGTCCGGCCCGGCTGGACGTCGCCTACAACGGGTATGAGCGACCCCGCGGCGCGCTCTACGAAGCCGATCTCGCCACCGGTGATCTCCGGCTGCTTCGAACCGACTACCGCCGCCCGGCCTCGGGCCTCACCCGCTTCAACATCCAGTTCTCCGTGGGGCACGCCTTCTGATGGGGATCCGGGTCGGGCGGGGACTGGTGGTCGGCCTGGCCACGGTGCTGGCCACCGTGCTCGGCGTCGCCGGGTCGCTGGTGGCCACCGGGCCTGGTCGTGCTCTGCTGGTCCGGCTCGTGTCCGACCAGTCCCACCGCCTGGTGCGCGGCACCATCTCGGTCACCGGCATCTCCGGCGACTTCTGGACCGGACTGGCCCTGGACTCGGTGGTGGTCCGGGACACGACGGGGGCGCTGCTGGCCAGCGTGCCCCGGCTGGAGGTGGAGTACAGCATTCCGGCGTTCCTGGCGGGGCGGGTCGTGATGCACCGGGTCCGGGCGATCGAGCCCGAGATCCGGATCGTGAAGCACCGTGGCGGGCGGATGAACTTCCAGGAGGTGCTGCGGCTGGGAGAAGGTGGCCCGGGCGGCGGTCCCTCCCCCTTGATCGAGTTTCGCAATCTCGAACTGATTGACGGTCGCCTCGAGATCCGGACGCCCTGGAATCCTGACGGCCGACTTCGAACCGACGGGCAGCGGGATTCCGCGCTGGCGGCGGAGCGCGCCAGGCCGGGCCGGCGGATCGAGCCCGGCGCCACCGAGGCGCAGGGCCTGGAACTGGTCCGGGTGATCGAGCCGCTCACCGCGCGGATCCCGGTCGCGACGGTGGCGACGCCCGACGGGCGGCCGCTTCGGCTCCGGATCGACTCGCTCGCCGCGGTGGTCAGCGATCCCGGCGTGACGGTGCGGGCCTTCGAGGGCACTCTGATCCAGGGGGCCGACAGCCTGGTGTTCGACCTGGACCGGGCGGCCCTGCCGGCCACGGTCGTGGCCGGGAGGGGGCGGGTGGACTGGCCGCAGGACACCCTGCTCTACGATTTCGAGCTCACGGCCCCAACGGTGGACCTGGCGGATCTCCGGTGGATCTCGCCGGAGTTTCCGTCGCTTGCCGGTCGGGGGCGGGTGCGGGCGAAGTCGATCGCCGGCAGCCGCAGCGAGTTCGACCTTCGCGACCTCTCGCTTGCCGGGGGCGGGTCGCGGGTCGAGGGGAGTCTGGTGGCCATTCTCGACGTGTATCGCGGGCTCGGATTCCGCAACCTCGACGTCCAGCTCGGGTCCTTCGACCTCGAGGCGGTCCGGCCCTATCTCGACACCCTGCCGCTGGCTGGCCGGCTCACCGGCCCGCTCCAGGCCAGCGGCTTCTTCGACGCGCTGACGGTCAGCTTCGACTGGCGCTTCACCGACGCCCTGGTGCCGGACCCCAACGCCAGCGACGTGCGGCTGGCCGGTCGCCTGGCGTTAGGCGGCAGCGAGGGCATCACCTTCCTCGATGCCGAGCTGGAGCGGGCCGACCTCGACCTCCGCACGGTTCGGCTGCTCGCTCCGGCGGTCCGGCTGGACGGGCGCCTCGGGCTCGCCGGCCATCTGGAGGGCCCCTGGAAGAACGTGCTCTACCAGGGCGAGGCCGTCCATGCCGACGGCAGCCGGCCCCGGAGCCGGATCCGGGGCACGGCCAGGCTCGACACCCGGGGCGAGGTGCTGGCGGTCGACGCGGCGCTGGAGCTCGACTCCCTGGCCTTCGACGGGATTCGCGGGAGCTTCCCCGACGCCCCCATGCAGGGCGGCCTCCGGGGCACCGTCCGCCTGCAAGGCGATCTCGACAGCCTGGAGATCGACACCGATGTCCGGGGGGCGCTGGGCCGCCTGGCCGCGCGCGGTCGGGTGACCCTCCAGCCCCCCCGCTGGGCCGCGAACCAACTGGCCGTCGACTTCACCAACGCCGATCTCGCCAGTCTGGCGGGCCGCGGGCCGGCCAGCCGCCTCAACGGGCGGTTGGAGCTGACGGGCCGGGTCGACACCCTGGTGGTGCCCGAGGCCGAGATTCGTCTGGTCCTCGGTCAGAGCCGGCTCCGCGAAGTCCTGCTCGATTCGGCCCGGGTGTCGTTCGCGATCCGCGACAGCGTGGTCGCGGTGGACACGGCGCGGGCCTGGTGGGAGGGGGGCGAGGGCGCTGCGGCCGGCACCCTGGGATGGGTTGAGCCCCATCGGGGCGTGCTCAGCGGCGAGGTGGTGGCCCTCACCCTGGCGGCCTTCGATTCGCTGGCGATCACTCTTGCCGGCGTCTCGCAGGAGCCGACCGAGGGTGAGCGTCTGGGGGGGCGGGGGCGGGGCAGCTTTGCGATCGAGGGCTCGCTCGACCGCTGGCGCCTAGCCGCCCAGGCCCGGGCCGACTCGGTGCGCTGGCTCGATTACGACACCCGAAGCGGGGATCTCAGCCTGGAGTGGTGGGGCGGGCGCACCGAGGCTCCCCGGTTTGCCGTCCGGGCCACGATCGACTCGGCCGCCCTGGGGAGGTACCGGGTCGGCGCGGTGGAGGCGTTCGCCGGCGGCCTGCCGGAGGCGTTCGACTGGCGGCTGGCCGTCGCCACCCCCTACGCCGCCCGGCTCCAGGCGGCCGGTGGGGCGCGGGAGGCTGGAGGCGACTGGACCGTCAGAATCGATTCGCTGGGCGCGAGGGTGCTGGAGCGGACCTGGCGGCTCGCGGCCCCGGTGGAGATTGCGCGGGGCGAGGAAGGGACCGCCCTCGACAGCATGGTGGTGGCCACCGACGACGGCTCCGGGGTGCTCCAGCTGACCGGCACGCTGCCGGGCCGCTCGCCGGCGCGGCTTCGATTCAGCGGCTTCGGCGTGGGGTTGCGCGATGTCTATGCGCTCCTCCAGCGCGATACCACCGGGGTGGAGGGCCGGGTGGCGCTGGACGGGCGGATCGAGGGCACCGCCAGGGCGCCGCTCCTCCGGGGCTCGGGGTCGGTCACCGGCGCCGTGCTGGGTGAGTCCCGGGCTCCGCTGGTTCGGGGGGTGTTCAACTACGAGGACCGGCGGCTGGAGAGCAATCTCACCTTCTGGCGCACCGGCCGCGCGGTGCTCGACGTGGATGTCTCCCTGCCCCTGGACCTCGGCTTCACCGACGTCCCCCGGCGCCAGCTGCCGGGAGCACTGGTGATCCGGGGCCAGGCGGACAGCGTGGACCTGGCGGTGGTCGAGGCCTTCACCCGAAATCTGCAGAATGTCCGGGGCACGATGCGGATCGATGCCCGGGTGGAAGGCAGCTGGGAGGCGCCCCGGTTGGGCGGCTCGGTGGAGTTCATGAATGGGGCCGCCCGGGTTCCCGGGCTCAACGTCCGGTACACCGGCCTCGGTGGGCGGATTCGCCTGGCCGGAGACTCCCTCCTCGCGGACGGGCTCCGGCTCCGGAGCGGGGACGGGCAGCTGGAGGTTGCCGGGGGAGTGCGCCTGGAGCGGCTCACCCGCCCGGTGCTCGACCTCACCCTCACCGCCTCCGACTTCCTGGTCATCGATGTCCGCAACTATCTGACCCTCAGGGCACGCGGTGAAGTGACCTTGACCGGGCCGCCCGAGCGGCCGGTTCTGACCGGCGCCGCCACCGCCACCAACAGCGTGCTCTATTTCTCGGATCTGATCACCAAGGACATCGTCAACCTCGAGGATCCGATGAACCTGGACCTCGTGGACACCACCGCGCTCCGGGCCCAGCAGCTCCGGGCCCAGTTCCAGAGCCGGTTCCTCGACTCGCTTCTGATCCGCGACCTCCAGTTCCGGGTGGGCGAGGGCGTCTGGCTCCGCTCGAGCGAGGCCAACCTGCAGCTCGAGGGCCGGATCACGGTGAACAAGGAGCGGTGGACGCCGCGCTCCCGCGAGTACCGGGTGAGCGGGCAGCTGCAGACTCCCCGGGGGACCTACACCCTCAAGCTCGGCCCGGTCTTCCGGACGTTCCTGGTGGAGCGGGGGACCCTGCAGTACTTCAACACGCCCGACCTGGACGCGACGCTGGACGTGGAGGCCCGGCACGTGGTGCGCACGGTGCAGGGAACCGGCGCCAGCGACGAGTACCCGATCATCGCCCGGATTACCGGCACCCTGCTGGCCCCGCAACTGACGCTCACCACCGCTCCGGACCGGGCTCCCCTGCCCGAGCGCGACCTGGTGTCGCTGCTGGTGACGGGGGCGCTCGCCAATTCGATCGTCGCCCAGCAGGCAGGGGGGGTCGGGTGGGAAACCCTGGGCGCGATCGGGACGACGGTGCTGTCCGCCGAGCTGCAGCGCAGTCTGATCCGCGACGTCGGGCTCCCCCTCGATCTGGTGGAGATCCGACCCGGCTTCGCCCAGGGGAACTCGCTGTTCGCGTCGGGGGGCAACGTCACCACGCTGGCGGTTGGGCGCCAGGTCCTGCCGCGCCTGTTCGCGATCCTGAGCGCCGGCGCCTGCATTGGCAGCGGGGTGGATTTCTCCTACCAGTATCTTGGGGCGTCGCTGGAATACCGGCTCCACCCCACGATGCGCTTCCAGGTGGCGGCGGAACCGGTGCAGTCGTGTCTGACCCAGGCAGCGCGGGCGTTCGGGGCGCGGAGCATCTACCAGTTCGCCGCCGACCTGCGCTGGGACCGGGAGTATTGACCAATGGCGCGCGCCCTGTTGATCACCAACCCGGCCGCGGCCCGGACCACCCCGGGCCGGAGCCACGCGGTGCACCGGGTGCTGATGGCGTCGGGGTGGCGGGTGGAGGTGGCGGAGACAGCGGGCCCGGGCGATGCGCGGCGGCTCGCCGCCGTGGGCGTGGTCGAGGGGGTGGATGCGGTGGTGGTCTTCGGGGGCGACGGGACCACGATGCAGGCGGCCGCGGCCCTGGCCGGCACCGAGGTGCCCCTGGGCCTGGTTCCGGGTGGCACCGGCAACATCCTCGCGGGCAACCTCCGGATTCCCTCCCGGCCGGTTCCGGCGGCGCAGCTGATCTCGCGGGGCCGGACCCGGCGGATCGATCTGGGCCGGGTCGAACGGCCCGACGGCACCCACTATTTCGCGGTGGCCTGCGGGGCCGGCGCCGACGCCCGGGTGATGGGGGGCACGGCGAGCACCGAGAAGCGGCGCTGGGGAATCGGGGGGTATCTGGCCACGCTGGCCCGGGTCATTCCGGACGTCCGGTCCACGGAGTGCACCATCGCCGTGGACGGTCGTACCTTCGAGGCGCCGGCCACGGTGGCGCTGGCCCTCAATTGTCCCGAAATGATCCCGCCGGTTCTCAAGGTGATGGACCGGGTGGCGCTCGATGACGGCGTGCTGGACTTGCTGGTGCTGGCGGCCGACGGCCCCTGGCAG
Organism: uncultured Gemmatimonas sp.; assembly: GCA_964521535.1. Classification (GTDB taxonomy): domain Bacteria; phylum Gemmatimonadota; class Gemmatimonadetes; order Gemmatimonadales; family GWC2-71-9; genus SHZU01. The sequence continues at coordinate 16,878 of CAZFSA010000099.1, forward strand.
TGCGCCCGCGGGCTGTGGCGCGCGATCCAGAACGTGGTCATGGGAACCGGTCCGACCCGCTACCTCAGGTACGCGCGGGGGTCCGAGATCCGGATCGAGGCGGACGAGGTGCTGCCGGTGCAGTTCGACGGCGATGTCGCGGGGACCACGCCCCTGGCAATCCAGGCCGTGCCGCGGGCGCTCAGCGTGATGGTACCGGGGTAGAACCGCAGGCCTCCACCCATCTTCGAGTGAGACGATGACCGATTCGATCCTCCTCATCCACGGCGATCCGGCGGTGCTCCGGGCCATCGGTGCCCGTTTCGAGGAAACCGGCCACGAGGTGATTCGCGAGCTCAGCGTCGAGGCCGGCGTCGAGACCCTGGCCCGGATCCGCCCCGATGCGGTGCTGTTGTCGCTCGAGCTGGCCAGCGCCGAGGCCATCGCCCGGCTCGGCGCGGGGGACGCCCCGCCGGTGCTCTTCG
>CAZFSA010000100.1:0-17165 GCA_964521535.1 uncultured Gemmatimonas sp.
CTCCTCGATCAGCGCCACCAGCGCCGGGGGCAGGTCCGGCCGCCGGACCAGTCGGGCCGGGCTTCGGGTGAGCCGGCCCAGCAGTGCCTCGGCGGCAAGCAGCCCCCAGCCGTACACATCGGTCCGCGCGTCCGCCGGCTGGCCGCTGGCCTGTTCCGGGGCCATGTAGGCCGGGGTCCCGATGGCAAGGCCGTCGGCGGTGCGACTGATCGCCCCCGGCTCGGGCCGCAGCTTGGCCACGCCGAAGTCCATCAGGAACGCGTGTCCCGCCGAACAGAGCACGTTCTCGGGCTTGAGATCCCGATGCACGATCCCGTGCCGGTGCGCGTGCGCGAGGGCGTCGGCCAGATCTCTGAGCAGGGTCCGGGTTTCGTCAACCGGCAGCGGCCCCTTCCGAAGGCGCGAGCGCAGGGTCTCGCCCTCCACGAACGGCATCACGTAGTAGAACAGGCCGTCCGCCTCGCCCGAATCGATCAGTGCCACGACGTGGGGGTGGGACAGCCGGGCGACGATCTGGATCTCCGACTGGAACCGCTCCGGTCCGAGCCAGGCCGCCGCGTCGGGGCGCAGGACCTTGAGCACCACCGGTCGGTCGTGTTTGGACTCCCGGGCCCGGAACACCGTGGCCATGCCACCTTCACCCAGCACCCCCTCCAGGCGATAGCGGCCGGCGAGAGCGGGGGCCAGCCGCTCCACCATCGACTCCCGTTGCGCGGTCCCCAGCGCGGCCGGCCCGAGCGGCCGTTCCAGCACCCCCTGCCGCTCGTGCGCGTCGAGCAGCGCCAGGACCTCTCGACGGACCCTCTCGTCGGCGGACGCCTGGCGCACGAAGGTCCGGCGCTCGGACGCGGGACGGTCGAGCGCCTCGTCGAACAGCGCCTCGATCAGCGACCACTCGGCCGCCGGATCAGGAGGGGGGATCGGGCTCCCGGTCTCCAGGGGGATAGATCTCCTTGTACAGCCAGGCGCGGGCCCGGGCCCAGTCGCGCTGTACGGTGCGCGTGGTCACGTCGAGCGCGGCCGCGATCTCCTGTTCGCTCAGGCCCCCGAAGAACCGCATCTCGACCACCTTGCGCAATCGCGGGTTGAGTGCCGACAGCCGCTCCAGGGCGTCGTCGAGCGCCACCAGGTCGTCGAACCCCGAGGCCGGGTCCGCCGGGTCGGCCGCCGCGCTCCCCAGGGTGTCCAGGCGGATCCCTCCTCCCCGCTTGGCCGCCTGCCTTCGGCGGGCGTGGTCCACCAGAATCTGGCGCATGGCCCGGGAGGCGATGCCGAGGAAGTGGGCCCGGTTGCGGGAGGGGATCGGGCCCCCGCCGATCAGCTTGAGGTAGGCCTCGTGCACCAGCGCCGTCGGCTGGAGAGTGTGGCCCGGGCGCTCGATCCGAAGGGCCCTGGCCGCCGCGCGGTGCAGCTCGGCATACACCAGGGGAAACAGCGCGTCGAGCGCGCCGGCATCCCCCCGGTCCACCCGGGCCAGCAGCCGGGTCACCTGGCCGGGTCCGGTGGGGTCTCGATCGGTCACAGGACGTCCTCGCCAGTGTCGGGCGGCCGCGACTCCGTTCGCAATATACGGCAGACCCTGATCGACACCACGTCGCCGCCGCTGGCGACCGGACCGGAGGAGCCGATGCCCTCATCCATGCTGCTTGCCTCGCTCGCCCTCTCCGCCCTGCTCGCGGGGCCGGTGGTGGCCCAGCAGGCCTCCCATCATGGGCCGGTGGGGGAGGCCACCCGGGCGGACCCGGCGGTGCTCGACCCGGAGGCCCCCCTCTACGACAACCTTGGCACTCACCACTACCCCGTTACCGCCTCGCATCTGGCGCAGCGCTATTTCGATCAGGGCCTTCGCCTCACCTGGGCCTTCAACCACGCCGAGGCGATCCGCTCCTTCCGTCAGGGCGAACAACTCGATTCGGCCTGCGCCATGTGCGCCTGGGGGGTGGCCTTCGCGTCGGGGCCCAACATCAACGCCCCGGTCGAGCCGGCCGGTCTGGATACCGCGATCGCCGCGGTGCGCCGGGCCCAGGCAGGAGCGGCGGGAACCAGTCAGGTGGAACAGGCCCTGATCGCCGCGCTCGCCGCCCGCTACCTCGGGCCGGGCCGGGATCGGGCCTCGCTGGACTCGGCCTGGGCCGATGCCATGTCCCGCGTGGTCGAGCGCTTTCCCGACGACGTCGAGGTCCGGGTCCTTCATGCCGACGCCCTGATGAACCTGAGCCCGTGGAACTACTGGGGCCCTGACGGTACTCCGCGCCCCGGCACCCGCATGCTGCTCGACCAATTGGAAGTGGCCGTGCACCGGGCGCCCAATCACCCCGGGGCCTGCCACCTCTTCATTCACGCCGTGGAGGCGCACGACCCGTCCCGCGCCCTCCCCTGCGCCGAGCGGCTCGCGGCGCTGATGCCCGGGGCCGGCCACCTGGTCCACATGCCGGCTCACATCTACATCAGGGTGGGGCGGTATGCCGACGCGATCCGCGCCAACCAGCACGCGGTCCACGCCGATCGGGCCTATCTCGACGGCCCCGCGGGAGCGCGCCGCGGACTGTACGCCTCGGGCTACTATCCCCACAACCATCACTTCCTCAGCTTCGCGGCGGCCATGATGGGCGCGGGACGGCTGGCAATCGAACACGCTTTCCGCGCGGCCGACGCGCTCGACCCCGCGGTGGCCCGCGAGGTTCCGTGGATCGAGGCGATCACCCCGATCGGCTACTGGACGCTGGTGACGTTCGGCCGGTGGGAGCAGATCCTGGGCGAACCGCTGCCCCGGAGCGATCTGCGGTTCACCACCGGGATGGCCTACTACGCCAGGGGCGTGGCGTTCGCCGCCAGGCGCCGTATGGCCGAGGCCCGCGCCGCGCTCGATACCGTCTCCGCGATTGCGGCGGGCCAGCCGGAAGGCGACAACCGGACCGCGCTCCTGATCGCCCGCCACGCCCTGGCCGGGGAGATCGCCATGCGCCGGGGGACCCCAACCCTGGCCGTCCGGGAGTTCCAGCGGGCGGTGGACCTGGAGGACGGGATGGCCTACACCGAGCCGCCCACCTGGTACTACCCGATGCGCCACTCGCTGGGGAAGGCTCTCCTGGCCGCCGGGCGGCCGCGGGAGGCGGAGACCGCCTACCGGCAGGATCTGGCCCGGTTCCCGGAGAACGGGTGGGCCCTGTATGGCCTCTGGCAGGCACTCTCCCGGCAGGGCCACCTGGCCGAGGCCCGCGAGGTGCGCCAGCGGTTCGAGCGCGCCTGGGCGGCCGCCGACCATCCCCTTACCGCCTCCCGATTCTGACCTGCCCGACCTGAAACGGGCCCCCAGGCGTCACCAGCCGGGGGGCCGGGAGCCTCCTGATCGCCAACTGACCGGCCATTGATCGGGGAATGAGGCCGTCGGGCTAGCCTGTCGTCAGCTCACATCCCGAGGAGGCACACCCGTATGCGCACCCTGATCCTCTCAGCCGCCCTCATCACCGCCGCCACCGGCTCCCTGCTCGGCCAGCGCCTGAGCCTTACCCCCCAGATCGGCTTCTACGTTCCGACCGAAAAACTCGCCAAGCTGACCAGCGGGGGCGGGACCAGCGAGATCGAGGCGGGGCCCTCGTTTGGTGCCCGACTCGGCATCTGGTTCGGCAGCCGGGTGGGGCTGGAGACCAGCGGGTCCTACGTACCGACCACCTTCAAGCTGGCCGAGGGCACCAACGAGCTGGTGAGCGAGCGCGCCCGACTGTTCGTGGGCAGCAGCCAGCTGGTCGTGTTCCTTCTGCCCCGCACCGGTCTCCTGACGCTCTGGGTGGGCGGTGGGGTCGGGGTCGTGAGCCGGGGCGGCGTGGCGTTCACCGGTGCGGCGGACCGGACCGACGTCGGCGGCACGCTGGGCGGTGGCGCCGGGATCAACCTGGGCGGTCTGGCGCTCAATCTCAGCGCCGATGTCCTGGGCTACTCGGCTGGCTATTCGTCGGGGCTGCCCGAGACCACCATTCGGCAGCGGGACGTGCACCTCAAGCTGGGGTTCGGGATTCCGGTGGGCGGCGGGCAGCAACCCTCTGGGGGCCTCGGCCGGTAACCCGGCTGCTGGGCGGTCTGGCCGTGGGTAGTCCTGGTCTGCCAGCTGAGGCGGGGTCCGATCGGAGGATGCGATGATCCCCGAGGCGAAGCTGCCCCGGCCAGGGGGTGGGCAGGCGCCACCCTGCCAACGGACATGCCATCGCTCATCCCGCGTCACGGTGCGACCGTTCAGCCTCCAGCATCGCCAGCAGGATCTGGAGCCGCTGCTGGAGATCGCCCAGCGCGGGATCCAGAGCCGCTGGCAGGTCCGGATGCACGGTTCCGTAGGCCCGCAATGCCCGGGACCGGGTGTCCTCCAGGTTGTCGATCGCCATCCCCAGCACGGCCCGCACCCACCGGTAGCGGGACTGCTCCCGGCCCGGCAGCTCGAACCGGGCCGCCAATTCGGCGATTCGGGCGTTGAGGTCCTCGATCCGGGGCACCGCCTCCCCGGCGAACCCCTCCGGAATGTCGTCCAGCTCGGTCTCCATCCCGTTCCGCCGGGCCGGGCTCTGGAGCATGACATTCACTTCACCGAGCAGGCGCTGGATCTGTGACAGGGTGACCGCGAGGTGGCGTCGCTGGTGGTCATTGAGCAGGTCGGGATCGGGCGTGGGCGACATTGGCTCTCCTGGCCGTCGCACGGTCCCGGAAACCGGAACCCGCGCGACAGCCAGTATACGCGCCTTGACCCGGATTCGTTCCGGCCCCGGCGGCCGACGGAATCGCCAACGCCTCCCGTCGCCCGGTGTCCTCAGCCGATGAGCCTGCGATCGGTAATGGTGATTCCCGGAGCGCTCTCCACCGCCCAGAAGACGGTCTGCCCCGGGTGGACGCGCACGCGTTCGGGCCGGGCCACGCCTTTCGTCACCAGAATCAGCGCGCCTTCGGCCAGCGCCTTGATCCAGGCATCGCAGTCGGCCGGCTCGGTTCGTTCCGGAGCCACCACCTCCACCACCCCCTGGACCGGGCCGCCCCGGGCATCGGCCCACTCGTACCGCCCGGCGACCCCGAAGGCGTGGGTATAGACCGCCTGCTCGGCGAGCGCGCTGCTGTCGAACCGGCTCCCGGGGCCCTCGCCGCGGACCGTGAATCCCGGAACGGCGGCGTTCGCGGCATGCCAGAGCACCAGATCGCCCGGCTGAATCTCGAGCCGGGACGGGTCTGCCACGAGCACGCCGTCCCTGAAGCGGACCTCGACGTCGTGCTGCCGTCCCTCGGGCCCGGCGGCCTTGCCCGCGACCTCGATGGTGAACTGGCCCTCGTCCCCGGGCGGACAGGCACCCGGGCCCGCAAGGAGCCGGTACCGGACCGTGCCCGGCATCGTAAACCGCTGCCCGTAGCAGCTCAGATGGGTCAGCACCCGACTGTCGAGACTCATGCTCCGAACCTCCTCACGCGGGAGAGATGTCGGCGGACAGCACCAGCTCGTCCTCGTCGCTGGCCACGACCTCGGCCTCGACCAGATCGAGGGTGATGTTGGCCGGGGGATCGATCGGGCCGCCGGCCGGGAGCACGTTGAAGAGCTGCGGCTGGCTGTACAGGGGGAACCTGAGACCGGACACGAACGGGGTCAGGATCGCCCCGAGGAGGCCGAGCATCCCGGCGATCCCGATGGTGTTGATGATCAGCACCACGGCCGCCGCGAGAAATGGGCCGATGAAGGGAATCGGGGCCAGCAGCGCCGCCACCACCAGACTGAGCGCCGCCAGGATCGCCGCGGCCGCCGGACTGATCTGGAGGAAGGGCACCCCCACGATCACCACGTCCACCTTCCAGTCGGGGCCGCTCTGGTAGACCGCCAGGCGGAAGTCGCCGCTGAAGGTGAGCGCGTCGGAGTAGCTGAACGGCACGGTGATCGTCGGCCAGGTGATGCAGATCCGCGGCGTGCAGACCCGGCCGACGAACGGGATCCGGACGCACACGCGCGGCAGGCAGAACGTGGGAAGGAAGTTGTTGAGGTTGATCTGGAAGCTGAAGGTGAGGGTGTAGGTGAGCTGAACGTTGGCGACCCGGACGATGTCCGGAGGGATCAGGTCCACGGTCCCGCCGCTGAACGACGCGCTGGCGCCCCATCCGGCGGTGAAGGGCCCCAGACTTCCCGAACCGCTTCCGCCCACGGTGCCGAGCGCCGCCTGGGCCTGGTGAAGCAGGGTCGTGGCGCCGCCCTCGTCCAGCGCGGCGATGATCTCTCGAGCCATGGCGTGGCCCTCCTCAGATGTTCCCGTAGAGCTGCACCTGGTCCTCCTCGACCTCCGGGCCCCGCACCAGCACCAGCTGGAACGCCCCCATCGAGAGCGCGGAGAACGGCAGCCGCACGTTGGCCAGCGCCGCCTGGAGCATCATCCGGATCAGACACTCGAGGACCGACTCCAGCGAGTCCGGCGAGATGTCCACGATCTCGACCTGCTCGATCACCAACCCCACGTCGCCGCTGCCGGGGGGGCCGAAGAACCGGACGTCGGGCCGGCCCCTGGCGATCACCTGGAGCGCGGTGACCAGCGGCACCACGCTGGGCGGCGGCACGTGGGTGGTCGCGCCGGTCGGGTCGCGCTGCCGCCCGGTGCAGGCCACCACCAGCCGCACCGTGGTCGTGAGCGTGAACTGCCCCAGCCCCGGCGGAAGCGGCGAGGCGCCGCTGCTGTCGTCGGGGTGGAAGTCCACCCGGGGAATGGTGAAGAGGATGGCATAGTGGATCCCGCCGGGAACCCCCGGAAACGGAATCGCGGGGATCTGCGTTACCGTGGCCGTCGTGGCCGGCACGAACAGCGGCGACCCGTAGTTGAGGTACCGGGGACGGGCCGTGAAGATGGCGGTGAGCAGGTCGTTGACCCCGTCCTGATGGACGCCGGCGAAGACCCGTTCGGTCTCGGTGAGACTCATCGGACATTCCTCTGGCTGATCGACGTCGGCCCGCGGCGGCCCGGGCAGCCGAGCGGGACTCACCCGTGAACCAGTGCCAATGTCGGATCCGATGACCAGAGCGAGGTATGGATCGAAGGATTCAATCCGGATTCAGTCGGAGACTCAGAGCATGAGCAGCCCCCTCAGCCGGCACGGCGCGCCACCCAGCGGGTCCCGGTCCCGGCGCCCGAGCGGCGCCACTTGGCGGCGGCCTCGGTCCGGCGGCTGACCTGGAGCTTGCGAAGCAGCCGATGGACGTGGTTCTTGACGGTGGCGACCTCGATCCCGACGGCCGCCGCGATCTCCTTGTTGGAGCGCCCCACCTCGATCAGCCGGAGGATCTCGACCTCGCGACTCGAGAGCCCGTGACCGGACAACGGCTCGGTCCGCTGGGCAAAGTGGGCGAGGAGCATCGCGGTGACGGCTGCCGAGCCTACGAAATCGCCCCGGACGACGCGGCGGACACTCTCCAGGAGCCGGGCCGCCCCTGCGTCCCGCGCGATGAACCCGTGCACGCCCGCGTCCGCGCACACCGCAATCTCGGCCTCCGTCTCCTGGGCCCCGAACGCGAGGATCCGGATCCGGGGCAGCTCAGCCCGAATTGCCCGAACCATCACCAGGCTGTCGGGCATCCCCCGGTCGAAGACCAGCAGATCCGGCCTCGTTCGCCGCGCCAGGGCCAGCGCGGCATCGGGGTCGGCGGCCGAGCCGCTGACCTCGACGTCCGGCCCGGCGCCCAGGTCCCGCGCGAGCCAGTCCCGAACCAGGCGGAGGTCAGCCGCTACCAATACGCGGATTCTCATGACGGGCAGGACTCGAAGAGGCCGGGGACTGATGCCCAATAATCGGTCATCACATATGTCATCTCTCAATATTGCAATTCATTCCAGCTTCGCCAACCGCCAAAATACTGGTCGATCCACGAGAGTAGGCGCGGGACATCCCTTTCCGCCCGATTCCGATCCCCTCGCCGGCCCTGACACCTTTTCGCCGCTCCGACGTAGAATGGGAGCGCCGGTGCCGGGGTGGTTTCCAATCCCGCCTGCGCCGAACCCAACCCGACACCCCGGAGGACGCCGTGGGAATCGTGTGGACCATCCTGATCGGCTTTGTGGTCGGCGTGGTGGCGAAGGCCATCATGCCGGGCAAGGACGGCGGCGGCTTCATCGCCACCACGGTCCTCGGGATCTGCGGCGCGTGGGTGGGACGGTTCCTCGCCGGCCTGATCGGCTACGAGGGGCGGGTCGGGTTCGTGGGCGCGGTGCTCGGCGCCATCGTCCTGCTCTTTCTCTTCCGCTGGGTCCGGGGCCGGCCGGCCGCCTGACGGGTTAGCGGGGCGGTGGCCCTCCGGCTCCTGCCCCGGCGGGCACCCGGAGGTCCACCGCATCGCTCACCAGCTGCCAGTAGTCCACGCTGTCCGCCTGCACGGTGAGGGCCAGGAAGCTCGGGAAGGTCTGGAGCAGCTGGGTGCTGAAGTGGCCGGGCATACTCCCGGGCAACGGCCAACCCCGACCGAACCAGCTCCTCACCAGCACGCTCCGCGGACCGGACGGCAGGGCCCGGACGTTCGCGGCGAACGCCGGGAAGGCACCCTGCCGGAACAGGTAGGACTCGACATTGGAAAGGTAGAAGGCCGACACCACGAGCTCGCGTTCCCGCAGGTAGTCGGCAATGGCCCGCATCGCCTTCGGGCCTGACAGGTCGCCCACGACCGGCACCACCCGGTCCCGCCGCTCCAGATCGCGAACCCGACGCCACCGGTCCTCGCTCGCCAGATAGCTCGCCTCGTTCCCCTCCAGGTCGGTCTCCAGATACAACTGCCGGTTGGTGGGAAAGGGCCGGCGCGACCAGCCCGCCCGGCTGGAGTAGGTGATGCCGAGACCGCTGGAGGCGAACTCGTCGTGAAACCGGCGCAGGGTGGCCCGGTCCTGGTCGGTCATGGCAACCCCGTACCGCCGCACCCGTTCCATGAGCTGCCCGTGATTGCGGTCGTGTAGCACGGAGTCCATCGGCGTGCTGTCGATCTGATCCAGGAGCGACACCAGCGGCAGATCGGTCCACATCGCCAGGTCGCCGGGCACCGGCCGCCCGTAGAGCATCGCCAGATACTCCATCCGATTCCGGGACCGCTCGAACATCGCCTTGAAGAGCAGGTGGAGCAGCATGTTGTCGCGCCGGATGTCGACGATGATCGCCAGCTCCGGCTCGATCTCCGCGATGTAGGAAAAGCCCTGCTCCGGACCCACGCCCAGGTAGGCACCGCCCCGAACGCCAAGGGCTCGAAAGGCCCCGAGGACGTGGAGGTAGGAGGTCTCGTTGGAGACGAGGTTGTCGCTGTTGAAGTAGCCGCCGGTCTCCGAGAGCCGTTCGATCAGGCGGGAGAACTCGGTGCCCTGCCCCGGTCTCTCCGGCGCCTGCACCGGCGCCGAGAGGATCGGCAGGAGCAAAGCTACGGCGATCAGACGACGCATCGTGGACCTCGAGCGCGCGAGGCCGCCCAGCTCCTGGTGAGGGGCGGACGCCTCCAAGTTCCATCCCCCAGGCCCTTCGCGGAAGAGCCCACCTGCCCGGGCTGGCGGCCACCCGGCGGCTGGCGGTATGGTTGCCGGTTCGCTCAAGGCCGCCGGCATGCGCCGGCCAGATATCCGACCGCCTTGGAGTCACCCCCAGTAAGGAGCATCCATGTCCGGGCCCACGCCCTGGTTCTTGCTCGCGCTGCTCGCCGCAGCCTGCGCCCCCGGTGGCAGCCCTGCCCGACCCGACGCCAGCGCCACCCTCGACCGGCTCCTCACCGCAGCCCACGAGCAGACCATCGCCGCGAGCGTGGCCGCGCAGCTCAAGTATGGCCGCCCGGTGGAGCGGCTTCCGTCGGTGTCACTGGCCGGGGCCGAGGCCCGGGCCGCCGTGGCGCAGGCGCTGCTCGACACCCTGGCCACGTTGGACCGCGACGCCCTCACCCCGAACGAACAGGTGAGCGCCGAGGTGCTGGAGTGGATTCTGGAGGGAGAGGTCGAGGCGCCCCGTTACCACTGGCTCTCGTTTCGGGCCATCACCCCGTATCAAAGTCCTCTCACCGGCGAGCTGCTGTTCCTCGGGCGTGACCTGCCGCTCGACTCTCCCGAGGCCCGGGAACGCTATCTCGCCAGGCTCCAGGACATCGGCCCGCTCGCCGACAGCATCCTCGCCGGTCTCGACACCCGCGCCGAACGCGGGATCAGCCTCCCGAAGCCGGCCATCGCCCAGATTGGGGTGACCCTGCGCGCGTTGCGGGTGCCCGCGACGCGGAGCCCGTACGCGCCAACCAGTGCCCGGTTGGCCGCCCTGCCCGACTCGGTCCGGCCGGGATTTGGCGACCGCGTGGCCCGCACGATTGACGAGGTGGTGAACCCGGCCCTGGACCGGCTGGTCGCGTACCTCCAGGGAACCTACGCCAGCCAGGCGCCCGCCGGCGTGGGCCTGAGCCAGTATCCGGGCGGCGAGGCCTATTACCGGTTCCTGGTTCGCCGGATGACCACGCTGGACCGCGCCCCCGAGGAGATCCATCAAACCGGACTGGCCTACCTTGACTCGCTGGAGGCCTCGATGGACAGCCTGCTCCGGGTCATCGGCTTCCGCGGAAGCCGAAAGGAGTTCCTCGCGGCGATGAACCGTGATCCGCGGTTCCTGGCCCGAACCCCCGAGGAAGTCGGGGCCCGCTACCAGCGGTACTACGACGCCATCAGGCCGCTGGTGCCCCGGCTCTTCTCGCGCGAACCGAAGGCCCCGGCCGAGTTCCGTCGTCTCAACCCCGCCCTGGAGGCATCGCAGACGTACGGCTTCTATCAGCCACCCAGTCCCGCTTCTCCGGTCGGGATCTACTTCTACAACGCGTCGAACCTGGAACGGCGGAGCCTCTTCACCGTGGCCCCGATCGCCTACCACGAGCTGGTGCCCGGCCATCACTTTCAGATCTCGCTGGCGCAGGAGAACCCCGACCTGCCGCTCCTGCGCCGGGACTTCTACGCCACGGCCCACGGCGAGGGCTGGGCCGACTACGCCTCGGAGCTGCCCCAGGAGCTGGGCCTCTACGCCGACCCCTACGACCGCTACGGCCGCCTGATCAGCGAGGCCTTCCTCACCGCGCGCCTGGTGGTGGACCCTGGCATGAACCTGTTGGGCTGGTCCCGCGAACGCGCGATGGACTTCCTTCGGGAGCACACCATGATGGCGGAATCGGAGATCGCCTCGGAAACGCTCCGCTACGCCGTCGACATGCCCGGGCAGGCCCTGGGCTACAAGGTCGGGGCGATGGAATTCTGGCGGCTGCGCCGCAAGGCGGAGCAGGCACTCGGCACGGCATTCGACGTCCGCGCCTTCCACGCCCTGATCCTCGACCAGGGCGGGCTCCCGCTCGGCGTGGTGGGGCGGGTCGTGGACCGCTGGATCGAACGGGGCGGGCGCGGCTAGACGGAGTTCACCGACCGGCGGCCGCTACGGATAGCGGGCCTGAAACCGCTGGAGCAGGATCTGCACGGCCCGGTCCGTGCCCTGGGCGCCGATGCTGCCGTCGATGCCGGCCGCGTTGGTGACGGCGAACATCGCAAGGTCCCGCTCCGGCGCGATCCAGACCACCGCGTACCAGAGGGTGTTGCTGCCCGCGTGCTGCAAGACCCTGCCCCGGGCCCAGTCGCGCTGCCCAACCCCCCACCCGAGCGCGGAGCTGGTCCCCGTCACCGGCTGATGGAGCCGGGCGAATCCTGCCGCCGACACCAGCCCACCCGTACCCCGCGCCCCCGCCAGGTGCGCCATCACAAAACGGGCGTAGTCGGCCAGCGTGGTGTGGACCGTACCCGCCGGCCCGAGAACGTCGGGGTTGTCGGCGTTCGGGCCCGGCGGCACGGGCGCCCAGCCACTGCCCTGTCTCAAGTGACCCCACGGCTCGGTCGGCGTGCCCGGAGCGCCGGGAGCACCGAAGCCGGTGGCAGTCATGCCTAACGGATCGAGCAGCTCCTCGCGGAGCAGATCCTCCCAGAGCCGACCGGTCACCGCCTCCAGCATGGCACCCGCCACGATGTAGCCGGCGTTCGAGTAGGCGAAGACGCCTCGTGGCCCCGCGGGGGGCAGGGTGAGCAATTCCCCGGCGAACGCCCGCCGCCGATCCCTCAAGGCTCCTGGCGCCGTCCGCAACGAAGGCCATGACGGCGCGCGAGTCACATCGGTCGGCAGGCCCCCGGTGTGAGCGAGAAGCTCCTCCAGCGTCACGTTCCGGAACTCGGCCCGACCGGCCTGGGCCAGGTCCGGCAGGACGTCGGCGATTCGGGTGCTCCAGTCGATCTGGCCCCGCTCCACCAGCACCGCCGCCACGGTCGCGGTCATGGCCTTGGTGAGGGACCCGACGTGCCATCGGTCCGCGGTCGTGGCCGCCGGGTTGAACCCCACGGCCCGGACGCCGGCCGCGCCCATCTCCACCAACTCGGCCCCTCGGATGGTGAAGCCCGCGAGGCCCGGCAGCCCATACTGGCCCCTGACCCATTCGAGCACCGTGGCCAGGGTGCCGTCGCCGGCCGACCCAATCGCCGGAGGAGGCGGGGGTGGCGGGGCGGCCGGCGGAGGACTGGTCGATTCTCCGGCACCGCACCCGGCCAGGAGCGAGGCCGCCAGACCAGCCGCCGTCCAGCCCGCCCCGCACGGCGGCTTCCGGCGGCCCCCATTGACCGGACTCGGGAGAAACCACATATTATCGAAAGCCCGAACAAACACCGAAGTAGCCACGGTCGCGCCCAATGGTTCCAACCTCCTCACAATCGTCCGGCGCCCACCCCCAAGTCCAGATCAGGGTCTGCCCCGAGTGCTCCGGACCGCTCGTGCCGTCCTCGGGATGCGTCACCTGCATCCAATGCGGCTGGGCTCGATGCGGCTGACCGGTGGGCAGCAGCTGGCCCTCGGCCTCCCGGACCGGGCCCCGCTCCCCGTGCTGGACCGGCGGGCTCGCGGATCGACGTTCCTTCGGCTCGAGGCCCGTTCGGCGCTCAACTCGCCGGCCAGCACGGGGATGGACTTCTGGACCCTGAACCCCTACGTGGGGTGCGAGTTCGGCTGTTGCTACTGCTACGCCAGGGCCACCCATCGGTACACCGCCGAGCGCAACGGACTCGCCGCCGAGGGCAGGAGCGCGGGGGAGGCGTTCGAACGCGAGATCTTCGTCAAGCCGAACGCCGCGATGCTCGTGGCGCGATCGCTCGACCCGGCCCGGATGGCGGGCAAGCCGCTCCTGATCGGCACCGCGACCGACCCCTATCAGCCAGCTGAGCGGCGGTTTCGCATCACCCGCTCGGTACTTGAGATGCTCACCCGGTTTCAGGGGCTCGAGATCTGGATCACCACCAAGTCCCCGCTGGTGGCCCGCGACGCCGATCTGCTCCGCGAGCTGGGTCGTCGTCACCAGGTCAGCGTCTGCATCTCGATCATCAGTCTCGACGCGGCGCTGATCCGCCGGCTGGAGCCCCGCACTCCCCTTCCCCATGCCCGGCTCCGGGCGTTGGCGGCGCTGGCCGAGGCCGACGTGCCGGCCGGGGTGCTGATCGCGCCCATCATCCCCGGCCTCACCGACGGGTGGGGTCCGCTGGGCGGATTGATGGCGGCGGCCCGGGAGGCCGGCGCGCGGTTCGCGGTCGGGTCGGCGCTCCGGCTCGCACCCGTGGCCCGCGACGGCTTCCTTCCCGTGCTCCAGCGGGAGTTTCCGGAGCTGGTGGACCGGTACCGGCGACGGTACGGCGATCGTCACGGCCCGGGGCGCGACTACGTCGCGGCGCTGGACCGCCGGATCAGGACGCTCCAACGCGTGCACGGCTTCCCGATTCATGGGCTGCGCTACGGGTAGCGCTCCAGGTCAGGACAACCTTCCCGAAAATGATGTTGGCCTCCATGGCCTGGTGGGCCGCCGCGATTTCCTCCATGGGGAAGACCGCGCCGACGACCGGTCGGAGCACGGCCGGCCTCTCCGCGTCGGCGGCGAACAGCGGCGCCACCCGGCTGGAGAACTCCCCGGCCAGCGCGGCTCGTTCCTCCGCCGGTCGCGCCCGCATCACGGTGCCGATCACCTCCAGCCGCTGGCGGAGGATCCGGCCCAGGTCCACCTCCCGCGCCTGGCCTCCCTGCAGCGTGCCCAGCAGCACCAGGCGTCCCCGCGGCGCCAGCGCCGCTAGGTTGTCAGCGAACGCGGCTGCCCCCAACACGTCGAGTACCGCGTCCACGGGACGGTCCAGCTGAACGGCGAATCCTCCGGCTCCGGTGTCGATGCCCTGGTCGAGTCCCAACTCCCGGGCCCGAACCAGCTTGTCAGCGGTTCGCGAGGTGCCGATGGCCGTGGCGCCAATCCACCTCGTGAGCTGTACCGCCGCGGTCCCCAGGCCGCTGCCGACCGCATGGATCAGGACCCGTTCCCCCGCCCGCACCCGGGCCCTGGTGACGAGCGCGTCGTACGCGGTCATGAAGGCCTCGGGAACGGCGGCAGCCTCCTCGAACGACAGGTCGCGGGGCACCGGAATGGCCTCGTCCTCGGCCACCGCGAGCAGCTCGGCGTGGGCCCCGCCGCCCACCAGGCCCATCACCCGGTCACCCGGTCGCCAGCGGGTTGCCTCCGGTCCCACTGCCTCCACGGTGCCGGCGTATTCCAGCCCTGGCACGTCTGGCGGCCAACCGGGTGGCGCCGGATACCCGCCGCGACGCTGGATGACGTCGGCGCGATTGAGCCCCGCGGCTGCCACCCGCACCAGCACCTGGCGGGGACCGGGGTTCGGAGCGGGCCCTTCCCGCAGCGCGATCACTTCCACGCCGCCGGCACCGGTATAGCAGATCCGCTTCATGCCGGGAATACTATCGACTTCGCGCCCCGAAGGCGGACGGCGCGGCGGGCCGCGTATAATTCGGAATGAGCCCGGCCCTTCGTGCCCTTCGCCGCCGTTTCGCCCATGGGGCGCGTGCTGCGGCGCTCGCGGCGCTGGGCTGCAGCAATCCGGCGGGCACCCCGGATCCGCCCCCCGGCGGCGACGGCCAGGTCACCCTGAGCACGGTCGTCTCCGGCCTTGCCTTTCCGGTCTTCCTCACCGCGGCCCCTGGCGATCCCACCCGGCTCTTCGTGGTCGAAAAGCGTGGCACGATCCGGATCGTGGAGGGCGCCGCGCTGCGTCAGACACCGTTCCTGGACCTGTCGGGCCGGGTGTCCGGTGGGAGCGAGCAGGGCCTCCTCGGCCTGGCTTTCCATCCCGATTATCCCGCCAACCGCCTGTTCGTCGTGAACTACACCGACGCGGGCGGGGCGACCCGGGTGGCGGCCTTCCGGACCCTGGCCGGCGACCCCGGCCAGGCGGATCCGACCTCGGAGCAGGTGCTGCTCACCGTGCCGCAGCCGTTCGCCAACCACAACGGTGGGATGGTGGCGTTCGGACCCGACGGGATGCTCTATATCGGCCTGGGCGACGGCGGGTCCGCCGGCGATCCGCAGGGCAACGGACAGAACCGGACCACGCTGCTGGGCAAGCTGCTCCGGGTGGCGGTGAGCGGGGCCGGGGTGCTCTCGGTCCCGGCGGACAATCCGTTCGTCAACCAGGCGGGCACCCGGCCGGAGATCTGGAGCCTGGGCCTCCGGAATCCCTGGCGCTTCAGCTTCGATCGGGCCACGGGCGATCTCTTTCTCGCCGACGTGGGCCAGAACCAGCGCGAGGAGGTGAACGCCTCGCGCGCCCCCGCCGCCGCCCGCGGCCTCAACTTCGGCTGGAACGTGATGGAGGGCGGCCGCTGCTATCAGCCCCAGGCCGGCTGCGACCAGACCGGCCTCACGCTCCCGGTGCTGGAGTACGACCACGGCCAGGGATGCTCGGTCACCGGCGGCTACGTCTATCGCGGCGCGGCGCTCCCCGCCCTGCGCGGCCATTACTTCTACGGCGACTACTGCGGCGGCTGGATCAGGAGCTTCCGGTTGCAGAACGGCCAGGCGGTGGACGCGCGTGCATGGCCTGACCTGGCTCCCGGAGGCCAGATCACCAGCTTCGGCGAGGATGCCGCCGGAGAGCTCTACGTGCTCACCGCGGCCGGCCGGGTGGCGAAGCTGGTTCCGCGTTAGGCGGACGCCATGGCCCTCTCCAGTGGCCGCGAGCCGGAAGCCCGAGCTGACGAACGGCCGGCCCCGATTGCCGACCTGATCGCCCTCCGCCACGCCATTCCGCCCGGCGTCCGCTTCGGCACCTCCACCTGGACCTATCCCGGCTGGAAGGGGCTGGTCTACACCCGGGACTACCCCGCTTCCGGCGCGAGCGCCGCGATGCTGGCCGAGTACGCCCGGTTCCCGCTCTTCGGCACCGTCGGCATCGATTCCAGCTTCTATGGGCCGCCCTCGCCGAAGACCCTGGCTGCCTGGGCCCGGGCGCTCCCTCCGGGATTCCCCTGCGTCAGCAAGGTCTGGGACCGGATCACGGTGCACACCTTCTCGGGGCAGCGGGGCGAGGGGCGAGCAGGCGAGCGGAACCCCGATTTCCTGAGCGTGGATCGCTTCGTGGACGAGGTCTGGACGCCCTACCAGACCTGGTTCCGCGACCACACGGGGCCGTTCGTCTTCGAGTTCCAGACCATCGCCCGCCGCGACGGAATCTCCCCGGACGAGTTCGCCGAGCGGCTGGACGAGTTCCTGGGCCGCCTCCCGCCCGAGGGCCGGTACGCCGTCGAGGTACGAAACGAGGAATTCCTGGCGCCGAGCTACTTCGCCGTGCTTCGCCTGCACGACGTGGCCCACGTCTTCAACTCCTGGACCCGGATGCCGCCGATCGGCGAGCAGCTGGATCTCCCGGAGTCGATCACCGCGAGCTTTCTGGTCGCCCGGGCCCTGCTGAGGCCGGGGCGGACCTACGCCGAGGCGGTCGAGCGCTTCGCACCCTACGACCGGATCCGGGAGCCGAACCCCCGGCTCCGGCAGGACCTGGCCCGCCTGGCCCGGACCGCGGCGGGGCTCCGGATTCCGGCCTATCTGCTGGTGAACAACCGGGCCGAAGGGAGCGCCCCGCTCACGATCGCGGCGGTGGCGCGGATCCTGGCAGCTGAGGGGTCCGGACCGGTCGGGCCCGAGCCTCCGCCCTGATCGCCGGGCGGCACCGTGTTGGCCAGGCCGCTCGACGAGTAGCCTGCGTCTCCGGCTGCGACGCGCACCCAGTGGTGCGGGTTCGGCGCCAGCACGGGAAAGCGCACGTGGA
>CAZFSA010000101.1:0-17005 GCA_964521535.1 uncultured Gemmatimonas sp.
GCGCCAGGCTAACGCGGCGACGGGGCATCGAGCGGAGGCAGGACGAAGGCGCCGAGGTGCGGCCCGCCGTAGTTGCTGGCGATGCGGAGGAGGAAGGCCAGCGTGTCCCTGGTCTCTTCCGGGGTGACGATGCAATCCACCTGGCCTCTCGCGGCAGCGTGTTTGGCGTCGAGGTCGCGCTCGTAGTCGCTCCGCATCTGCTCGATGGCGGCCTCGGTTGCCGGCTCGAGGGGCCGGTCGTCCCGGCGAGCCTCCTCGATGGCGCGCCCGTGGACCGCCATCACCGCGGCGTCGCCCTCCATGACTCCCATGCGCCCGGTGGGCCAGGAGAGAATGAAATCGGGGTCGAAGCCCTGCCCCGCCATGGCGTAGTATCCGGCTCCGGACGCATGATTGACGGTGAGTACGATTCGGGGGACGACCGCGGTCGCCATCGCCTCCACAAAGCGGGCCCCGGCCCGGATGATGCCCGAGTGCTCCGCTTCCGGGCCGACCATGAACCCGCTCACGTCCTGGACGAACAGGATCGGCAGGCGCTGGCGACTCGCGGTTTCGATGAAGTACGCGACCTTTTCGGCGCTTTCGGTGTAGATGATGCCGCCGAAGCGGGGCCGCTCCCCCTTCCGACCCTTGATCAGGCCGCGCTCGTTGGCGATTACGGCGACCGGCCAGCCCTCGATCCGGGCGTGGCCGCAGATCATCTCGGCGGCGACGGCCGGCTGAAACTCCTCCAGGACCCCGTCGTCGAGGAGGCAGGCCAGGACGTCGCGCATGTGATACGACATCCGATGGTCCTGCGGCAGCAGCTGGTAGAGGTCCTCGGCCGGCCGGGCAGCCGGGCGGGCCGCCTCCACCCGATGGGCCACGCCCCCGGTCCGGGGCAACCGGCCGACATAGGCCCGGATCCTGGCCAGGCACTCGGCGTCGTTCGCGGCGAGGTAATGCGCCACGGCGCTGATCTCGGTGTGGGTGCGCGCCCCACCCAGGTGCTCGCCGTCGACCGTCTGGCCAGTGGCTCCCTTCACCAGGTTCGGTCCGCCCAGCCCCATGAAGCTGGTGCCGTCGACCATGAAGATCACATCCGAGAGCGCGGGCAAGTAGGCGCCCCCGGCCACACAGCTCCCCATCACGGCGCTGATCTGCGGGACGTGCAGGTAGCGCCGCATGATGGAGTTGTAGTAGAAGATCCGGGCCGCGCCGTACTGACCCGGGAAGACGCCGCCCTGATACGGCAGGTTGACCCCGGCGCTGTCGACCAGATAGATGATCGGGATCCGCTGGCGCATCGCGATTTCCTGGGCCCGGAGCATCTTCGCGATCGTCTCCGGCCACCACGACCCGGCCTTGACGGTGGCGTCGTTCGCCACCACCACCACTTCGCGGCCGGCCACCACGCCCACCCCGGTGATCACCCCGGCGCCCGGGGCCTGTCCGTCGTAGCGATCGTGGGCGACCAGGAGCCCCACCTCGTACCACGGGGTACCGGGATCGAGCAACCCCGCGACCCGCTCGCGGGGCGCGAGCTGCCCTTTGGCGTGCATCCGGGCTACGCGCTCCGGGCCGCCCCCCTCGCGGAGACGCGCCGCCAGGACGCGGTATTCCTCGGTCAGCGAACGGAGCCGGCTCTCGGTGCCCTTGGCCGACGGCTGGCGTGCGGCTTTAGTGCTCAAGGTGTTCCGCCGCCCAGGCATTGATGTAGTCGACCAGTTCACTCAGCGGCGTTCCGGGACCGAACAGCTTGCCGATGCCCTGCCCCTGAAGGGCCGCGATGTCTTCGGCCGGGATGATTCCGCCACCGGTGACCAGAATGTCCGATCGCCCCGCCTGGTCGAGGAGGGCGCGGACCCGGGGGAACAGCGTCATGTGGGCCCCGCTCAGGATCGACAGGCCGACCACATCGACGTCCTCCTGGACCGCGGCCCGTGCCACCATCTCCGGGGTCTGGTGCAGCCCGGTGTAGATCACCTCCATCCCGGCGTCGCGCAGCGCGGCCGCCACCACCTTGGCACCGCGGTCGTGACCGTCCAGCCCCGGCTTGGCGACGAGCACCCGGATCGGTCGGGGGAGCGAAGAGGTTCGGGAAGCGGACATGCGGCTCTGGCGTGGTTGGTGGGAGGATCAGAAGAACACCGGTTCCTGGTAGGCGCCGTAGACCCGCTCCAGCGCCTCCCGGATCTCGTACAGCGTCGCGAACGCCCGGGCGCACTCCAGCATCGGGGGAATGACGTTCCGGTCCTCGCGCGCCGCCCGGCTCAACTCGCCGAGGGCGCGCTCGACCCGGGGCTGGTCGCGTTGGGCCCGCAGGGCGGCCAGCCGCTCCCGCTGGGTCCGCTCCGCCTCTTCCCCGATCCGGAGAATCTCGACCGGGTGCTCGTCTTCGTCCTCGGTGAACGCGTTGACGCCCACCACCGGCCGGCGCCCGGCGTCCACCTCCGCCTGGTACCGGGCGGCCGAGGCGGCGATCTGGCGCTGGAACCATCCCTTCTCGATCGCCTTCACCACGCCACCCTGGGCCTCGATCTCGGCGAAGAGGCCCTCGGCCTCGCGCTCCATCGCATCGGTGAGGGCCTCGACATAGTACGACCCACCGAGGGGATCGGC
This sequence comes from uncultured Gemmatimonas sp., assembly GCA_964521535.1. GTDB lineage: Bacteria > Gemmatimonadota > Gemmatimonadetes > Gemmatimonadales > GWC2-71-9 > SHZU01. The sequence continues at coordinate 2,602 of CAZFSA010000101.1, forward strand.
CACGTGCGCCACCCCGGTCTCGTAGGCCAGGATCTGCTGCGTCCGGAGCGCCACCCGGACCGACTGCTCGGTGGGCAGGGCGAGGGTTTCGTCGAGGGCGTTGGTGTGCAGCGACTGGGTCCCACCCAGCACCGCGGCCAGGGCCTGGTACGCCACCCGCGCCACGTTGTTGAGGGGTTGCTGGGCGGTCAGGCTCACTCCCGCGGTCTGGCAGTGGAAGCGCATCTTCCAGCTCCGTTCATCCTTCGCGCCGTAGCGGTCGCGGAGGTGCCGGGCCCAGATGCGGCGGGCCGCCCGCATCTTGGCAATCTCCTCGAAGAAGTCGTTGTGGACATCCCAGAAGAACGACAGACGGGGGGCGAACGAATCCACGGGCAGCCCCCGGGCCATCCCCCGCTCGACGTAGCAGAAGCCGTTGGCCAGCGTGAAGGCCAGCTCCTGCGCCGCAGTCGCCCCCGCCTCTCGGATGTGATAGCCGGAGATCGAGATGGTGTTCCACTTGGGCGTATGCTCCGACGCCCATTCGAACATGTCGACGATGATCTTGAGGGCGGGCTCCACCGGATAGATCCAGGCATGCTGGGCCATGTACTCCTTCAGCATGTCGTTCTGGACCGTGCCCTGCAGCTGCCGGAGGTCGGCCCCCTGGCGCTCGGCTGCGGCCACATAGAAGCAGAACAGCATGGCCGCCGGACCGTTGATCGTCATCGAGGTCGAGACCCGCTCCAGCGGAATCCCGTCGAACAGCGTTTCCATGTCGGCCAGGCTGGAGACCGCGACCCCGCACTTCCCGACCTCCCCCTCGGAGCGGGGGTGGTCCGAGTCGTACCCCATCAGGGTCGGGAAATCGAACGCCACCGAGAGACCGGTCTGGCCCCGATCGAGGAGAAACTTGTACCGGGCATTGGTGTCGAGGGCGGTGCCGAACCCGGAAAAGAGCCGCATCGTCCAGAGGCGGCCCCGATACATCGTTGGGTGAATGCCGCGGGTGTAGGGGAAGCGGCCGGGGAGCAGGTCGTCGCCGCCCAGGGTATCGACGAGATCCAGAGGGGTATACACCGGCTCCACCGACCGGCCGGACACCGAGGTGAAGTCGGTATCGTCGCGGAGCGCCTGCCGAGCAAACTCCCGCCGGTAGGCCTCGACCTCCCGGCGGAGTTCCACCAGCTCCCGCTCGCGCTCCGCCAGCCGCATCGCCAGATCCGCGTCCGACAGCCCCTGATCCCGCGTCATGCTCACCCTCCTTCCTTGAGGCACGCGACCGCCTCCGCCGCCACCTCGTACGGCGTCGCCCGTCCGGCGACCATCGCGTCCAGCCGCTCGTTGACGAGGGCCGGCACCGGCGTCTCTTCCCACACCCAACGGTCCACGGCCCGCCGCACCACCTCCCGGGTCCGCAATGCCAATCGTTCGCGACGCCGTGCCTCCAGCACCCCCGACGCCTGCATCGCGGCAAACTGCCGGTCCAGTGCCTCGACGATCTGGTCGATTCCCTCACCCCGGGATGCCGTCGCCAGGAGGACCGGGGGCTCCCAGGACGATTGGCTCCCATCGGCCGCCGAGTCCGCCGCCGCCGCGGCTCCCCCTCGCTTCAGGGACACGCCGTGATGGGCCCGGATCCGACGGAATGCGTTGCCGCGGCGGATCCCCAGGGTCACCTCGATTTCGCGCTGCAACTTCTCGGCCCCGGGCCGGTCCGCCTTGTTGACCACGAAGATGTCAGCGACCTCCATGACCCCGGATTTGAGGGTCTGAATGTCGTCCCCCGACTCCGGCACCAGCACCAGCACCGTGGAATCCGCCATCCGGGCCACATCCAACTCGGACTGTCCGACCCCGACCGTCTCGATCACCACCCGGTCGAACCCCGCGGCATCGAGCACATCGCACACTTCCCGGGTACTCGTGGCCAGTCCACCCAGCGACCCCCGGGTTGCCATGGACCGGATGAAGACGCCCTCGTCCAGCGTGACCGCCTCCATCCGAATCCGGTCGCCGAGCAGGGCCCCGCCGGTAAACGGGCTGGTGGGATCCACGGCAACGACCGCCACCGTCAGCCCCTGCTCCCGGAAGGCCTTCACGAGCTGCTGCGTGAGGGTGGATTTCCCGGCTCCAGGCGGCCCGGTAATCCCGATCCGCCGGGCCCGGCCCAGGCGCGGATGGAGCGCGTTGAGCAGGGCCTCGAAGCCCGGGCGCCGGTTCTCCACCATCGAAATGGCCCGGGCGAGCGCGGCGGGGCGCCCGACCGCCAGGTCCGTCACCAGGGTCTCGGCATCGGTCACCAGGGGAAAGTCGCACCCTCGGTGGCAGACCGCAAGTTACGGTGGTATCGTCAATTAGGCAGCCGGCCCGCTCAGGGGTGGCCGAGCCCCAGGCCGGCTCGCCAGTCGTATACCACCATCAGGTCCAATCGCCGTTCGAAGCCCAGGACGCCCCGGATCCGGTGAACCGCGGTCGTGGACAGATCCAGGGACGGCAGCGCGGCGTACGCCAGCGTGGCAAACAGCCGCTCACCCGGCCCATATCGATCGCCGTTCAGGATCGGCGCGTCGGCCTTGAGGTAGCCGACCTCCAGCTGGACCCTGCGCGCGGGAATCAGCTCGGTCACCACCGCAAATCCCGAGGCGTCGCTGCTCCGGACAAACCCCTCGCCCCGGAGCGCCCAACGGCCGGTACGCCCTTCGAGCCGCGCCGCTCCGTGGATGCTGCTCACCCCATCGCGGAAGGTGTACTCGGCGGTGAATCCGCCGCGGCCGACTTCCTTCGAGACCAGGAGCTGGCCGTACGACACCCGGCCAAACCGCTGGAGGCGGGCGAAGACCGCCGACCGGGTCAGGTCACCAAGGTCCCCGGCGGTAACCACCAGGCGGCTCACCGGCCAGCCCGCCTCCGGTCCGATCTGGATCTGGGCGCCGACCAGGTACCCGTCGTTGTCGAACCCGGTGACCTCGCTGATGCCGCCCCGCTCCGGGGCAATGCCCCCGAATTCGGCCCGGAGGCCCCCTGGGCTCGCCAGCACCAGGGCCAGCTCCTTGAGAAAGGGCTCCCACACCGCCCGCGTATTGCCCAGGCCAGTGCTGTTCCAGCCGGACCGGAATCCGTTGCCGCTTGCCACGCGGCCTCGGAGCCCGGCGGTGACCGGTCCGCCGACGACCAGGCGGCCGCCGGCGACCAGCTGATGCTGGAGGTGGTGTACGAGCGTGGTCCCCGCATTATCGATGTACTGATACCGGGCGCCGACGATCCCACGGTCCAGGACCAGCCGGGGCCCAGGCCCCTGCGCGGCCGCGGCGGGGCCAAGGCCGCCGAGGAGGCAACACCCCACCGCCCATCGGAGCAGGCGAACGGTCACAGCAGCACCCAGCCGGCGAGGCCCAGCAGGAGAGCGAATCCGCACATGTCCGTGAAGGCGGTGACGAACACCGAAGACGCCACTGCGGGGTCAACGCCGAACCGCTCCAGCGTCAACGGCACAAAGGCGCCCAGGGTGCCCGCCATCAGCAGGTTGAGCGACAGGGCCATGAACACGACCAGGCCGAGGAGTGGCGGGCCCCCCGTTGCCCAGGCCACCGCAGTGGCTGCGAGGCCGGCGAGGGCGCCGATCGCTACCCCGTTGGTGAGACCCACCAGCATCTCCTTGCCGATGACCCCCCGAAACTCGCGCGGCGAGATCTGGCCCAGCGAGAGCCGGCGGATCGTAACCGCCAGCGCCTGGGTACCGGTGTTGCCGCCGAGGCCCCCGACGATCGGCATCCAGATGGCGAGGGCGAGGATCCGATCGATGTTGTCCTGAAACAGCCCGACGACGGACGCCCCTGCGGCGGCAGTAAAGAGGTTCACCATCAGCCAGCGAAGGCGGCTCCGGACGGCCGTCCGCCACTCGGCCCCGAGTTCCTCGTCCGCGGACACGCCGCTGAATCGAAGCAGGTCTTCGGTGGCCTCGGCCTCGACCACGTCGGTAACGTCGTCGAAGGTGATCCGACCGAGCAGCCGGCGGTTCTGGTCCACCACCGGGATGCTCGACACGTTGTACCGCGCCATCAGCCGGGCCACCTCCTCCTGGTCCAGGTCGGGCGGCACGGTGACGTCAGGCTCCTCCATGACCTCGCTCACCGCTCGCTCCGGCGGGTTCACCACCAGGTCCTTGAAGTCCAGCACGCCCACCAGCCGGCCCCCGTCGTCCAGGACGAACACCTCGGAAAAATCCTCCACCTCTTCGGCCTGCCGGCGGATCCCGTCCAGGGCCTGGCCGATGGTCTCGCCAGCCCGCGCGGAGACCACATCGCCGGTCATCAGCCCGCCGGCCGACTCCGGGTCGTACTGCAGCAGCTCGGCGACATCCTTGCGCCATTCCGGGTCCTCCAGCTGCGCCAGGATCGCTTCCTGCGCGCCGGGCTCGAGCTCTCCCAGCAGGTCGGCGGCGTCGTCGTCGGGCAGCACTTCGACGATCTCGGCCGCTTCCTCAGGCTCGAGCGCGGCCAGGGTCTCGCTGGGGTGCTCTTCCTCCGGCAGCTCCGACAGCGCCTGGGCCGAGAGCTCGGGTGGCAACAGCTTGACGATCTCGACCCGCTCGTCGTCCTCCGCCAGAGCCAGGACGTCGGCGAGGTCGGCAGGGTCCAGTTCGGAGGCGGCCTGGACGAACTCGTTGATCCGGCCATCACGGACCAGATCGAGAAGTCGCTCCGCCGCCAGCCGCTCGTGGCTCACGGCCCCTCCCGCCGGAGTGGGACCACCGGATCGGCGGCGCGGCGAACGACGAGGCGTTCGACCCGGGAAGGACCGGCGGCGAGTACGTCCAGCTCCAGCCCGTCCACGCTGAAACGCTCGCCGGTTCTCGGCAGCCGACCCGCCAGTTCCGCCAGGCGACCACCGATCGTTCTGGCGGTGCCCGACGAGATCGTGACCCCGAAGCGAGCCTCGATCTCCCCGACTTCGGTGGCACCGTCGCCTTCCCAGAGGTTGACGGCGGCGGGGACCCGGCGCTCGGCGGTCTCGTCGTGCTCGTCGAAGATCTCGCCGACCATCGCCTCGAGCAGGTCTTCCAGGGTGACGATCCCCAGCGTGCCGCCGAATTCGTCCAGCACGACCGACAGGTGGCGGCGCTCCCGCTGCATGTCGAGCAGCACGTCGCCGCAGCTCCGGCTGGCCGGGGTCGCCCCGACGGGGCGGATCGGCGCCCGCTCGCCGGGGCGAACCTTGAGGAGATCGAAGACATGGACCATGCCGACGATCTCGTCCAGCGTTCCCCGGTAGACCGGCAGCCGGCTGTAGCCGCTCTGGACGAAGGCCTGGGTGATCTCGTCGTAGCCTGCCTCTTCCGGAATCGCGACCAGCTCGGTCCGGGGCGTCATCACGTCGCGAACCACCCGTTGGGCGAAGGTGATGACGTTGCCCACCATCACGAGCTCCTCGGACGGTGCCAACGCGCCGGCCGCTCCCTCGCGCCAGACGGCCCGGACATCGGCCGCGTGGCGGCGGACCGGCTCCGGCAGGATCCAGCCGAGCGCCCGGGACCAGGGCCCGAGGATCGGCCGGACGAGGTCGGCCACCCGGCCGGCGCGCCGCTCGGTGAGCCACCGCGGCAGGAGATACCCGCTGAAGAGGGCGAACGGCACGGCCACCAGCAGCAGGAGGATCGCCACCCCCCAGACGGGGAGGCTGCCACTGCCAACCGACACCACGGCCGACAGACCGGCCGCCAGCAGCGCGATGCCGAGGGCGGTCGTCGCGGCCGCGGCGGACAGCTCGCGCTCGGTGTTGTAGAGCCAGTCGAGCGGCTCGGGGTTGCCACGGAGCCGCCGCGATACCGCTTCGGCCAGGGCGCTGGCGCTCAGCGTGAGCAGCGCCGCGGTCGACGACGCGCCGAACAGGGTCACGCCGAGGCCCAGGCCCACGGCCACCCAGATCACGTCCCCGCCTCCGGTGGCGGCGTTGGCGCAGCGACCGGCGCCAGGCGCCGGATTGTCACCCGCGCCACCCGGCGCCGCACTACCTGGTCGATGGTCAGAGCAAACTCGCCGACTGTCAGCGTCTCGCCCGCCCGGGGCACCCGGCCGGCCAGGGCCAGCACCAGACCGCCCACCGTACCCACGTCCTCCCGGCCGAAGGTCGCGTCGAGTTCCGCCTCGAGATCAACCACCGGAACATTGCCCTGCACCACGAGCGCGCCGTCGGCGGTCCGCTGGATCGGGACGATCTCTTCCAGATCGTGCTCGTCCTGGATCTCGCCCACGATCTGTTCCAGGACGTCTTCCAGGGTCACGATCCCGGAGGTGCCACCGAACTCGTCGGCGACCACCGCGAGGTGGGCGCTGCCCCGCTGAAAGTCGCGGAGCTGTCGGTCGAGCCGCTTGCCGTCGGGGACGTATTCCACCGGTCGAATCAGATGATGCCACTCCGTCCCATCGGGGTGCGCGCTCATCTCGGCCAGGAGGTCCTTCGCGTAGATCACCCCGACCACGTTGTCGGGGTCGCCGTCGACCACCAGCAGACGGGAGTGCTCGGCCGTCCGGAAGGTCTCCAGCAGCCCTGCCCGTCCGGCCGAGAGATCGACGCTGATCACGTCCATCCTGGGCGTCATCACGTCCGCCACGGTCATCTCCCGGAGGCTGAACACCCCCGCGAGGCGCTCGCGCGCGTCGGCATCCTGGGGTCGTGCCGGGGGCGCCCCCGCCAGCTCGCGCCCGCCCCGGTCCGCCCAGGCCACCAGCCGGAGGACGGGACGGAACACCGCGACGGAGTAGGCGGCCACCTTGCCGTCGGGCCGGACCAGGCCGGGTTCGTTGGCAGACCAGATCCGGGGCAGCAGGTCGCCGACGACCCAGACCAGTGCCACGGCCAGTACCAGACGGAGCACCGCGTGATGAGCCGGCCACGTCCACCAGGCGAGGGCCAGGCCCGCCATGAACGCCGCCGCCGCGATCAGCGCCAGGTGGATCACGTGGAGGCTCCGCGCCGGGGTGAGCGACCTGCCCCCGGAAGGAGCCGGGACCAGAAGTTGGGGCAGTCCGGCCTCCGACTCCGAGGCCAGCGCCACCAGGGCGGCCCAGAGGGTAAAGGCGCCCGCGAGCACCGGCGCCACCCCGAGCTGGAGAGCGGTGATCAGCCAAGACACGCGAGGTACCGCTCCTGCCGCCGCCACATGGCGGAGGCGGTTCGGCGTTCGTCCTCCGGGTGGTCGTACCCCAGCACGTGCAGCGTGCCGTGGATCACCAGGCGCAGCAGCTCTTCCCTGAGAGGGATGCCTCGGGCCAGGGCCTCCCGCCGGGCCACGGCACGGCAGACGTACACGTCTCCCTGCAGGTCGAGCCCCGGAGTGCGGAGCGCGAAGGCCAGAACGTCAGTGGGGCGATCCACTCCCTTCCATCTGGCGTGAAGACGGCGCATCCATTCCTGCCCCACGAACGTCACCGACACCTGGGCCGCCTTCCGTTCTCCGGCGAGCACCGCGGCCACCGCCCGGCAGACGGCCCGGCGGGCCACCGGCTCGTGCCGGCCGCTCACCGTGACTCGCAGGGGCCGGTCAACCGTTCTGGTCCTCGGCGTAGGCACGGATGATGTCGCGGACCAGGCGGTGCCGCACCACGTCGGCATCGCTGAGATAGCAGAAGGCGATCCCGTCGATCCCCGGCAGGACCCGCTCGATCTGGATCAATCCGGAGTCCTCGCGCCGGGGCAGGTCGATCTGGGTCTTGTCGCCGGTCACCACCACCCGACTGTTCACCCCGAGCCGGGTCAGGAACATCTTCATCTGCGCCCCGGTGGAGTTCTGGGCCTCGTCCAGGATGATGAAGGCGTCGGACAGCGTCCGGCCCCGCATGTAGGCGAGGGGCGCGATCTCGATGGTCCGGCTCTCCAGGGATTTCTGCACCCGGTCGTGTGGCATCATGTCTTCCAGGGCGTCGTAGAGCGGGCGGAGGTACGGGTCCACCTTCTCCTTGAGGTCGCCGGGCAGAAACCCCAGCGACTCGCCGGCCTCGACCGCTGGCCGGGCCAGGATGATCCGGCGCACTCGCTTCCGGGCGAGGGCCTCGATCGCCTTGGCGACGGCGAGGTAGGTCTTGCCGGTTCCGGCCGGCCCGATCCCGACGACGATGTCGTGCTGGGCGATCGCCTGGAGATAGTCGCGCTGGGCGGGGGTCTTGGGAACAATGGCGCGCCGCAGCCCGGGCAGCACGATCTTCTGCTCTGCGGGCCCCGTGGCCAGCTCCAGGGTGCCGTTGGTGTCGCCGGCCAAGCGCTCGATCAGTTCGGGCGTGACCGGCTCCCCGATCCGCGCGACGTCGATCAGACCCTGCAGAATCGGCCCCGCCCGCTCCAACTGTTCGACGGTTCCACTGGCCGCCAGAAGATCCCCCCGGATCGCCACCCGGATGCCAAGCCAGCGTTCCATCTCGAGCAGGTTGGCATCGTTCACGCCGCCGAGCAGCAACGGATCGGCACCCTCGACGGAGAACCGCAGGGTGGTCTCGTCAGGCATCGGATCGAAGTGAGAGGTGAAGCGACGCGAGGTCGTCCGCTGAAACTGGCACCGGCGCGCCTTCGAACAGGGCCCGCGCCGCCGTTGTCTTCGGAAACGCGATCACATCGCGTAGGGATGCCGCGCCGGCCAGCAGCATCGCAACCCGGTCGAAGCCGATGGCAAAGCCCCCCATCGGCGGCGCCCCCGCGGCCAGCGCATCGAGCAGGAAGCCGAACCGGCGGCGTTGCTCGGCCGGTTCGATGCCGAGAAACCCGAAGACCCGCTGCTGAAGCGCCGGGTCGGTGATACGAATCGATCCGCTGCCCAGCTCCGTGCCATTGTAGACGGCGTCGTAGTGGAGGGCCCGGCAGCGGTCGGGCGCCGAGTCGAGGAGCGACACGTCATCCGGATGCGGCGAGGTGAACGGGTGGTGCACGAAGACCGGGGCCCCGGTCTCCGGGTCGGGCTCGAACAGCGGGAAATCGACCACCCAAAGGAAAGCGTGCTCGGTCTGCGGTTTCGGCGCCAGCCGCCGGATCAGCGCCATTCGGACCGCGTGCAGCGTCGGCGACGTCACGCGGTCCGGGCCGACCGCCGCGACCAGGAGATCCCCGGGGGTTCCGGCGGCGGCGCCCAGCGCCCCTTCCCCCAGGACCTTCACGCCGGGCCCCTCCCATCCCGCGTCGGTTCGCCGGGCCCACGGCAGGCCGCCCGCCCCGGCCTCCTTGGCCACCAGGGTCAGCCCGTCCAGGTCCTTTCGGCTGAGCCCGGCTCCGCCGGCTGCCACGATGGCCCGGAGCCGCCCACCCGCCCCGATCGCCTCCCGGACGAACGCCGCAGCCCCGGGACCTGCCGCCGCGGTCAGGTCGATGATCTCCAGCCCGAAGCGGAGATCGGGCTTGTCGATTCCGTATCGCTCCAGCGCCTCGCGATACGACAGGCGGGGGAAGGGCCGGGCGACCGGAGCACCGGCTTCCTCCCACACCCCGGCCAGCACCGCCTCGACATAGCCCATGACGTCGTCAGCCGACACGAACGACGCCTCGATATCGATCTGGGTGAACTCCGGCTGCCGGTCCGCCCGAAGGTCTTCGTCGCGAAAACAGCGTGCGATCTGGTAGTAGCGGTCCAGACCCGCCACCATCAGCAGCTGCTTGTACAGCTGCGGGGATTGCGGCAGGGCATAGAATTCTCCAGGGTGAACCCGGGACGGCACCAGGTAGTCGCGGGCCCCTTCGGGCGTCGGCTTGGTGAGGATCGGTGTCTCGATCTCCAGGAATCCCAGATCGTCCAGTACCCGGCGGGCGCGTTGGGCCAGGCGGTGACGGAGCATCAGATTGCGCTGGAGCTCGGGTCGACGGAGGTCGAGCACCCGGTGCTTGAGCCGAAGCTCCTCGGCAGGGAGATCCTCGTTGTCCTTGCGGGCCACCGGGATCGGAGGCGTGCCCGCCGGACCCACCAGGGTCAGGTCGGTGACGTGGACCTCCACCTCGCGCGAAACCATCAGCTCGTCACGGGCCGGGGTCGGGCGCGCCACCACCCGCCCCGCGGCCAGGATCACGTTCTCGACGCCTAACGCGGCCGCCCGGTCCATCACCTCGGGCGGAGTCCAGTCCGGACTGAGCGACAGTTGCACCAGCCCGTCGCGATCGCGCAGGTCGATGAAGATCAGGCCCCCGAGGTCCCGGCGGCGGTGCACCCAGCCGGCGACCCGGACGACCTGGCCCAGATGGTCGCGACGGAGTCGTCCGGCCCGGTGGGTGCGAAGCGAAGTGGCATCGGCGCTGGTAGACATTGGGGCCAAAGTAACCCCACCGGCGACGAGGCCGCAAGCCGTTGTGCGATGGTGAGTTACACCCTTCCGCCTACTCGGCGCGGCACCCGGCGATCCTCGCCGGCGGCCGGGGAGTAGCCGAGCGCCCGCGACGCCTCCCTGCCCCCGGCCACCACCGCCTCGGTCATGGCCCGGATATGGGCCGGCTTCCACCGGAGCCCGGTCGAGGCTGCGGCCAGCGCCGCGACCACCCGGCCGCTGTGGTCCCGGACCGGCGCGGCGACCGCGTACACGTCGTCGAGCCACTCCGCGCGAGCCACCGCATACCCCTTGCGGCGGGTCTCTTCCAGCTCCTTTCGAAGCCGGACCGGGTTGACGATCGTGGCCCCGGTCCGCCGCTCCAGCGGCCGCCCCAGAATCCGTTCTGCCTCGGCCGCTGGCATCCAGGCCAGCAGCACCTTCCCTCCGGCCGTCGCATGGAGCGGAAACCGCCCCCCCAGGTGCCCGGGAATCCGGATCGGATGGTAGCTCTCCACCACGTCCACCGTGACGCCCTGATCCCCGCTTGGTACCATCAGCGTGGTCATCTCGCCGGTCCGCTCACTCACCCGCAGCAAAGCCGGGTACACGACCCGCTGGAGCGACGTGGAATGGCGGGCCAGCTCGCCCAGCATGGCCAGCCGGAGACCAACCCGGTACCGCCCGCTCACCGGATCCTGATCCAGGAAACCCGCCCTGGTCATCGAGCCGACGATCCGATACACGGTGCTCCGCGGCCGGCCCAGCAGCTCGGCGATCTCCACGGCGGAGAGTTCCGGCCGGTCCACTGAGAAGAGCGACAGAATGGCGTTCGCCTTGCTGAGCATCGAATGACCCGGGGCGGCGAGCGGTGCCAACCCGTCGCCGTCCGACGGATGGTCCCGCTCCGACACCCAGAAGATGGCGCCCCGAGGGCCGAGGGGCGAGGGGGGCTGCCGGGACCCCGGGCAGCGGGCTAGTGGGTGCCTGCCGAGGCCCGCTCCGGGACCGCCCGATCCCGCCGGAACCGGTCCAGGGCGAACGGCGCGATCAGCCGGGGCACCCTCCCAGTGGCGACCAACTCGGCCATGGCGACCCCCGCCGCCGGGATGGCCTTGAAACCCCAGGTACCCCAACCAGACGACAGGTAGAACTGGTCAATCCCCGTCAGGCCCATGAGGGGGGAATAATCCGGCGTCATGTCGCAGAGGCCGGTCCACTGGCGGAGCACGCGGAGCTTGGCCGTGAACGGGAACAGGTCGATCGCCCGGGCCGCCGCCGAGGCAAGGAACGGAAACGTCGAACGGGTACTGTAGCTGGTGTAGGGGTCGATCTCGGCCCCGATCAGGACTTCGCCGCGGGCGCTCTGGGACACGTAGATGTGCAGATCGGCGGAGGCCACGATCTGGTCCAGCACCGGGGAGTACGACTCGGTGACAAACGCCTGAAGCGGGTGCGTCACGATCGGCAGCCTGAGCCCTACCATGTCCGCGATGGCCGTGACGTAACCCCCGACCGCGCTCACCACGCTTCCCGCACTGATCGGCCCCTGACTGGTCTCCACACCGACGCACCGCCCATCCTCCACCCGGACGCCGGTGACCGAGACACCCTGGTGCACCTCGACGCCCAACCGCCCTGCCGCCGCCGCGTAGCCCCAAACCACGGCGTCGTGGCGAATGATCGAGCCGGGGGGATGGAACGCCGCCCCCAGCACCGGTCGCTTCCCGCCGGCCGTCATGTCCAGCACCGGACAGATCTCCCGGATCTCTGCCGGCGAGAGATACACGGTATCGACGCCGAAATGCTGGTTCTGCAGGGCCCGTTCCCGCTGGTTGCGGAGCTGGGGCTCGGAATGGGCGAGCCAGAACAGCCCTCGCCGCGACCGGAGCAGGTGGTAGTCCAGCTCCTGGTGCAGGACCGCGTACCGCTCGAAGCTGTCCTGATAGAACCGGATGGTCTCCGGGGTCTTGTAGTTGGCCCGGAGCACGGTGGTGTTACGTCCCGTGCCGCCCGATCCGACATACGCCCGTTCCAGAACCGCCACCCGACGGATGCCATGGTACTTCGCCAGGTAGTACGCCGTGGCCATTCCGTGGCCGCCGCCCCCGATAATCACCACGTCGTAGCGGCGTTGGAGCGGCGCGGTGCGGAGATACACCTCCCGGCGGAGCAGCCTCATGAGGCAGTTCCCTGCGCCATCACCACGCCGGGACCGGCGGTCGCGGCACCCGCCACAAAGGGCTCCGGGCGGCCGAAGCGCGGCTCGAGATCCGCCCCGGCTTCCCGAATCCGCGCCTCGAGATGGTGCCCCACCGGGGCCGGCACCATCAGATGGAGGGCCTCGTTGGTGAAGAGCGCCTTCCCCGGCACGCCGGCCAGCGCCCCCTGGACCAGGGCCGGCCGGCCGCCTGGCACCGGCGCCACCGACAGGCGCCCATAAAGCTCCACCCCGCTCGAGCCTCGCACGGCCAACACCGTCCACCCGTCGGTCTGATCCACCACCAGCCCGCCCGGGTCGGCGCCGGCCATCCAGCTCGTCGCCGACGCCACCAGGCGCGATCGCTCGTTGCGGGGCCCGAGCAACCAGGCCTCGTCCGGCGCGATCCGGAGCACGACCCCGATGCCCCTGGGGAGCGCGTCGAGCGCAACCCGCGTCGCCAGGCAGGCCACGATCGCCACCTCGGACACGGCCACGTCAAGCACGGAGCCTCGCACCGGTCGGGTCGTAGAAGGGTCCGGTCGTCGTCACCCCCTCGAAGTGCCGTCCCGCCCCGTCATGGGCCACTACCCGCTCCGGCCACACGCCGCTTTCGCTCCGAACCCACCCCATCGACACGAAATGCCCGAGGGCCGGCGAGAACCGGGACGAGGTGAGATACCCGAGATGGTCTCCCGCCAGCGACACCAGCTGGGCGCCCTCGGCCGGGCCGTCCTCCCCGCTGAATCTGAACTGGAGCAGGGCCTTCTCCCGCGGCAGGCCGGCGATCCGCTCGAGCGCCACCTTGCCGACGAAGAACGGCTTCTCGAGCTTCACCGCCCAGTCGAGCCCCAGCTTGCCCGGCGTGGTGTCGAAATCGGTGTCCTGCCCCACGATGATGTGGGCCTTCTCGAGCCGGAGGAGCCGGAGCGCGTCGAGTCCGTGCGGCCGGATCCCGAGGTCACGCCCGGCCTCGAGCAGGGCGTCCCAGAGGTGGACGCTCTCGAGTCGGGGATGGTGAAGCTCGAACGACAGTTCCCCCGTGAACCCCACGCGAAGCGCCAGACACCGCACCCCCGCCACCCGAATCCAGCGGTGCTGGGGATAGGGGAACGACGCACCATCCAGCGGATCGTCCGAGAGTCGCTCCAGCAGGTCGCGGGCCCTGGGGCCCGCCACGTTGATCGCTCCCAGCGTGGCGGTCTGATTCGCCACATGGACCTGGAGGCGCCAGGTCTCCGCCCAGTCGCGAAGCCAGCTCTCGGCCTGGTCCGCTCCGCCCGAGGTGAAGGTGAGGTAGTAGCCGTCTTCACCGAGTCCACAGATCAGGCCGTCATCGAACAGGTACCCTGCCTCATTGAGCAGGAGCGCATACCGGCTTCTCCCGGCCCCGACGGTGCGCACGTGGCAGGGGTACAGCCGTTCGAGGAATTCGGTCGCGTCCGGACCTGCCACCCGGTACTTGCCGAGGGTGCTCACGTCCATGATGCTCACATGGCGCCGCACGGCCCAGTACTCCGCCAGCGGATCGCCGTAGGTCTCCGGACGCCGCCAGACGCCGGCCCATTCCATGCGCGCGCCCGTCTCCAGATGCCGCTGGTGCAGAGCAGTGTGATACTCCAGCGGATAGCGGGCCCCGGCCGCAATCTCCTCCAGACGGACCGGCCGGGCCGGCGGGCGGGCTGTCGTGGCGCGGCTCCGCGCCTCGTCGCCACCCCGCTCCCGCACGAAGGCGCGGAGGTGCGGGTGGCAGAGCGCCCCCTGACAAGGCCCCATGGTTGCCGTGGAGTACCGCTTGAGCAGCTCCGTCGATTGGAAGCCCTCGGTCCAGGCCTGCTCGAGATCGGCCACCTCCACGTCCTCGCAGAGGCAGGCGAAGCCCGCGCGGCAGGGCCGGGGCCCCGGCGTCCCGCCATCGCCGGGTTGGGTCGGGGCACCCCGCGCGGCCGCC
>CAZFSA010000102.1:0-16884 GCA_964521535.1 uncultured Gemmatimonas sp.
AGCTCGCCGCCGCGAATCTCCGGAGGATCGAACGGCTCTACGCCGACAGCGCAGTCCCGCTGGTTCAGCTCGAAGCGGCCCGCGCGGGGTTCGAGCAGGCCGAGGGTCAGGCTGCCGCCGCGGAGGCCGAGCTGGCCTACGCCGAGCTGGCGGCGCCGTTTGCGGGGATAGTGACCGCCCGCCTGGCCGATCCGGGCGACCTGGTCGCCCCGGGGCGCCCCATCCTGGTGATCGAGGACGAGGGGCTCCGGGAGATCGTGGTTGCGGCCCCCGAACCGATCGCGGCCCGGCTCCGGCCCGGCCAGACAGTCGAGGTCGAGGTCGGCGCCGACGAGCGGAAGGTTGCGGCGCAGGTGGTGGCCGTGGTCCCGGCAGCCGATCCGGCCAGCCGTACCGTCGACATCCGCCTCGGCACCGCCGAGCGGCTGGCGTCGAACCTGACCGCCGTGGCGTATCTCCCGGTCTCGGGGGAGGCCGCTGCGCTCACGGTGCCGCCAGAGGCCCTGGTGGAGCGGGGCCAGCTGACCGGCGTCTACGTCTTTGCTCCCGACTCCACCATCAGGCTTCGCTGGGTCCGCCTGGGCCGGCGCCTGCCGGGACGGATCGAGGTGGCCAGCGGGCTCAAACCCGGGGACCTGGTGGCCGGGCACGCGGCCGGCGTTCGGGACGGCGAGCTGGCGCTCCCGGTCCGGCAGGAGGGGATGCGGTGAAAACCGGGCTCTCGGGCCGGGTGGCCCAGGCGTTTCTCAAGAGCAAGCTCACTCCGCTGCTCATCATCGCCTCGCTGGTGGCGGGGGTGGGTGGGGTGCTCACCACCCCGCGCGAGGAGGAACCTCAGATCAGCGTCCCCATGATCGACGTCTTCCTGGCGGCGCCCGGCGCCAGCCCGGAAGAAGTCGAGCGCCGGATCATCGAGCCGGTGGAACGTCGCCTCTGGGAGATCCCCGGGGTCGAGCATCTGTACAGCACCGCCTCGGCGGACGGAGGGATGATCGTCACCCGGTTCCGGGTCGGCGACGATCCCGAGGAAAGCCTGGTCAAGGTCCACGCCAAGCTCTCGGGCGTGCCGGCCCTGGTGAAGCTGCACACCATCGACGACGTGCCGGTGCTGGCCCTCACCCTCCACGGCGAGGCGTACGACGAGTTCCAGCTCCGCCAGGTGGCCTCCGAGCTTCGGGCGGAGATCCAGCGGGTCGCCAACGTGGCCCAGGTGGAAGTGATCGGCGGTGCGCCGCGTGCCGTGCTGGTGGAGCCGGACCCCGCCCGGCTCGCGGCGCACGGACTCTCGGCGGGCGCCCTGGCTCAGGCCCTCGAGGGGGCCAACGCGCTGCTGCCAGCGGGGGCGGTGTTGACCGCGAACCGCTCGCTCCCGGTGCGGGCAGGTGGGCTTCTCGGCAGCGCCGAGGACGTGGGAGCGGTCCTGGTGGGCGTCCGGAACGGCCGCGGCGTCCGGCTGGCGGATGTGGCGATGGTCCGGGACGGCCCCATGGAGCCAGCCTGGTACGTAAGTCATGTCGGTGACCGGACCCGGGCCGCGGTAACCCTGTCGGTGGCCAAGCGGCCCGGCGTCAACGCCACCGAGCTGGCCCACACGATTCTTGGCCGGGTGGCCGAGCTGCGGGGTGATCTCCTCCCGGGCGACCTCGAGGTCACGGTCACCCGGAATTATGGCGAGACCGCCAACGAGAAGGCGCAGGAACTCCTCACCCACATCCTGATCGCCACCCTGGGCGTGGCCGTGCTGGTCTGGCTTACCCTTGGCTGGCGCGAAGCGCTGGTGGTGCTGGTGGCGGTGCCGGTGACCCTGGCGCTCACCCTGCTGGTGTACCGGCTGCTGGGCTACACCCTCAATCGCATCACGCTCTTTGCCCTGGTCTTCGCGATCGGGATCCTGGTCGACGACGCCATCGTGGTGGTGGAGAACATCGCACGTCACCTCGCGATGCGGCGGCGGCCGCCGGCGGAGGCCGCGGTGGAGGGGGTCGACGAGGTCGGCAACCCGACCATCCTCGCCACGTTCACCGTGATCGCCGCGATCCTTCCCATGGCCTTCGTGACCGGTCTCATGGGGCCGTACATGCGGCCGATCCCGGTGGGCGCATCGATGGCCATGCTCTTCTCCCTCGCCGTGGCCTTCATCGTCACCCCCTATCTGGCCCTCCGCCTGGTCCGTGAGGCCGGCCACGGCCACGCCGTCGAGGCCCCGAGCGAGGGCCGCCTGGCCCGGCGCTACCGGCTGCTCCTCGAGCGGCTGCTGGATCGGCGGGGGGAGCGATACCTGGCCTACGCGGTCGTGCTGGTGCTGCTCGTCGCCTCGATGAGTCTGGTGGTCACCCGGGTGGTCACCGTCAAGATGCTGCCCTTCGACAACAAGTCTGAGTTCCAGGTGGTGCTCGACTTCCCCGAGGGGACCACCCTGGAAACCAGTTCCCGGGCGGCGCACGAGATCGGCGAGCTGCTGGTGCGAGACCCGGCGGTCCGGGACGTCCAGGTCTACGCCGGCGCCTCGGCACCGTTCAACTTCAACGGGCTGGTCCGACACTACTTCCTGCGCCAGGGACCCGAGGTCGCCGATCTCCAGGTGAACCTCCTGCCCCGACACGAACGCCGGGAACAGAGCCACGACATCGCGGTCCGGCTTCGCCCCTCCATCACCGCGATCGCCCAGCGGTACGGAGCGCGGGCCAAGGTCGCCGAGATTCCGCCCGGTCCGCCCGTGCTCGCGACCCTCACCGCCGAGGTTTTCGGGCCGGATGATTCGACCCGCCGGGCCACGGCCGCGCGGGTCCGGGAGGCGTTCGAACGAACCCCCGGGATCGTGGACACCGACTGGACGCTCGCCGACCCCAGTCGCGAGGTGCACCTCGTGGCCCACGGCGATGCAGCTACCCTGGCCGGCCTCGCCCCGGCCGACGTGGCCCGGAACCTCGCCGCCCTGGGTGGCATCGAGGTCGGGACCCTGCACGATCCGCGGGCGGCCGAACCGGTCCCGATTGTGGTGGGGCTCCCGATGACGGCACGGGTGGGGACGGAGAACCTGGCCGGGTTCCCGATGGTCTCCCGCATGGGGGCGGTGGTGCCCGTCGCGGCCGTCGCTCGGGTGGCCGACGTGCCCCGGGCCGAACCGCGGTACCGCAAGGACCTCAAACCGGTGGTCTACGTGACGGGTGACGTGGCCGGCGAGATCGAGGCCCCGGTGTATGCGATGCTCGCGGTCGAGCCGGCGCTGGCCCAGGCCGGCGTGGTCACCACCTGGCGCGGCGCCGCAACCCAGACCGCGACGGCGACCGTCAACTGGGACGGCGAGTGGCGGATCACCTACGAGGTCTTCCGCGACCTGGGGATCGCGTTCGCTGCCGTCCTGGTGCTGATTTATCTGCTGGTGGTCGCCTGGTTCCAGTCGTTCCGGACCCCGCTGGTGATCATGGCCCCGATTCCGCTCACCCTGATCGGGATCCTGCCGGCCCACGGCCTGAGCGGGGCCTTCTTCACCGCGACCTCGATGATCGGCATGATCGCCCTGGCTGGCATCATCGTCCGGAACTCGATCCTCCTGGTGGATTTCGCCGAGCTGGAGCGCGAGCGGGGCCGCACCGTGCGCCAGGCCGTGGTCGACGCCGGGCTGATCCGTGCCCGGCCCATCATGCTCACCGCCGGAGCGGTGGTCATCGGGGGGGCGGTCATGGTGGGCGACCCGATCTTCCAGGGACTCGGGATTGCGCTGATGGCGGGCGCCGTGGTGGCAACGCTGCTCACGCTGATCCTGATCCCGCTCCTCTACGCCGAGGTGGAACCCGCATGAAGCTCGCCGTCATCGCCGTCGACAGGGGACGGCAGGACGAGGTGATCGCCGCGCTCGACCGCGCCGGGGTCGGGGGCTTCTCCCTCTTCCCCAGCGTCCTGGGCCGGGGAGAGACCGGGACCCACTTCGGGACCCGTGCGTTTCCCGGCGACAACGCGATGATCGTGGCGCTCGTCAGTCCCCCCCAGCTCGAGCAACTGCGGACGGATCTGGGCGATCTGGCCAGCCGGCTTCTGGCCGGTCAGGGCCTCATGGCCCTTGCCCTGGACGCCGAGCGTCTCGTGTGACCACTCGGAGGAACCCATGCCAATGCACTACGCCATCCGCCTCGTCGCCGGCACCTTCGTCCTGATCTCGCTGGGGCTCGGCTGGTTCGTTCACCCCGCCTGGTTCCTGTTCACCGCCTTCGTGGGGTTGAACCTGATCCAGTCCGCCTTCACCCGCTGGTGCCTGATGGAGAAGATCCTGGCCCGGCTGGGGCTGGTGGGCTCCGACCAGGCCGCTCGCCGGGAAGTACCCTCGCGATGAAGCCCGGCTCATCGGGCCTTCATTGGCATCTCAGTGCGGGTCCGGTTTTTTTCAGGCGCCGGCGGAGGGGGCAGGGGCGTCCGGATCGGAGCGGTGCAACACTGTGCCCGGGAGGGGTTGTGATCGCGTTGCGCGCAGGGTCGATGCTGGGCCTGGTGGCATTGCTGCTCTTCCCCGCGGGGGATGCGGAGGCCATTCCCGCCTTCGCCCGGCGATACCGGGTGAGCTGCCAGCTCTGCCACAACGTGGTGCCCGCGCTCAACGCCTTCGGCGACCAGTTCGCCGCGAACGGCTTCCGGTTTGCCTCGGGCGAGGCCCCGCGCGACACCATCGATACCGGCGACCCCACCCTGAGCCTCATCAAGGACCTGCCGCTGGCCATGCGGCTCGACCTCTACGCCCAGGCCTACGCCAACGGACGGGCGGCCACCGACTTCCAGACCCCCTACGGGATCAAGCTGCTGAGCGGGGGGCCGATCTCGAAGAACCTGTCCTACTACTTCTACACCTACCTCTTCGAGCGCGGCGAGATCGGGGGAGTAGAGGACGCGCTGATTCAGATCAACGACATCGGCGGGAAGCCGGTGGATCTGATTGTCGGGCAGTTCCAGATCTCGGACCCCCTCTTCAAAAGGGAACTCCGCCTGGAGTTCGAGGACTACGCGGTCTACCGCGCCCGGATGGGCGAGGTGCCGCTTGATCTGACGTACGATCGGGGCGTGATGGCCACCGCCGACGTGGCGGGATTTGCCCTGAGCGGCATTGTGTTCAACGGGAACGGCCGGGGTGAGGCCCAGCCCAACCGCCGCTTCGACAACGACATCTTCAAGAACTACTTCCTCCACGTGAGCCGCGACCTGACCGACAACGTCCGCCTCGGCGCCTTCGGGCTCGCCGGCCGGGCCCGGGCCGACGGGGTGCGGAACCTCACCACCATGTTCGGCCTGGACGCGACCGTCGGGGTCGGGGCCTTGGAGTTCAACGGCCAGTACCTCTACCGGGAGGACGACTCGCCGACCTTCGACCCCAACGAGCTGACCACCACGATGCAGGGCGGCTTCGCCGAGGTCCTGGTCCGGCCCCCGGGCTCCCGCTGGTACGGGTTCGGCTTGTACAACCTCGTCACCGCCGATCGGCCCGTGCTGAATGTCCGGCTCGGCACCCCCGCCGGGGTCACCCGATACGAGTCGGTCTCGGCCGGTATCGGCCGCCTGGAGCGGCGGAACTTCCGATGGACGGCGGAGGCCACGTGGGACACCGTGCAGGAGACCTGGAGATGGACCCTCGGAATCGTCACCGCCTTCTGATCCGCATGCTCGCCCCGACCGTCGTTCTGATGGCCGCCTGGCTCATGGTGGCGCCGCGGGTGCCGGCGGAGCCTGCCCGGGTCGGGAACCCGGGACCCGCCGATTCGCTTCCTCCCGGGGTGACCCCTGCCATGGTGACCAAGGGCAGGCAGATCTTCGGCGGCGCGGGCCTCTGCCTGGCGTGTCACGGGATGGACGCCCGCGGGGGTATCGGACCCGACTTGACGGACGGCAAGTGGCTCCACGGGAACGGCGACTACGCGGACATCATTCAGGTGATCATGCGGGGAGTATCCTCGGACTCGTCCCAGACCGGGCAGATCATGCCTCCCCGGGGAGGCTCAGGCATCAACGATGAGCAGGTCCGTGCCGTCGCAGCGTACGTCTGGACCCTGAGCCGACGCGCCAGGACGGAGTAGACCATGACGACCGCGGCGGCTCGTCCCGTCACCGTGCGCTGTCCCTTTTGCGAGCAGCTCAACCGGGTCGATCTCGCCCGGCTGGCCGACGGTCCGAAGTGCGGGGGCTGCGGCCGACCGCTCCACCTGGACCGACCCGTCAAGGCGACCACCGCCGATTTCGATCGGACCGTCGAATCCGCCTCGGTTCCGGTGCTGGTCGACTTCTACGCCGACTGGTGCGGGCCCTGTCGGATGATGGCCCCCACCCTCGACGAGCTGGCCCGGCGCCGGCTGGGCGAGGTCCTGGTGCTCAAGGTGGACACCGACCGCGATCAGGACCTGGCCATGCGCTTCGGAATCCGCGGAATCCCGACCCTGGTCGCCTTTCGCGATGGTCAGGAGTATGCGCGCCATGTCGGGATGGCGAAGCTCGGCGAACTGGAGGAGCTCCTGGGCCTGCCGAGCCGCTAGTCCGGTCACCCGGGTGCGCCCCCGGCGTGCGGCGACCTCGCCAATGTTCGAAGACGGATTCATCAAGCCTTCAAGGCCACTTGAGGCTCCGGTCGATACCTTGGAACCAGGGTCGGGCAGGTGGGCGGACATCCGCCGAAGCGGTGTCCAGCCGGGGCCGGAGCGGTTGGCCGGCCTCACCAGAGCGGTCGATTTCTCCGCTCGCCCGGCCCGTTTCCTTTCCCTCGAACGGCGGGAGGTACCGTGGCGGGTGAGGGCGAGTTCTCCGCGACGCTCAGACTGCAGGATGGCTACCGCTTCTCCGCGGCGCTGGACGGCGACGACCCGATCGCATTCGAGGTGGACGAGTTGCCGCCGCTCGGGCAGGGCGCCGGTCCGAGCCCGGCACGGCTGCTGGCCACCGCTGTCGGGCATTGTCTCGGCGCGAGCCTGCTGTTCTGTCTTCGCAAGGCCCGGATTGAGCCCGACGGCCTCCAGGTTCGGGTGGAGGGGCGGTTCACCCGGAACGAGCGGGGCCGCCTCCGCATCGGGGGCCTCCGGGTGCGCCTCGCACCCGGGCTCCGCCCGGAAGAAGCCGAACGGGCGGGTCGCTGTCTGGGGCTGTTCGAGGACTTCTGCATCGTGACCGAGAGCATCCGCGCCGGACTCCCGGTGGAGGTGGTGGTGGAGCCGACCACGGTGGCTGTCCAATCGACGGCCTGACGCCGTCGGCGTTCGGGGCGGGAAGGGTGCGGGACGATGATCCGATCGATACTGGTCCCGCTCGACGGCTCGCGGTTCGCGGAAGCGGCCATTCCAGCGGCCGCGCAGCTGGCACGCAGCGCGCGAGCGAGTCTCAGGCTGGTGCACGTGCACCAGCCCGCTGCGGGTGTCAGTTCGGCGCTGCCGCCGGCGTCGGTAGCCGAGCACCCGGAGGACTTCGCGGCCCGCGCGCGCGAGATGACCTACCTCGCCGAGGTCGCCGCGCGGATCGGCGGCGTCGGCCGGGTCGAGTTCGAGGTCTGCGACGGCCATCCTGGCGAGGCGATCGCGCGCTGTGTCATCGAGCGCCAGCCCGACCTCCTGGTGATGTCCACTCACGGTCGGGGCTCCCTCAGCCCGCTCTGGCTCGGCAGTGTCGCTGACTATCTGCTGCGAACCGTGTCGGTGCCCATCCTGCTGGTCCGGCCGGATGGAGCCTCCCCGCCTCCAACGGCCGACGATGGGTTCCGGACTGCGCTCGCGGCAGTCGATCTGTCGGACGAGTCCACCCGGATCCTGGAGCCCCTGGCCGACTTTGCCTGTCTCACCCAGGCCCACGTGACCCTCCTGCACGTCGTGCCCCTGGAGCAGAGCGATGCGCTGGCCACCCCTCTCCAGCCGGCCGCCCCCGGCCGCGCCGCGGTCGGTAGCCGGATTGCCGATGCCCAGCGGCGACTGGATTTGCTGGCGGACCAGCTCCGGTCCCGCGGCATCCGCGCTGCCTCCCGGGTGGTGGCTGGTACCGACGTCGCAGGGACGATCCTGGAGGAACTGCGGACCGGCCCCGCCCAGGTGCTCGCGCTCACCACCCACGGGACCGGGGGCTACCGGGAGCGGCTGCTCGGCTCGGTGGCCGACAAGGTGATTCGGGGGGCGGATCGTTCGGTGCTGGTGCTCCGCCCCATGGCACTGCCGGCGTCCTGATCGTCGGCGACTGGACGGACCGGGCCGGCCGGAGCAGCGCATCAGACCAGGCCGCCGACCCGGCGGGTTGGCTGGTCGATCCGTACCCGATCCATGTTGACTCCGCCGGACGGCGCGGCCAGCTTGGTCCCCACCGTTCCCGCGGAGCGTTGCCGTCGTGATCGCCGCTTTCCTTCAGACCCACCCGCTCGACTGGGTGGCTCGGCTTTTTGGGGTGAAGGCCGAGGAAGTGACGGCCGTCCTGCTGGAAAAGGGCGGCCGCCTGCTCCTGATCTGGGGTGGCGCCTGGCTTTCCTATCGGCTCGTCCGTCTGCTGGCTCAGCGGATCGTGGCCGCGGTCGACGACGGCGATCCCAACACCATGACCTTCGCGGAGAAGCGCGGCCATACCGTCGCCCAGCTGGTGCGCAGCGTGGGGCGGGCCGTGATCCTCGTGCTGGCGCTGCTCCTCTCCCTGGCCCAGTTCATCAACATCACCCCGCTCCTCGCGGGGGCGGGAATCGTCGGGCTGGCCGTCTCGTTCGGGGCCCAATCGCTGGTCAAGGATATCATCTCCGGCTTCTTCATCCTGATGGAGAACCAGTTCGTCGTCGGGGACGTCGTGCAGACCGCCGGCGTCAGCGGCGTGGTCGAGCGGGTCACCCTGCGGGTGGTACAGCTCCGCGACCTGGAGGGGGTACTTCACACGGTGCCGTGCGGTCAGATCGCCACCGTCAGCAACCGGACCGCCGGCTGGTCCCGCGCGGTGGTCGATATCGACGTGAGCTACGGCGAGCCCATCGACCGGGTCCTGGAGGTGTTTCGCGAGGAGGCCGCCGCCCTGGGCAACGACCGCGACTGGGTGACCCGGTTTGACGGGACCCCGGAGGTCGCCGGCGTGGAACGGCTGGGAGACAGCGGCGTCACCATCCGGACCATCCTTCGCACCCGCCCCGGCCAGCAGGTGGTCATCGCCCGCGAGTTCCGGCGGCGGATCAAGAACCGGCTCGACCGCGAGGGGATCGAGATTCCGTTTCCACAGCGCACCGTGCACCTTCGCCAGGATCCCGGGGGGAGTCGATGAGCCTCTCCCTGTTCAACACCCTGAGCCGGTCGGTCGAGCCCTTCGCCCCGCTGGCCCCTCCGCGCGTCACCCTCTATTCCTGCGGCCCCACCGTCTGGAACTACGCCCACATCGGCAACTTCCGGACGTTCCTCACGGTCGACCTCCTGCGCCGCTGGCTGGAGACCTCGGGGTTCGAGGTCTTCCACATCATGAACCTGACGGACGTGGACGACCGGATCATTCGGGAGGCCACGGCTCGCGGAATCACCATCGACCAGCTGGTGGCCCCGTACATCACCGCCTTCGCCGAGGACTCCGCCTACCTCCGGCTCCGGCCGGCCCACGAGTACCCCCGCGCCACGGGATTCGTCCCCGCCATGGTCAGGCTGGTGGAAGGCTTGCTCGCCAACGGCACCGCCTACCGCGGCGAGGACGGGTCCGTGTACTTCGCGATCGACCGGTTCCCCGCCTACGGCAGGCTTTCGCAGCTCGACCGGCGGGCGCTCAAGACCGGGGCCAGCGGCCGGGTGGCTACCGACGAGTACACCAAGGACAACGCCCAGGACTTCGTGCTCTGGAAGGCCGCCCGGCCCGAGGACGAACGGGTGGGAGCGGCCTGGGACGCGCCCTTCGGACGGGGTCGGCCGGGCTGGCACCTCGAATGCTCGGCCATGGCCCTCGAGCTGATTGGGCAGCGGTTCGGCGCTCGGGTGCTCGACATTCATGCCGGCGGCGTCGATCTGATCTTCCCGCACCACGAGGACGAGATCGCCCAGAGCTGTTCCTATACCGGCGAGCCGCTGTTTGCCCGGTACTGGGTCCATGGGGAGTTCCTGAACGTGCGCGGTGCCAAGATGTCGAAGCGGTTTGGCAACATCACCACCGCCCGCGACCTCCAGGCCGACGGCGTCGATCCGGGCGCCATCCGGCTGCTGATGTTTCAGACCCATTATCGGCAGCCCTTCGATCTGACCGATGACGGCCTCGAGGCGGCCCGGGAGGGCTCCCGGCGCCTGGGCGACTTCAACCGGCGCCTGGAGGAGGAAGAGGCGCAGCCAGGGCCCCTCGCCGATCTCGCGGCCTCGACCGATGCCGCCATCGGCGCCGCGCTCGACGACGACCTCGATGCGCCGGCGGCCGTCCGCGCAGTCTTCGAGTTCGTGCGAGAGGCCAATCGGCTCCTCGATGCCGGCGCCGGGGCCGACCAGTCCGTCCGCGGGCGCTGGCGTCGCTGGGTGACCGATGTACTGGACGTGTTGCCGGGAATTCGGACCGCGGACGCGGAGTTTGCCGCCCGAGTCGAGGCCCGACTGGCGGAGCGCGCAGCCGCGCGCCGGCGCCGCGACTTTGCCGCCGCCGACGCGATTCGCGACGAGCTCGGCGCCCTCGGCGTGGTGATCGAAGACACCCCGGGAGGCGCGCGCTGGCGCCTGACCTGATCATGTGGGATGCACCGTTCCGGGATCGAGTCCACGCCGGCCAGCAGCTCGCCGCCGCGGTGGAGCGCTTGCGAGCGGAAAAGCCCATCGTGCTGGGGCTTCCGCGGGGTGGCGTGCCGGTCGCCGCGGAGGTCGCGCGGCGTCTCGGCGCGCCGCTTGACGTGCTCCTGGTGCGGAAGATCGGCGCTCCCGCCCAGCCCGAATTCGCCGTGGGGGCCATCGCCGACGGCGTCCGCTTGCTCGACGAAGGGGTGATTGCCCGCCTTGGAATCCCGGCGAGCGCCGTGGAGCGGGTGGTCGCAATCGAAACCGGGGAGCTGGCCCGCCGGCAGACCCTCTACCGCGGCGCCCGAGCGCCGGTGCCGGTTCGGGGTCGAACCGTGATCGTCATCGACGACGGCCTCGCCACCGGTGCGACCGCCCGCGCCGCCATTCGGTCGCTTCGGGCGCGAGGACCGGCCCGGATCGTATTCGCCGCCCCGGTCGGGGCGCCTGACTCCGTGGCCCGCCTTCGCGCCGAAGCCGATGAAGTGATCTGCCTCCTGACCCCCGACGACTTCCGGGCCGTCGGGATGTGGTATCGGGACTTCTCCCCGACCACCGATCAGGAGGTCATTCGACTCCTCGACGAAGCCGCCGCCCGGACCGGACTAGGATCCGGCCCGGACGATGAGCACGTCGCAGGGAGCCCGCTCGAGGACTGATTCGGCCACGCTCCCGATCAGCAGCTTCCCCAGGCCCCGAAGCCCGGCCGACCCCATGGCGATCAGGTCCGCCCGTCGCCGCCGCGCCTGAGTCAGGAGGACGGTTCGGGGGTCGCCGCGCTCCACGGCCAGGCGCCACTTCTTTCCGGCCACCACCAGCGGCTCCAGCGCCGCCTCGAGTTGCGCCGCCCGGGCTTGCAGGATCTGCTCAACCGTCTCCCGCCGCGCCGCCCCGGGAGGCGGCGCCATCGTCGCCGGGATCCCCTGAAGCGGATCCTCGTAGGCGTGGACGGCCGTGAGCCGCCCGGAAAGCGGCGTCACCGCCCGCGCCAGGCGGGCAGCCCGGTTGCTCATCGGCGTGAGGTCGTGGCCCACCAGGACCTCCCGGTAGGGCGACGCCGGAGATCGGGACACCACCAGCACCGGTCGGCCCGCGATCCGCACCACCTGTTTTGCCGTCGACCCGAGAAGCACCCGCTGGAGCCGCGACTGGCCGCGGCGCCCCACGCAGATCACCTCGGCGTCAATCACCCGAGCCTGGGCGGTGATCGCCTCCGCCGGCTTGCCCCGAACGACCTTGGCCGCCACCAGGACGTCGGCCCGCTTGCGGGCAGCCAGCCAGTTCTGAAGCTTGGTCTTGGCCACTTCCAGCTCGGCCTCGGCCGCACCCCGAATGACCGTCTCGGCGGCTCGGTCCACCCCCGGTGGCACGGCGTAGATCACGAGCAGCCGGGCCCGCGGCCGGAGCGGGAGCGTGGCGGCCCGTCGTACCGCCCGGTCACCGTCCAGGGAGAGATCGGTCGCCACCAGCACCCGGCCCAGCCCGATCTTTTCCGTGGAGCGGGTCGTCATGGCTGCGGTCATCTGAAATGCCTCCTCCAGGAGTCGATGCAGTCGTTGGGCTTTCTTGATATCAGCCGAACGATGAGCGGGAGGTGGACGACAGAGTAAGACGCCTTCATACTACCCGAAGCGGGAGCAGACCGGCCAAGGCTCAGGGCGCCTTCATGGGGACTTCAGGCGGACCCGGTCAATATAGGACCCGGGGGTGGTTACTGGAGCCCGGCACATGACCGATAGGCCTCGACCGGCCAGCCAGCGGCCGGTCCTCATTCCGGCGGATCAGGTTTCCCTGGAAGGGGAGGTGACCCTTCCGTCCGCGCCGACGGGGCTCGTGGTGTTCGCTCACGGGTCAGGGAGCAGTCGCCTGAGCCCCCGCAACCGGCAGGTGGCGAGGCAACTCGAGGCCGCCGGCCTCGGCACCCTGCTGTTCGATCTGCTCACGGAAGAGGAGGCCGCCGGCCGCGCGAACGTCTTCGACATCCCCTTGCTCGCGAGCCGCCTCGTCGCGGCGATTCGCTGGGTCCGCGACGATCCGGACCTCATGGCGCTGCCGCTTGGCCTCTTTGGGGCCAGTACCGGTGCCGGTGCGGCCCTCGTAGCCGCCGCCCGCATGCCCGAAGCGGTCCAGGCGGTCGTCTCCAGGGGCGGACGGCCGGACCTCGCTGGCGATTGGCTCTCGCGGGTTCGGGCGCCTACACTCCTGATTGTGGGAGGTGCTGATGCCGGAGTGCTCGAGCTCAACCGATCCGCCCTGGCGAGCCTGACCTGTCCGAAGCGCCTCGCCGTGGTACCCGGCGCCACGCACCTCTTTGAGGAGCGCGGCGCCCTCGAAACCGTTGCCCGGGAAGCTGCCGGTTGGTTCGTCGGCTGGTTCCGGAGCCGCGACCGGTCGGCCGACCCGAACGGAAGGAGTTGATTGCGCCGATGTCGTCTCGTCCATCCCGCGCCCCGGGCCCGGCGTGCCACGTCACAGCCAACGGGGTTGAGCTCACCCCCAGGATCCGGGCCGCGATTCGTCGCGAGGCCGCCCGGCTCGCCCGCTTCTACGAGCGGCTGCTGGAGGTGCACGTCACGGTTACGTGTCCCCATCGCCGCCCGAAGGGCCAGCCGGTTCAGTATCAGGTCATCGTCAGGCTCGCCGTGCCCGGCAACGATCTGATGGTGAAGCGGCAGCGCAGCCCGGACCTGCTCAACGCCATCCAGGCCTCGTTCCGGGCGGCTGGTCGGCTGCTGCAGGACCGGGCCCGCCGGCGCCAGGGCCCGCCGCCCCCCCGTGCCGGTGCCCCGACGGCAACAGTCGCCAGGGTCTTCCCGT
Organism: uncultured Gemmatimonas sp.; assembly: GCA_964521535.1. Lineage (GTDB taxonomy): Bacteria > Gemmatimonadota > Gemmatimonadetes > Gemmatimonadales > GWC2-71-9 > SHZU01. Next base: position 13,521 of record CAZFSA010000102.1, read on the forward strand.
TCGAGGGCTATGGATTCCTCCTCGACGCCTCGGGTGAGGAGCTGTACTTCCACCGCAACGCGCTGGTCGAGGGAGCGATCGAGCAGCTCGAGCCAGGCGATCGGGTCCGGTATTCGGAAGCCCGCGGGATCAAGGGCCCACAGGCCAGCACCGTCAGACCGGTGCGCCGCCGCCGCTCCGCCGGGCCAACCGGGTCGCCACCGACGGGATCGAGTCGGGGTTGAGCGACAGGGAATCGATCCCCGCGTCCGCCAGCCACTCGGCGAACTCGGGGTAGTCGCTCGGCGCCTGGCCGCAGATGCCGACCGGCCGGCCGTGCCGGTGGGCGCCGGCAAGCACCAGCTCGATCAGCCGCTTCACGCCGGGATCCTGCTCGTCGAACAGGCCGGCCAGCAGCTCCGAGTCCCGGTCGATGCCGAGCGCCAGTTGGGTCAGGTCGTTGGAGCCGATCGAGAACCCGTCGAAACGGGCCGCGAACTCCTCGGCCAGGACGACATTGTTCGGGATCTCGCACATCACGTACACCTCGAGGCCATCCTCGCCCCGCCGCAACCCATTGGCCGCCAGCTCGGCGAGCACCAGGTCGGCCTCGCGAAGGGTCCGGCAGAAGGGGATCATCACCTTGACGTTCCGGAGACCGAACTCGCGCCGAACCCGGCGGATGGCCGAGCACTCCAGGGCGAACCCTTCCCGGTAACGCGCGTGGTAGTAGCGTGATGCCCCTCGAAACCCGAGCATCGGGTTCGACTCCGACGGCTCGAAGTCGCGGCCGCCAAGGAGATCGGCGTACTCGTTGGTCTTGAAATCGGAAAATCGCACCAGCACCCCACGCGGGTAGAACGCGGCGGCAATCTGGCCGATCCCACTCGCCAGCTGCCCGACGAAGAACTCCGCCGGAGTAATGGCACCCGCGGTTCGCCGCCGGATCTCCTCCCGAACTCGGGCGTCGCTCACCCGATCCGGGTGGACCAGGGCCATCGGGTGGATCCCGATCCAGCTGGTCACCACGAACTCGATCCGAAGCAGGCCAACCCCACCCACCGGCAGCTGCGCCAGGTGGAACGCCCGGTCCGGGTTGGCCAGGTTGAGCAGCAGCGGTACCGGTGGAGTGGGCAGGCTGGCCGGGTCGACCGTCTCGCGAACGAACGGTACCTGCCCGGCGTACACCAGGCCCTCGTCCCCCTCGGCGCACGACACGGTCACCTCCCGCCCCGGATCCAGGACCGCGGTTCCGTTCCCGGTTCCGACCACGCAGGGGATGCCCAGCTCCCGTGACACGATGGCCGCGTGGCACGTCCGGCCTCCTTCGTCGGTGACCACGGCGGCCGCCCGCCGCAGGACCGGTTCCCACGACGGATCCGTCATCCGGCTCACCAGGACCTCGCCAGGCCGGAAGGAAGCGAGGTCCGCCGGGTCCCGAACCGGCCGGACCGATCCGGTCGCCACCAGGGTGCCCACGCTCTTCCCGCGGGCCAGCACCTCGCCCCGCCCCGCCCTGCGGTAGACCTCGAACGCCTCCCCGGTCCGCTGACCGTGGACCGTCTCCGGACGGGCCTGGACCACATACAACTTCCCATCCAGGCCGTCGCGGGCCCACTCGATGTCCATCGGCAGGCCGGTGTGGCCTTCGATTGCAACCCCCCAGCGGGCCAGCTCCAGAATCTGCTCGTCGGAAAGCACCGGCCGTCGGCGGTCCGGCTCGGCCACCTCGACCTCGGTCACCATCCCGCGTTCGGTCTGGTCATAGACGACCTTGATCCGCTTCTCGGCGATCTCTCGGCGGACGATCGGGCGGAACCCCTTCTGGAGCGTCGGTTTGTGGACCAGGAACTCGTCCGGCCGGACCCGACCCTGTACCAGGGCCTCGGCGATCCCCCAGGCCCCGGTGACCAGGACCACGTCCCGAAAACCGCTCTCCGGGTCCAGGGTGAAAACCACTCCGGCGGAGGCCAGGTCGCTTCGAACCATCTTCTGGACTCCCACCGACAGCCCGACGCTTCGGTGCGCAAACCCGTGAGTCGCCCGGTAGACGATGGCCCGGTCGGTGAAGAGCGACGCCATGCAGGACCTCGTGGCCCGGTCCAGGGCCTCGACCCCGCGGACGTTGAGGAAGCTGTCGTGCTGGCCGGCGAAGCTCGCGCTCGGCAGGTCCTCGGCCGTGGCACTGGACCTCACGGCGACGTCCACGGCCTCCGAGCCGTACTGGGCGGAGAGCTGCCGGTACGCCTCGGCCAGCCCGGCTGCCACCGGCTCCGGCAGGGGCGCGGCCCGAATCCGGTCGCGGATTCCGGCGGCAACCCTTGCCAGTGCCGTCACATCGGCGAGGTCCACGCGGTCGAGTTCCTCGTACACCGCCGGGTCAAGGCCGGCGGTGGCGAGGTGGAGGCGGAACGCCGAGGCACAGAGGGCAAAGCCGTCCGGAACCCGCACCCCCGCGGCCCCCAGGTGACGAATCAGCTCGCCGAGCGCGGCGTTCTTGCCTCCTACCAGACCCACGTCGGAGCCGCCGATGTCCCGGAACCAGGCCAGGTGGCGCTCGGGGGTGGCGAGAGACGCTGCCATGGCCGGCACCATACTGGGAGGTCGATGAACCCGGCCTGAAGGGAGGGTGAAAGCGGGCCGTCCCGGTTTCGGTATTTGTACGGGCGGCACGGGTACCGCCAGGTGGCGAGTGGTCGGGCCGGTCGGGGCCGTTGACCGGCGGTGTAAGTGTAGGTATGATAAGAGTCTGTCAATTCTGCGGACTTGTCCGCTGGCGTAGCTCAACTGGTAGAGCAGCTGATTTGTAATCAGCAGGTTAAGGGTTCGAGTCCCTTCGTCAGCTTGGGTCTGGCAGAACGCGGAGATGGCGATCCGAACCCCGCTCGAGTGAGCGGGGTTCGGTGTCCGCGACGCCTGGGTTGGCGTTAGGCGTCCCGGTGGGGTGGCCGAGTGGCTAATGGCAGCAGACTGTAAATCTGCCGGGCTTGCGCCCTACGTAGGTTCGAATCCTACCCCCACCATGTCGGCTCGGGGTCAGGCGGGGTACGACGCGGGTGTAGCTCAGTTGGTAGAGCATCAGCCTTCCAAGCTGAGGGTCGCGGGTTCGAGTCCCGTCGCCCGCTTCAGACAGGTGGACGCTCGGACGGGCGGTGGCGGACAGCGGGGTGGTGCTCGCGTAGCTCAGTCGGTAGAGCACATCCTTGGTAAGGATGAGGTCACCGGTTCGATCCCGGTCGCGAGCTTGGGGGAGTGGGTTGATCGACTGGTTGGATGCTGGAACGAGGGGCGACGGTTTCAGGAGCGAGGCGCGGGCCGCACGGGCCAGTAACCGCACACCGGAGTCAGGGGACCATGGCGAAGGCGAAGTTTGAGCGGACGAAGC
>CAZFSA010000103.1:0-16559 GCA_964521535.1 uncultured Gemmatimonas sp.
TCCGGCTCGGGTCCAGCCCTTCCGGGCGCCCCGCTGGCGTTGGCGCCGGCCCGGTCCGGCCGGGAGCAGCGGTCTGCGCCGGCGGCGCACCCCCCAGCGTGGAGGCGAGATCGACGATGCCGGGCGAGACCGTGCGGCCGCCCAGGTCCAGTACCCTTGCGTCGGGAGGGATTGCCAGGCCGGTGCCGAGGGCCTCGATCAGTCCCTCGCGAATCAGGATGACCCCACGTTCGATGATCGGGCCCCTGACGGGTTCGATTCGGGCGTTCACCAGGGCCCACACGGGCGCTTGAGCCGGGAGGGCAGGTGGTCGGCCGGCGATCCCGAGGAGGGTACCGGCGATAGCGAGAAGCGCGCTGACGCTGGGCATGTCAGCTCCGGAATGGACGGGTGGGGCGACCGACGGGGCCGCTCAAGCAATCTATCCCGGCCGGTCTCACGATCCAGGGCGGAGCGCCGGGAGGCGATCTACCTTTCTCCGGCATGGAGATCCAGATCTTCGGTCACCGAAAGAGCGCCGACACCCGCGCCGCGCTCCGGTTCTTCGCCGAGCGTCGGGTGAAGGTCCACTTCGTGGACTTCGACGTCCGCGGTCCCTCGACCGGCGAACTCAAGCGATTCGCCGAACGGTTCGGGGTCGAGGCCCTGGTGGACCGCGAGTCCCGGAACTTCACCGCACGGGGGCTCGGCGCCGCCCGACACGGTCCGGAGCGGTGGCTGGCGCTCCTGGTCGAGGACCCGTTGCTGCTCCGGGTGCCCCTGGTTCGGTGGCAGGGGCGGCTGACGGTGGGGCGGGATGAGGCGGCCTGGCGGGACTGGCACGCCGCGGGGCGGGACTCGCGGGCGTGAGTTGCGGGCTTCACGGCGGTGGGGCAGCGCCGTAGATTCGACGGACTCCTCAATTTCCCACAACGCCGACGGGTCGACGCCAATGGGGTCTGCCGCGGTAGCCGCCGCCGGGCGGCGCGGACTGGTGGCCCGGGTCTATGTCGAGATCCGGGATCTGATCGTGCGAGGTCAGCTGGCGCCCGGCGCCCGGGTCGTGGAAAGCGAGGTGGTGACCCGGCTGGGAGTGAGCCGGACGACGGTCCGGGCGGCGCTCCAGCGGTTGCAGCATGAAGGTTACGTCACCGGGACGACGCTCTCGGGCCGGGCGCGTCCGGTCGTCACCCCGCTCACCCGCGAAGACGTCTTCGAGTTGTTCGCCATCGTTGGGGAGATCGAGGGGATGGCGGCCGCGCATGCGGCCGGCCTGGCGCCGGGGCCGCGGAAGGCCCTGGTGGCGCGGCTGACCGAGGTCAACGCCGCCTATCAGCGCGCCTCGACCGCTCATCTCGAGGGGGACGAGCTGTACGCGCTCGACACCCGGTTCCATCGCACCTACGTGGACGCCGGGGCAGGGCCGCGCCTGCTCAGGCTGCACGACGCGATCAAGCCACAGGCCGAGCGCTACATCCGGCTCTATCAGGCCCAGCTCAGCGAGGAGATCCGGACGTCGATCGTGGAGCACCAGCGGATCGTCGACGGGATTGCCGGCGGGGTGGGCGCCGAGGCGCAGGAGGCGGTCCGCGCCAATTGGCGGAATGCCGCGGCGCGGTTGGGGGCGCTGATCGGGCGTCGGGGAGAACGGGGGAACTGGTAGCGGGTTGGTCGCCGGGGGCAGGCGCCTGCTGCTTGCGCCCGTTTCGGCCTGAATCTATTATGCCGACACTGTCGTACAACAATGTATACAATAGGGTAGTGCCCGCCGACCGGGTTTCGGGTCGGTTCAGAGTGGTTTCCGACAGCTGTTGCGCGATTCCGCGTGCGCCGTGCGGGCCCACGGCACGCGGACTCCTTCGGCCCTCACGCAGGAGTAGCACTATGAGGTTTGCGCGACGAGCGCTTGCGTTGGCAGCTGGCCTGTGGCTCTGTGCCGCCGGGCCGGCCCTGGCACAGGAAGTGGCGGGTACCGTGGTCGACGGCCGCACCGGTCGTGGGATCGAGGGCGCCCGGGTAGCAGTGCAGGGGACTCAGACCGCGGTTCGGTCCGATGCCCGGGGACAGTTCCGGCTGACCGGGGTGAGCGGCCAGACCGTGGTCCTCGAGGTCACGATGATCGGGTACCGTCCCTACTCCGAGCGAGTGGCGGTGGGCGCCACCGACATCCGGATCGCAATCAGCGAGCAGGCGATCAACCTGGGCGAGATCGTGGTCACCGGCACGGTGGGCGGCACCGAGAAGCGGGCGCTCGGCAACTCGGTGACCCAGGTCCGGGCGGCCGACGTCCAGGAGCTGGCGCCGGCGCCCGACATCAGCAACCTGATCAACAGCCGGGCGCCGGGGGTGGTGGTGATTCCCGGGACCGGACAGGTGGGAGCCGGTCCCCGGATCAAGATCCGGGGGACCAACAGCTTCTCCCTCAACGACCAGCCGCTGATCTACGTGGACGGGGTCCGGGTGGCGAACGACGTGGCCACCGGCATCGTGGTCCAGGCCTTCGGCTCGGGCGTGGTGTCGCGGCTCAACGACTTCGATCCGGACAACATCGATCGGATCGAGATCATCAAGGGCCCGGCGGCCTCAACGCTCTACGGCACCGAGGCCGCCAACGGCGTGATCCAGATCTTCACCAAGCGCGGCCAGGCCAGCGACCGGCCCCGGATCGCGGCCTCGATCCGGCAGGGCACCCAGTGGTTCATGAACCCGGAGGGCCGGATCCGGCAGCCCGTCAACCGGGTGAACGGCCAGCTGGTGTCCTGGAATCCGGTGAAGCAGGAGCAGGATCTCTACAAGCAGGGTCTGGTGGACCGCCCCCTGTTCACCAACGGCTACATGATGGGGTACGGCCTCAACGTGAGCGGCGGCACCAACGTGGTGCGGTACTTTGCCGGCGCCACGTTCGACTCGGACGAGGGCATCGAGCCCACCAACAACCTCCGCCGGTTCACGACCACGGCAAACATCAACCTGACTCCGAGCGAGACCTGGGACCTGCAGACCAGCGTCGGGTTCGTGAAGTCCAAGCTGGACCAGGCGTTCGAGGCCGGGGCCGGGGGCATCTGGTTTTCCACCATCTTCGGCGACCCCGCGCTGGTCAACACGCCGTATCGGGGCTTTCTCTTCGGCCCGCCTGAGTACCAGTGGGGATATCGGCAGCCGACCCAGCTGATCAACCGGTTTACCGCCAGCGTGACCGCCAACCACCGTCCCACCAGCTGGCTCAATCACCGGCTCACAGTGGGTCAGGACCAGACCGACGAAGGCAGCATCCAGCTCAACCGATTCCTGCCGCCCGAGTGGGTCCAGTTCAACCCGGGCAACGCGGCTCTGGGGCTCAAGTTCACGCAGCGGCGCACCATCAGCTACCTCACGTTCGATTACAACGCGAACGCCAAGTTCCAGCTTCGAGAGAACCTGAATTCCACCACCTCCTTCGGCGCGCAGTACTACCGGCGCCGGGTGGATCTGGTGTGGGCCCAGGGCGAGCGGTTCCCGGCGCCGGACCTCGAGACCGTGGCCGCTACCGCCCAGACCTTCGGCTTCGACGACTACGTCGAGAACACCACGGTCGGGTTCTTCGGCCAGCAGCAGTTCTCGCTCAAGGACAAGTTCTTCCTCACCGGCGCCATCCGGGTCGACAACAACAGCGCCTTCGGTGAGGACTTCGACTGGGTGCTGTATCCCAAGGTGAGCGCCTCTTACGTGGTCGCGGAAGGCGACGCCGGGACGGTGAACGCGCTCAAGCTCCGTGCGGCGTACGGGCACTCCGGCCAGCAGCCCGAGTCGTTCGCGGCGCTCCGGAGCTACCAGCCGGTTACCGGCGGCGACGGCGGCCCGGCGGTGATCCCGCAGTTCGTCGGGAACCCGAGCCTCAAGCCCGAGCGGAGCACCGAGCTGGAAGTGGGCTTCGAGGCCGGCCTGCTCAACGATCGCCTGGCGGCGGACTTCACGTTCTACTACCAGGAGACCAAGGACGCGATCCTCAACAAGAACCTGGCGCCCTCACTCGGCTTCCCGGGGAACCAGTTCGTCAACATCGGCGCGATTCGCAACGTCGGCTTCGAGGCCCAGCTTTCCGCCACCGCCGTCGAGCGCCGGAACCTCCGGGTCCAGGCGGACTTCAACCTGTCCCACAACACGAACAAGGTCCTCAAGCTCGACGGGATCACCGACTCGCTCGGCTTCACAGGCCCCAAGGTGGGGTATCCGGTGGACGGCATCTTCCGGCGCAAGGTGGTGAGTGCCACGTTCAACCCCGCCACCGGTCGGGCGGAGAACGTCCTCTGCGACGGCGGCACCAGTGGCGTAGACAAGGCGTGCGGGGCGGCCGGTGGGGTGTTCCTCGGCGTCTGGGACCCGCGCTGGGAGGGCTCGTTCAGCACCACCGTGACCCTCAGCAACCGGCTCCGGCTCTACGGGCTGGTGGACTTCAAGCTCGGCAACCGGCACTTCGACAACAACCTGCGGGCGCTCTGCCAGGTGTTCCTGCGGTGCGACGAGAACTTCAACCCGCAGAACTACCCGGTGAACTACATCGCCGAGCTCCAGAGCAACAACGTGGCCCAGAGCTGGGTGATCAACAAGGCCGACTTCGCGAAGCTGCGCGAGCTCTCGGCGAGCTACTCCTTCCCCCGCCGGCTGGCTCGGATGGTGGGCGGACAGGACGCCACCTTCACGCTCTCGGCCCGGAATCTCCACACCTGGACCAGTTGGACCGGTCTCGACCCCGAGGCCTACTTCGTGACCCAGCTGTTCACCCGGCTGGAGCAGGACAACACGCCCCAGCTGGCCTCGTTCCAGGCCACGCTCAACATCTCGTTCTGAGCCGGACTGGACGAAAGGAGAAATGACGATGCGACGCGCATCCCATGGAATCGGAACCCTGGCGGCCCGGCTCGCGCTGGTCGCGGTGCCCGTGGTCGGCCTCTCGGGTTGCGAAAAGCTGCTGGAGGTCCAGGCCCCGAGCCGGGTGCTGGCCTCGACCCTGGAGAAACCCGCCACCGCCAAGCTGCTGGTGGATGGCGCCCGCGCGGCCTTCGGCTGCGTCTACCAGGCCTACATCACCGGCACCGCCCTCCTGACCGACGAGATGGAGGACACCCAGCTCGCCGCCGCGGCCTGGCCCTGGGATCGGCGGGACTGGAACGGATCGCTGGGCGAGGCGTACGCCGAGTCCCCCTGCGATGCGGGGCAGATCTTTGGCGTCTACCGCCCGCTCCAGACGGCCCGATACGCCTCCGACGACGCCGTCAAGAAGGTGGCCAGCTTCAGTGACGCAGACGTCCCGAACCGGCAGGCTCTCCTCGCGGAGGCCAACCTGCTGGCCGGGTTCTCCCGGGTGCTGCTGGCCGAGGGCTTCTGCTCGGCGGCCATCGACGGCGGCCCTGAGCTCCAGCCGTCGGCGATCTTCACCCAGGCGGAAGCCAACTTCGGGGCGGCGATCACCGCCGCGAATACCGCGGGGAACGCCGCGATCCGGGATGCGGCGCTCCTGGGTCGCGCCCGGGCCCGCCTGGGCCTCGCCCGGCTGCCGGGACAGGCGGTGAACACCGCCAAGTACAACGAGGCCAGGGCCGACGCCCAGCAGGTGACCAACGCGGCGTTCGTCTACAACATGCCGTACAACGGCGCCTCGTCGTACTCCCGGAACAACATCACTCAGCGGAACCGGCTCAACCTGCTCTACGGTGTCGCCCAACCCTACCGGACCATGGGGGATCCCCGCGTCGTGGTGACGGCTGGCGCCCGGGGCGCCGACGCCCAGAGCACGGTCTTCTACGCCGACAAGTATCCCACCATCGCAAGTCCGATCCCGTTGACCCGGTACGCCGTCGGGCAGCTGATCATCGCGGAGGCGGAGTGGGCGGCCGGGAACCTGAACGGGGCCATCACCATCCTGAATACCCTGCGCGGGCGGGCCGGCATCGGGCTGCCGCCGTACAACGGGCCGGTCGATGCCAACAGCGTGCGGGACTTCCTGATCGCCGAACGGTCGAAGGAGTTGTTCCTGGAGGGGTATCACTTCTGGGACATCAACCGCTTCAACCTGCCGCTCTTCCCGCCGGTGGGGGCCCCCTATCCGATCAAGGGTGGGACCTACGCCAATCTCCGCTGCATGCCGCTGCCGGACATCGAGCGGATCAACAACCCCAACATCTGACCGTCGCGACCTGTGACGAGCCGCGGGGCCCGGCCATCCGCCGGGCCCCGCGGCGCGTTCAGGCCCCGCCCACCAGCATCTGCCGCTCCCGCTCGTCGAATCGCTCGATCTCCTCCCGGCCCTGACGGGCCGTGAGGAGCGACACCCCGATCCCCGCCACGAACGCCAGGGGGATCGTGACCGCCGCGGGGTTCTTGAGCGGAAACCAGGCCCCGGTGCGCCCCAGCACATCCACCTGAATGGTGGGAGAGAGATAGATGAGCAGGACCGTTCCCACCGTGCCAGTGAGAATCGCGGTCACCAGGCCGGCCGTGGTCGCCCGGCGCCAGAACATCGACAGGATCAGCGACGGGAAGTTGCCGCTCGCCGCGATCGCGAAGGCCAGCGACACCATGAAGGCCACGTTCTGGCCCTTGAAGGTGATGCCGAGTGCGACGGCCACGACGCCGAGGACGATCGTGGCCAGACGCGCCACCCGGAGCTGCTCATGCCCGCTGGCGTGGCCCTTCCGCACCACGTTCACCCAGAGGTCGTGGGAGAGCGCCGCGGCGCCGGACAGGGTGAGGCCGGCCACCACCGCCAGGATGGTCGCGAACGCCACCGCGGCAATGAAGCCGAGAAACGGGGTCCCGCCCAGCACCTCGGCCAGGAGCGGGGCAGCCATGTTGCCCCCGCGGTCGACTGCCCGGATCGCCTCGGGGCCCACCAGGACCATGGCGCCGAAGCCCAGGATGAACGTGAGCAAGTAGAAGGTGCCGATCAGCCCGGTGGCATAGAAGACCGAGGTCCGCGCCGCCCGGGCGTCGGGCACGGTGAAGAACCGCATCAGGATGTGGGGAAGCCCCGCGGTGCCGAACATCAGCGCCATCCCCAGCGAGACCGCCTCCGCGGGATTGGTGACCTGGCGCCCTGGCGCCAGGATCTCGGGGCCGTATCGCGCGGCCGCAGCGCCGAAGAGCGCCGCGGGGTTGAACCCGAACCGGGCCAGCACCAGGACCGCCAGAGCCAGGGCCCCACCCAGCAGCAGCACCGCCTTGACGATCTGAACCCAGGTAGTGGCGATCATGCCGCCCAGCAGTACATAGAGGATCATCACCGTGCCGACCAGCACGATCGCGGTTTCGTAGCTCAGCCCGAACATCAGGCGGATCAGGCCGCCCGCGCCGACCATCTGGGCGATCAGGTAGAAGGTGACCGTGGCCAGGGTGCCGATCGCCGCCGCGACCCGGAGCGGCGGCTGCCGGCGGTGCAGCGCGACCACGTCGGCAAAGGTGTACCGGCCCAGGTTGCGGAGCGGCTCCGCGATCAGGAACAGGACCACGGGCCAGCCCACCAGCCATCCGGTGGAGTAGATCAGCCCGTCGAAGCCGGTCGTGCTCACCAGTCCGGCGATCCCCAGGAACGAGGCCGCGCTCATGTAGTCGCCCGCCAGGGCCAGGCCATTCTGCCCGGCGCTCACCGAGCGGCCGGCGGCATAGAACTGCTCCGTGGTGCGGGTCCGACGCGCCGCCCACCAGGTGATGCCCAGGGTGAGGGCGATAAACAGGAAGAAGAAGGTGATCGCGACCGGGTTAACCTGGCCGATGGAGGTGGCCGGCGCCGCGTCCTGGAGGATCATGGCCGCTCCTCGCGCCGGAGCCGCTCGAGCGCGGGATCATAGACCCGGTTGGCCCAGCGCACGTACCCCAGGGTCAGGAGCCAGGCCCCAACGATCACCAGGGCGCCGAGCAGGATGCCGAGGCTGAGGCCGGGGGTGAGCAGCCGGGCGAGAAGGGGCTTGCCGAACGCCACCAGCAGGATGAACCCGAAATAGAGCGCCACGATCGCCGCGGTGTAGGCGAACGCGACCCGGGCGCGGTGCCAGGCCAGCGCGCGAAGCTCCAGCGACCGGTCGGACATGATCGGATCCTCGAGAGTCGGCGGATTGGGTGGAACCGGGGACGTGAGCCAGCGGCGCGGACTGCGCCGCGCGCGGCTCTGGGCGGGACGGCGTGCCCGCGATAACGTTATCGCTCCCCACCGCCCCGAGCAATGATGCCTGGTCTGTGCCGTCCCCCTCTGCGACCTATCGGCCTCGGCCGATTCGCGGTGCTGGCCTTCCTGGTCGTTCCCGCCACGGCCCAGCCCCCGCCGGTGGCCGTCCTCCGGCCCGCCGTCGTCTTCGACGGGGAGGCCGCCCGGCCCGGCTGGTCGGTGGTGGTTCGGGGCGATCGGATCGAGGCCGCTGGCCCCGGCCTCCGCGTTCCCCCAAACGCGACCCTGGTCGACCTGCCGGGCCTGACACTCCTGCCGGGACTGATCGAGGGTCACTCCCACCTCCTGCTCCACCCGTACAACGAGGCCCCGTGGACCGCGCAGGTGCTGGAGGAACCGCTGGCCCTCCGGGTGGCCCGGGCCACCGTGCATGCCAGACGCACCCTGGAAGCCGGGTTCACCACCGTGCGTGACCTGGGCACCGAAGGAGCCGACTACGCCGACGTGGGCCTCCGGCAGGCGATCGACCAGGGATCGTGCCCGGTCCGAGGATGATCGTGACCACCAGGGCCCTGGTGGCGACCGGCAGCTACGCCCCCCGCGGGTTCGACCCGCGATGGGAGGTGCCGCAGGGGGCCGAGGAGGCGGACGGGGTCGAGGGCCTCACCCGGGCGGTGCGCCGGCAGATCGGCCACGGGGCCGACTGGATCAAGGTCTACGCCGATTACCGGTGGGGCCCTGGCGGGGAGGCGAGACCCACCTTCTCGGTGGAGGAGCTCACGGCCATCGTGGCCACCGCCGCGTCGAGCGGCCGGAAGGTGGTGGCCCACGCCTCGACCGAGGAGGGAATGCGGCGGGCTGTCGTGGCCGGCGTGGCGACCATCGAGCACGGCGACGGCGGCACGCCGGCGGTATTCCGGCTGATGGCCGAACGCGGGGTGGCGCTCTGCCCCACCCTGGCCGCGGGTGACGCCATCCAGGGCTACCGGGGCTGGCACCGGGGGGTGGATCCGGAGCCGGAGTCGATCGCCGCCAAGCGGCGGAGCTTCCGGGCGGCGCTCGAAGCCGGGGTGACGATCTGTGCCGGTGGCGACGTGGGGGTGTTCGCCCACGGCGACAACGTCCGGGAGCTGGAGTTGATGGTGGCCTACGGGATGCCGCCCCTCGCGGTGCTCCAGTCGGTCACCTCGGGAAACGCCCGGGTGTTCGGCCTCGCCGATCGGGGGCGGATCGCCTCAGGCCTGCTGGCGGACCTGGTGGCGGTGCGTGGCGATCCCACGGCTGACCCGGCCGCGCTCCGGCGGGTGGAGCTGGTGATGAAGGGCGGGGTGGTGGTCCGTGACCGCCCTTGAAAACAACAGTCGTTATATTGCAGGCTCTCGCGTCCCGGGAGGATTGATGGTGTCGCATTGAGGATGGTTGGGGGCCGCCCTGATGGCGCTCGCGCGGGCCGCGGGATGGACTTGACGGCTTCGGGGCACGGTCCTTAGCATGCGCCTTCTCGCAAGTCGACCCCCCGCCTGGAGCGTCCCATCCGGTTGAACCCGTTTCGTGCCTGGCGCCCCGATCCGGCGGTCGTCGACCGGGTGGCGGCGCCGCCGTACGACGTGGTGAGCCGGGAGGAGGCGGCCGCCCTTGCGGCCGGAAACCCGTTCAGCTTCCTGCACGTCGCCCGGCCCGACATCGACGTCCCGGCTGGCGTCGATCCCTACGACGACGCCGTCTACCAGAAGGGCCGGTCCAACCTCCGGGCCTTCATGACCGACGGCACCCTGCGCCGGGATTCGGAGCCGTCGCTCTACCTCTACGAGCTGACCCGCGCCGGCCGGTCGCAGGTGGGCGTGGTCGGCTGCGTGCATATCGACGACTATGAACGGGACGTGATCCGCAAGCACGAGCGGACCCGACCCGACAAGGAGGACGACCGCACCCGGCACGTCCTGACCCTGATGGCGAACGCCGAGCCGGTGTTCCTGACCTTCGACGGCCAGCCGATCATCGACCGGCTCAACGCCGCCGAGATGCGCGCGGCGCCGTTGTATGACTTCCGCTCCCCGGACGGCGTCAGGCACCGGGTCTGGCGGGTGGCGAAGCCGGAACCCTATCTCGACGCCTTTCGGCGGCTGCCGGTGGCCTACGTGGCGGATGGCCATCACCGTTCGGCCAGCGCCTGGCGGGCCGGTGGCGCCCTTCGGGCGGCCAATCCCGATCACACCGGGAACGAGGAATACAACTGGTTCCTGGCGGTGCTCTTCCCCGCGAACCAGCTCACGATCCTGCCGTACCATCGGGTGGTCCGGGACCTGAACGGCCTGACCCCCGGCGAGTTCCTGGACCGGCTCCGGGCGGTGGGACGGCTGGAACCGACCACGCGAGCCGAGCCGGACGGGCCGGGCCGGTTCGGGGTCTATGTCGGCGGCCAGTGGTATCGCCTGACGCTTGACCCGGCCAGCATCGACGCCGGCGATCCGATCCGGTCCCTCGACGCCCAGTTGCTGCACGAGCGGGTGCTGGCGCCGATCCTGGGCATCGGCGACATCCGAACCGATCGACGGATCGATTTCGTGGGCGGCGCGCGGGGCCCGGCGGAGCTGGCGCGGCGGGTCGATTCGGGGGAGATGGCGGTGGCGTTCGCGCTCTTCCCGGTCCGGGTGGAACAGATGATGGCCATTGCCGACGGAGGCGGAATCATGCCTCCGAAGAGCACCTGGTTCGAGCCCAAGCTGGCGAGCGGGCTCTTCGTACATACCCTCGACTGAAGCTGTCAGCGGAGCCATGACGCGCGTACTTGTCGCCGACAAGTTCGAGAAGGTCGGCGTGGACGGGTTGCACGAGCTGGGGTGCGAGGTGGTGCTGCGGCCCGAGGTGAAGGCGGACGAGCTGCCGTCGCTGCTCAAGGAGATCGATCCCAAGATCCTGATCGTGCGGGGCAAGCGGGTCTCCGACGCGGCCCTGGCCGCGGGCCCACGGCTCAGCCTGGTGATCCGGGCCGGCGCGGGAATCGACACCATCGATGTCGTCGCCGCGTCGCGGCTCGGGATCTTCGTCTCCAACTGCCCCGGAAAGAACGCCATTGCGGTGGCCGAGCTGGTGATGGGGCTGCTGCTCGCCTGCGACCGCCGGATCCCCGACCAGGTGATCGAGCTTCGCCAGGGGCAGTGGAACAAGGGGGAGTACTCGAAGGCGCGCGGGCTCTTCGGGAGGACGCTGGGCATCGTGGGGCTGGGGCAGATCGGGCGGGAGGTGGCGCGGCGGGCCCAGGCCTTCGGCATGAAGGTGGTGGCCTGGTCGCGTCAGCTCACGTCGGAAGACGCCGAACGCCTGGGCATCGGCTACTGCGAAACCCCGATCGAGGTGGCCCGGGCGTCGGATGCGGTGACGGTCAACGTGGCCGGCGCGGCCGAGACCGAGCACCTGGTCGATGCCGCCTTTCTGGCGGCCCTCCGGCCCGGGGCCTACCTCATCAACACCGCCCGGGGCTCGGTGGTGGACGAGGCCGCGCTGCTCGATGCGATCCGGGACCGCGGCATCCGCTGCGGCCTGGATGTCTACCAGAACGAGCCTGCCGGCGCCCGGGGCGGATTCGATTCCCCCCTGGCCAGGGCGCCGGGGGTGTACGGGACCCACCACGTCGGGGCCTCGACCGATCAGGCCCAGGTGGCGATCGCCCACGAGGTCCTCCGGATCGTCCAGCACTATCTCGAGAGCGGCTTCCCGCTGCACTGCGTCAACCGCCTGGCCCGGAGCGCCGCCACGCACGTTCTTTCGGTCCGTCACCGGAACCGACCCGGGGTGCTGGCTCATGTGTTCCGGGTCCTGTTCGACGCCCGAATCAACGTCGAGGAAGTGGAGAACATCGCCTATCACGGAGCGGAAGCGGCCTGCGTCCGGATTCACGTCTCCGGGGAGCCGGGGTCGGCGGCCCTGGCCGAAATCCAGGATGGCAACCCGGACGTGATCAGCGTGGATCTCGCCCCGCTCCCCTAGACCCTCTTCGGCTACCCTCCCATGCGCGCCCACAACTTCAACGCCGGCCCCGCCGTCCTCCCCGAACCCGTTCTCCGCCAGGCCCAGCAGGATCTCTGGGACATCGGGGGGAGCGGGATCGGGATCATGGAGCACAGTCACCGGGGGAAGCTGTTCGAGCGGATCATCGCCGAGGCGGAGGAGGAAGCCCGGCGGCTGGCCGACATTCCCGACAACTACCGGGTGTTGTTCGTGCAGGGCGGCGCCAGCCAGCAGTTCGCGATGGTGCCCATGAACCTGCTGGCGCCTGGCCGGACCGCCGATTACCTGGTGACCGGGGCCTGGTCGGAGAAGGCCCTCCAGGAAGCCCGCCGATTCGGCGCGGTCCACGTGGCGCTGAGCGGCAAGGGCTCCAACTACAGCGAGATCCCGCCCGCCGCGGAAATCGCCTGGTCGGCCGACCCGGTGTACGTGCACGTCACCACGAACAACACCATTTTCGGAACCCAGTGGCGCGAGGAGCCGCCGGTGCCCGCGGGGGTGCCGCTGGTGGCCGATACCTCGAGCGACATGTTCAGCCGGCCGATCGACGTCCGGAAGTACGGCCTGATCTACGCCGGCGCGCAGAAGAACCTGGGTCCTTCGGGGATCGTGCTGGTGATCGTGCGCGACGACCTGGTCGAGCGGGGCCCCGACACCCTGGCCACCATGCTCCAGTACCGGACCTACGCCCGGGAACGGTCGCTCTACAACACCCCGCCCACCATGGCGATCTACATGGTGGGCCTGGTCCTCCGGTGGATTCGGGAGACCGGAGGCCTGGCGGCCATGGCCGAGCGCAACGAGGAGAAGGCGGCGCTCCTCTACGACTTCCTGGACCAGTCGAGGATCTTCCGGGGCACGGCCGCGCCCGGGAGCCGGTCCCGCATGAACGTCTGCTTCCGGGGCCCGTCGGAGGCGGTCGAGAAGGAATTCCTCGCCCTGGCCGAGTCCCGGGGCTTTATCGGGCTCACGGGCCACCGGTCGGTGGGCGGGATGCGGGCCAGCATCTACAACGCCTGCCCCAGGGAGAGCGTGGTGGCGCTGGTGGACCTGCTCAAGGAGTTCGAGCGGAGCAGGTAGTGCTGGAGATCTTCGTGGCGTGGCCCTGGCTGGCGATCCTCCCTGCGGCCGCGCTGTTCCTCCTGTACCTCCGCGCCCGGGGCGTGTGGCCCTCGGCGCTGGCCTGGCCTGGGCGCTCTATGCCGGGTACGAGCTCGGCCTGCAGCGCCGCTGGCTTTGCACCGGCGAGTGCAACATCCGGGTGGACTGTTGCTGATCTACCCCGCGCTGCTGGTGCTGTCGCCCGCCGCCGTCATGGCCGCCGTACGGGCACGGGGGTCTTCCGGCGGGAGGGGATCCAGAGGATAGCCCTCCCGCTCGGCCAGGCGCCCGATGGCCAGGCCGGCGATCAGGTCGTAGACGGCGTGGACCGCCATCGCGATCACCAGCGTGCCGCTCGCCAGCACCAGCAGCTGGAACCCCACCGCGAAGGCAAAGACCACCGGCGCGGCCTGCCATCCCTGGGCCAGGTGGCCCGCCGCGAAGGCCAGCGCCGTGAGGAGGGTCGCTCCCGGCACTCCCACGATCGGCGCCAGAATCGCGAAGAACACCCCGCGATAGGCCAGCTCCTCGGCCACGCCGGCCGAGACCGAGACTGCTGTCCAGAGGACGCGTTCGCCCGGGGTACGCGGGGCCACCAGGTGGACGAAGCGGTCCCGGCGACGGACCTGTTCCCGCCACCGGGGCGCCAGGGCGGCCACGGCGACTGCCAGGAGGACCGCCCCCATCAACAGATGCTCCCCCCTCGGCCGGTAGGTGGGAAACAGATCGATCCCGAGCGCGCTGGCGACCCCCAGCGCGATCGCGGCGAACACCGCCTGCTGCACGATCACCGACAGGAAGTACGGCACCCGGGGCGGCAACGGGTGCCGGCCGAGCGCCCGTCGGGTTCGCCAGGCGGCAAGGGGGAGGACGGCTCCGAAGAGCAGGAGGTGGAGGACGGCCGCGAGTGGCACGGCGGTCGATCTAGCGCCCCGCGAGCGCGGCGGACTCGCGACGTACCCGTTGGACCAGCGCCGTGAGTCCCTGGCTCCGCATCATGCCCAGGGTCTCGTCCAGTCCCATCTGATGCAGCAGGTCCGCGGGTAGATCCGCGGCCAGAGCGAGGGGCGCGCCGTCCAGGGCCGCCGCGAGCAGCGACACGAATCCCCGCACCGTGGGCGAGTCCCGTGGTACCTCGGCGTAGAAGCGGAGCCGGTCGTCCTCACGCTCGAGCCAGAGAAACACCGGGGTCTGGCACTCCACCACCCGGTGCCGCTCCCGCTCGCGGTCCGCCGCGAGGTGAGGGGGGAGGTCCGGAAGCCGCCGGGAGGCGTCCAGTAGCGCCTCGAGCCGGGTCGCCCGATCGGCCGAGCGGAAACGGCGGACCAGCTTGTCCAGGGTCACCGGGGCTCCCAGATTCGGTCGTCCTCAATCTACCCGGCCCGGGATGCCCCTCGATCTTCCTACCCCCCTGGTCTCTACCGCCTGGCTCGCGACCCATCTTCAGCACCCGGATCTCGTGGTGTTCGACGCCTCCTGGTATCTGGAGTCCATGAACCGGCAGGCCCGGGCGGAGTACGAAGCCGGTCACATCCCCGGCGCCCTGTTCTGGGACCTGGACGCCCTGAGCGACCGGCATACGACCCTGCCGCACATGCTGCCCGATCCAGCCACCTTCGCGGCGCAGGTGGGGCAGCTCGGGGTGGACACGGGCTCGGCGGTGGTGGTGTACGACGGGTCGGGGGTCAATCTCAGCGCTCCGCGGGTCTGGTGGATGTTCCGGGTCTTCGGGCACGATCAGGTGGCCGTGCTGGATGGCGGGATCGGGCGCTGGCGGGCCGAGGGACGCCCGCTGGAGGTGGGCACCCGGGCACGGGGTGCCCGCCGGTTTGCAGTCCAGTTCCGGCCGGAGTTGATCTGGTCGCGCGACCAGCTGCTTCGAGCGCTGGGATCCGATCGGTTGCAGGTGCTCGATGCCCGGTCGCCGGGCCGGTTCGCCGGCACCGAGCCGGAGCCGCGGCCGGGGCTCCGTGGAGGCCACGTCCCCGGCGCCCGCAACCTTCATTATCAGGATCTGGTGGCGGCGGACGGTACGGCCCTGCCACCCGAGGAGCTGGAGCGGCAGTTCATCGAGGCTGGCATCGACCTGGAGCGCCCGGTGGTGGCCACTTGCGGCTCCGGGGTGTCGGCCTGCGCCTTGCTGTTGGCGCTGAGCCGCGTGGGGCACCGGGGGCACGCCCTGTACGATGGCTCCTGGGCCGAATGGGGGCAGGACGGCGAGACCCCGGTCGAGACCGGGCCGCCCCGCTAGATAGACGGCGGCTGGTCCGGGCTTACCGCCTCGGCTCCGCACACCGTGCCGCGAGCCGGCGGGGAGCAGGATGGAAGGGAAGAAGGGCTGCCGCCCGCTCCGCGTGCACCCGCGCTTCCGGGCATGGGGTCCTCATCGCCAGCAGTACCAGGAGTCGATAACTCGCCGGGTCGTGCCGGAGGGCCGCTTCCAGCCGGGTGCGAGGGGTTCCGGTCCCGGCCTCGAGAATGCTTGCGAGCTGCGCCGCGCTCCGCGCCGCCGCGGACAGGATCAGCACCAGGGCGGTGGCCGTGATCACCCGCGCCCCCGGCGCGAGCGGCGGGCGCGCGACGAGCGCTCGGGCATCGGGCAGCAGCGCGCCCAGCCCGGCCATGACGATCAGAGTGGGGGTCGGGAGCAGAAGAACCGCGTCGAAAAGCCCCGCGGCCGCCGCTGCGAGGAGCAGGCCCAATGCGGCCGCGGCACGCCGACGGGGCTCGGGCTCGCTGCCCAGGACCCGCCTCAGGCACACCACGCCGATCGCCAGGAAGACACCCAGGCCCAGCGCGAAGCCTGGTGGCCCGCGCTCCACCAGCAGCGCCACCCAGTCGCTGCTCGGCCAGGGGTTGGTGGGCATCGGATCGACCGCATTGTACGACGGATCGCCGGGGGTGGTCACCAGCGGGTACTTCACCAGCCAGTTGCCCGGCCCGGTGCCCAGGACGGGGTCGTGGGCGAGGAGCCGGAGGCTGTTTCGGTACTGGATCAGCCGGCCGCGACCCGAGCCCTCCTGGTAGTCGAGCATCCGGCGGAGCGAGTCCCGGTACGGCGTCTCGGAGGCCCATTCCAGACGGTTGGGCATCCAGAGCGCGGCCGCCGTGCCCGCCGCCAGACCGGCGAGAAGAGCCCCCGAGCGCCACCTGGCGCCAGCCGGCGTGCCCCGGAGCCGGGCCACCAGCGCGATGCCCGATCCCGTCACCAGCAGAACACCGACCGCGACCCAGGACGCTCGCGACCGCGACAGCACGATCACGGCGGCGAGCGGCGCAACCAGCGCCGCAGCGGCGATTGCGGTTGCCGGCCGGGCCGCCGCCACGAGCCAGG
>CAZFSA010000104.1:0-16501 GCA_964521535.1 uncultured Gemmatimonas sp.
GTGGCGGGGGGGGGGGTGGCGGCGGCGGGGGCGGGGGAGGCGGGGGCGGCGGGGGCGCGCCCACCGAGTATGCCACTGACGCCGAAGCCGTGCTGCCCGCGGTCACCGTTCGCGACTGGCTGGAGGGCGACGGCTGATAGGTCTGCCCGCTGGAGACCACGTTCGCCGCGGTCACCGAATACGCGCCGGGCGCCAGCCCGCTCAGCGTCCCGGATGCCGTGAGCGCCGTGGAGTAGCCACCGGGGCCGCTCACGGCCACGCTGCCGGGCACGCCGCCGGGAAGACCGGTAATCGTGACCGCCAGCGCCCCGTTGGCCGCAGCGTAGGTGACCGTCGCGGTGGTGGTGGTGCCGAGGCCCACCGGGGAAATCTGGGATGGTGGCGAGGGGGCCCAGGCAAAGCCTCCCGCCATCACGTTCCCGGCGGCGACGGTGTAGCTCCCGGGCGTGAGGCCGGCCAGCGTGGCCGATGCGGTGAGGGTGGCGGAGTAGCCAACCGGTCCGGTGACGGTAACCGCCGCCGCGGCCGCTGTGGGGAGGCCACCCACGTTCACCTGGAGAACGCCGGTGCCGCGGGTGTATCCGATCGCGACGGGGATCGGGATCTCGCCCGGAACCAGATTCACCACCGCCGAGGCCGGTGCCGGGACGTACACCCCGCCTCCATGGGAGACATTCGCCGCCGCCACCACATAGGTCCCCGGCGCCAGGCCAGTCAGGATCTCCGAGGCGGTGAGGCCAAAGCTCGTGGCCCCCGGCCCGGTGACGCTCACGGCCGCCGGGACCCCGTCCGGAAGGCCGGAGACCGTGACGGCAAGCCCCCCGGTGGCGATGGCGTACGCGACCTGAACGATGGCCGGCGTGAGACTCCGAGCGAGCGTGACCGTGGCCGGCTGGATACTGGCCGAATAGCCGTGCCCCCCGGCGCTGAGCGACGAGGCCACGATGGTATACGGACCGGGGGTGAGACCCTTGAGCAGCCTGGATTCCGACAGCGTGCTGCTGTACCCGGCCGGGCCCGTGACGGTGACGCTCGGGACGCCACCGGAGGGCAGGCCCGACACGATGACGTTCAGCCGCCCAGTGGACAGCGCGTAGTTCACCACCGCCGGGGACGGGGCTGTCCCGGGGGTGACCAGCACCAGCAGGGAATCGGGCTGCCCGGCGTACCGGTCCCCGTCGGCCTCGACGGCCGACGGGCGCACGGTGTAGACACCCGGCTCGAGGCCGGCCACCACCCCGCCGGCGGCCAGCGTGGCAGCGTAGCCGCCGGGTCCCCTGATGCTCACGGCGGCCGGTATGCCCACCGGCAGACCGGTCACCGAAAGCGCCATCCGGCCGGTGGTGATGGCGTAGGTCACCGAGGCCATGGTGACCGTCGGGCCCGGCTTGACCGACACGGCCTGGGTAAGCGGCAGCGCGGCGTATCCGTCCCCATCCACCGTCACCCCCTGGGCCGCCAGGGTGTAGCTCCCGGGGGCGAGGCCGCCGATCGTTTCCGCCTGGGTGATGCTGCGCGTGAATCCGCCCGGTCCCGAGAGGGTCACTGCCGCCTGGGCGCCAGCCGGGAGCCCGTCGATCGCCACCGCCAGCGTCCCGGGCGGCACCGGTCCGAGCCCGCTCGTCTGGGGGTCGGCGCTGCAGCCCCCAACAGCCAGCGCCGCTCCCACCAGGAACGGTACCGCAGCCTGCCATGCAGACCCGGGGCGACGGCCGCTGCAGCGGCTTGCACCCGGGACCATAAGTCGCGGAGCGACAGACGGGTCCCGCGAGGGGCGACCGACCTGGCCGTGGGCTGTGGGCATCGGGCCAGACCCGAAGCAGGCGGTATGCCCGTCTTGCTCCTGGCCTTAAGCACCCGGAGATTTCTTCCCAACCCCTCCACCTGAGCCGACCATGCCAACCCGCCGTCGCTTCGTGCAGTCGCTTGCCGGCGTCGTCGCCGCCCCGGCCTTCCGGCCTGACGCCTTCCGGCAGGTGCTCCGGGCCGCTGACCGGGGCGCCGGGGCCCCGGACGACGAGCGGTATTGGGGCGAGATCCAGCGGGCGTTCGATACCGATCGGACGATGATCAATCTGAACAGTGGCGGGGTCTGCCCGACCCCGACCCACGTGCTCGACCAGATGATCCGGGACCTCCGATTCAGCAATGAGCTGCCGGTAAACCACATGTGGTCGGTGCTGGAGCCCCGGATTGAAAGCGTCCGCCGGGATCTGGCGCGCGACTTCGGGTGCGACCCCGAGGAGATGGCCATCACCCGGAACGCGTCCGAGGCGCTGGAAACGATGATCCTCGGCCTCGACCTCAAGCGGGGCGACGAGGTGATCGTCACCGATCAGAACTATCCCCGGATGCTCACCAGCTGGGACCAGCGGGCGCGCCGGGAGGGCATTGTGGTGAAGTCGATCAGCTTCGACGTGCCCCCGCCCTCACCCCAGTACCTGGTCGATCGTTTCCGGTCGGCGATCACCCCGCGCACCCGGGTGATCGAGATCACCCACATCACGAACCTCACCGGTCAGATCATGCCGGTCCGCGAGGTCGTGGCGATGGCCCGCGCCCGGGGAATCGAGGTGTTCGTCGATGGCGCCCACGCCTACGGCCACTTCCCGTTCCAGGTGGGCGACCTGGAGTGCGATTTCTACGGCACCAGCCTCCACAAGTGGCTGCTGGCGCCCGTGGGTACCGGGTTTCTCTACGTTCGGCGATCGCGGATCCGGTCGCTCTGGCCGCTGATGGCCGCGCCGGCCTCGATGACCGACGACATCCGCAAGTTCGAGGAAATCGGCACCCACCCGGCCGCCAATCACAACGCCATCTCCGTCGCCCTGGCCTTCCATCGGTCGATCGGCGCCGAACGCAAGATCGCCCGGCTTCGGTACCTTCGCGACCGCTGGGCCAGACAGGTACTCGCGGGCAGCGATCGGGTCTCCATTCCGACGCCGCTCGACACCCCCTACGCCGGGGCCATCGCGCTGGTCAGCGTGGCCGGCCTCGATCCCGGCCGGCTGCACGCCTGGCTGCTCGCCCGCCATGGAATCCAGACCGTAGCGATCGTCCACCCCCAGTTCAGCGGGCTTCGGATCACGCCCAACGTCTTCACGACCGTGGACGAGGTCGACTTCTTTGCCGAAAAGGTCCTGGACGCGGTTCGGAAGGGGATCGCCTGACCCCGGTCAGGCGGGCTGGGCGGCCTGAATCTCCAGGGTCTCGCGCTCCGGTCGACCCAACGCCTTCAACCGGCGGTAGTGTGATCGCACCGCGGCCGCAAGCGTGGGTTGCTCGTGGTAGGGTACTCCATGCCGCCTCGCCACCCGCTCCACGATGGGACTGATGGCGGGGTAGTGCACGCTGCAGATCTTCGGAAAGAGGTGATGCTCGACCTGGTAGTTGAGGCCACCGACATACCAGGTCAGCGGGGCGTTCCCCCTCGCGAAGTTGGAGGTGGTCTCCATCTCGTGGAGCAGCCACTGGTGCTCCATTCGCCCGGCGTGGTCCGGCTCCGGGTATTCGGTACCCTCCACGACGTGGGCCAGCTGGAACACCACCCCGAGGACCGCCCCGGCAACGAGGTGCATCACGAGGTAAGCGATGGCGAACTGCCACCAGGGAAGGCTCAGCACCACCAGCGGAAGGACGATCGACCACCCGTAGTAGAGCGCCTTGGTCACGAAGAGATTCACCCACTCGGCCGTCGGATGCTTGCGCCCCCGGTACGGGCCCAGGTCGTGCTGGAAGAAGTACTTGAAGTCCTTCACGAATACCCAGAAGATCGTGGCCAGCCCATACGCGAGAAAGGCGTAGACATGCTGAAACCGGTGAATCCAGCGATGGGGCGTTCCCGGTGAGAGCCGAAGGAGGGGGGACACCGTCAGATCCTCGTCCACCCCGTCGATGTTGGTGTAGGTGTGGTGGATCACGTTGTGGGTGATCTTCCACATGTACCCGTTGGCCCCCAGCAGGTCGAAGAGTCGTCCGATGGCCGCATTGACCAGCGGCCGGTCGGAGTAGGCCCCATGCAGGGCGTCGTGCGTCACCGCGAAGCCGATGCCGGCAAAGCCCAGACCGGTCAGTACCATCAGCGCCAGCGCCCCCCAGAACGGCGGATCCAGCACCAGCAGCGCGGCGTAGCTGCCGAAGGTGACTGCGACCAGCAGCACGGTCTTGACCACCATCCCCGGGGTGGCCTTGGTCGACAGCCCCCGCGAGGCGAAATAGTCGGCCACCTCGCGCTTGACATCGCGCACGAAGGCTTCGGCGTCGCGCGCCGGAAAGGTGATGCCCGGTGAGGACAAGAACGGTCCGTTGGTAACTGGTGAACCCCGCGACGGAACCCGCCCACGGGGCCGCGGCTCCTCAGACCCTGCAAATGTCGCACCCGGACCGGGACCCGGCAAGGCGGGGCCCGGCCGGGGGAAGGGGGCCAGGAGGGAGGGAGGGAGGGAGGGAGGGAGGGAGGGGGAGGGGACAGGGGGGAGGAACAGGGCGAGGAACAAGGCCCCCTTCCCCCGGATGCCCCGGGACGACCCTACCGCGTCCGGAACCGCAGCGCCGGGTTGTCCTCCCGCTCCACTTCTTCCAGGTTGGTGACGCTGAGCGCTCCCCGCTCGTAGAGATACTCCACGTGAGCCCCGACCTCCGTGAGCGCCAGCAGCGTGTGCCAGTCGCGGACCCTGGGATACATGGCGGCAGTCAACTCGGCCACGGTCAGCCCCGCGGGGGTGCGGAGCAGCTCGGCCACCCGGGCCAGCTTCCGTTGATGGTCTCTCCGGATGGCCGACAGCCGACCCGCGAAATCGCCCATGGGGGTCTCGTGGCCACCTAACGCCAGGCGGACTCCATCCTCGCGCTCGATCCGGTCCAGCGAC
Organism: uncultured Gemmatimonas sp.; assembly: GCA_964521535.1. Lineage (GTDB taxonomy): Bacteria > Gemmatimonadota > Gemmatimonadetes > Gemmatimonadales > GWC2-71-9 > SHZU01. The sequence continues at coordinate 4,869 of CAZFSA010000104.1, forward strand.
GCCAGATAGTGGCCCAGCCCGGTCCACGCGGTGATGCTCTCGGGAGACTGGTGCGGGGTGGTGACGGGCAGCACGTGGTCCGCCGAGAGCAGGACGTCCCCGACCCGGATGCAGACCTGGCCCGGGCAGTGGCCCGGGGTGTGGATGAACCGGAGCCCGTCCAGCACCTCGCCGTCGCCCACCGTGAAATGGACCCTCACGCTCCGGACGTGCTGCTTGGCGTAGGTGTACATCCCCACCAGCGCGGTCCGGCGTTCGGTCTCGACACCGGCCTGGGCCAGGAAGAAGCGAAGCGCCTTGGTGGCCACCAGCAGCCGTTCCTCGTAGGTCTCCAGCACCCAGCGGTCCAGCTCGTGAATCCCGATCTCGGCCTTGAGCGGCTCGCTGGCCTGGGCCAGGCCGCCGAAGTGGTCCACGTGACCGTGGGTGATGAGGATCCGGCGAATGTCACGGATCCCGACAGCTTCCCCGAACTCGCTCCGGATGCTCCGAATGCCGTCGAGCAGCTGCCGGGTGGAGTCGCCATAGCCGCTGCCCGTGTCGACCAGCGTCACGGGGCCGGCACCGACCAGCAGGTAACAGTGGACCACGAGGCCGGGAAACGCCTGACAGGAAATCCGGTAGATCCGGACACCCGTGTCCGATTCGAACCGGGCCACGGGAGGTAGCGGCGCGCTCATGTCGGCCTCGGGTCGCGCCCGGCTGTTGACGGCAGGGTCATGGGGGTGCAGTGCGGGGTCCGTCGCGGCGGGTGCGGCTCGCCGTGCGCCCGGCCGACGGGGAAGCTACATTGCGTCCCGTTCCGCATCCAAGGCCGCGCCGCCGTGGAGTCCCCGCGCCCAGTGTCGCCGGGGGGATTCGTCAGAGTCGCCCAACCGGCCCCGTCACCGAGAACACCCATGCGCCGATCCCTCCCGCTCGCCTTCGCTCTGGTCCTCGTCACCCCGGCAAGCCAGGATCTCCCGATCCGGGGATTTACCCCGGAACGGGCGCGGGAGCAGCGTCGCTGGGAGGCCGCGTTCGCCGCGATCCCGAGTCCCGACAGTCTCCGGGCCTGGCTCCGGACGCTGGCAGCCCGTCCCCAACACCTCGGCTCGCCCTACGGCCGGCAGAACGCGGAATGGCTGGTTCGGCTGTTCACCAGCTGGGGCCTCGACGCCCGGCTCGAGACCTACCACGTCCTCTTCCCGACCCCCACCGAGCGAATCGTGGAGCTCGTCGGCCCCACCCGGTTCTCGGCGCGACTCCGCGAGCCGCCGGTCCCGGGCGACGCCTCCTCGGCCCAGCAGCGGGAGCAGCTCCCGACCTACAACGCCTACTCGATCGACGGGGATGTCACCGGACCCCTGGTGTTCGTGAACTATGGCGTCCCGGCCGACTACGAGCGCCTCGAACGGCTGGGCATTTCCGTCAAGGGCGCGATCGTGATCGCGAAGTACGGAGGCTCGTGGCGCGGGATCAAGCCCAAGGTGGCGGCGGAGCACGGCGCCGTCGGCTGCCTGATCTACTCCGATCCGGCCGACGACGGGTACGCCCGCGGCGATGTGTATCCCGCCGGACCGTACCGGCCGGCCGACGGGGTGCAGCGGGGGAGCGTGATGGACATGCCGCTCCGCCCGGGCGACCCGGCCACTCCCGGGGTCGGGGCCACCGAAGACGCCCCGCGACTCCCCCTGGACCGGATCGAAACCCTGACCCGGATTCCGGTGCTGCCGCTGTCCTATGGCGACGCCCAGCCGCTCCTCGCGGCCCTGGGAGGGCCGGTCGCCCCCGAGGGGTGGCGCGGAGCACTGCCGATCACCTACAAGGTCGGACCGGGACCGGCCCGGGTCCGGCTCAAGGTGGCCTTCCGATGGGACCGTGTCCCCCTGCACAACGTGGTCGTCAGGATTCCCGGGAGCGACCGCGCCGACGAATGGGTCGTTCGCGGCAACCACCGGGATGGCTGGGTGAATGGCGCCACGGATCCGATCTCGGGCATGATCGCCGAGATCGAGGAGCTTCGCGCGCTGGCGACGTTGCAGCGGCAGGGCTGGCGTCCCAGAAGGACCATTGTGTACGCGGCCTGGGACGGCGAGGAACAGGGTCTGCTGGGCAGCACCGAGTGGGCCGAGCACCACGCGGCCGACCTTCGGGAGCGGGCGGTGGCCTACCTCAACACCGACTCGAACGGGCGGGGGTTCTTCGCGATGGGGGGCTCTCACTCCCTGGAACGGTTCATCAACGACGTGGCCAGGGACGTGACCGATCCCGAAACCGGCATCAGCGCGTGGAAGCGGCTTCAGCTGGCCCGGATCGCGGGAGCCGCGACGGCGGCCGAGAGGAACGAGTTCCGCACCCGCCCCGATCTGCGCATCGCCGCCCTCGGCAGCGGGTCCGACTATACCCCGTTTCTTCAGCACCTCGGCATCGCCTCGCTCAACCTCGGTTTCGGGGGTCAGGGCGGCGACGGCATCTACCATTCCATCTACGACAACGTCGAGCACTACCTCCGCTTCCAGGATACGGCCTTCGTGTACGGCCGGGCCCTGGCACAGGCCACCGGCATTGCGGTGATGCGGCTGGCCTCCGCCGAGATCCTGCCATTCGAGTTCCGGGGAATGGCGGAGACCTACGGGACCTATGTGGAGGAGCTCAAGTCGCTCTGGCGATCGCGCCGGGACGAGGCGATCGAGCGGAATCGCCAACTCGACGACGGCGTGTTCGACGCCGTCCGGGATCCTCGCGCCCCCGAGGCCCCACCGGCCCGGGCGAAGGTCCCGCCTCACCTCAATTTCGCGCCGCTCGACAACGCGCTGGCAACCCTGCGGGAGGCGGCGGAGCGCTACGAGACGGCGCTGGCGACCGCCGACCTGACGGGCCCGGGAGTGCCTGAGGCCAACCGCCAACTCCGCCAGGTGGAGCAGGCGCTGGCCAGCCCGGCGGGCCTCCCCCGGCGCCCCTGGTTCCGCCATCAGATCTACGCCCCCGGCTTCTACACCGGGTACGGCGTGAAGACGATGCCGGGGATGCGCGAGGCGATCGAGCAGGGCTTCTGGGAGGAGGGCGAGGCCCAGGGCGCCGTCATCGCCGCCCGGCTGGTCGCGGCAGCCGACCTGATCGACCGGGCGCGCACCGCCCTGGGCCGCCGCCCGTAGACGGCCCGGCGGGGCACCGTCAGAGGATGTACTTGCGGAGGTCGTCGTCGGCGACGACCTTGGCGAGGCGGTCGCGCACCCGGGCCGCGTCCATCACGATGTGCTTTTCCGGGTAGTTCGGCAGCTCGAACAGTACGTCTTCCATCAGGGTCGACATCACCGTGTGGAGCCGCCGGGCGCCGATGTTCTCCATCCGCTCGTTGGCGAGCGCGGCGATCCTCGCCAGCTCCCGAATCCCGTCCTCGGTGAATTCGAGCCCCGCCCCCTCGGCCGCCACCAGGGCCTGGTACTGCTTGGTGAGCGCATTCTCGGGCTCGGTCATGATCCGGATGAAGTCGGCCTCGGACAGCGGGGTCAGCTCGACCCGGATCGGAAACCGGCCCTGCAGCTCGGGGATCAGGTCGGACGGCTTCGACACGTGGAACGCGCCGGCCGCCACGAACAGGATGTGGTCGGTGCGGACGTAGCCGTACCGGGTCTGGACCGTCGACCCCTCCACGATGGGCAGCAGGTCGCGCTGCACTCCCTCGCGGGAGATATCGGGCCCGGTCTGGGATTTCTCGCCGGCGACCTTGTCGATCTCGTCGATGAAGATGATCCCGTGGTTCTCGACCCGGTCGAGGGCCTCGTTGACCACGTCGTCCATGTCCACCATCCGGCGCAACTCCTCGTCCACCAGAATGCGCCGGGCCTCCGGCACCCGGACCGTGCGGCGCTTCTTGCGCTTCGGCAGCATCTCCTGAAGCCACTCGGTCCAGTTGATGTCCGCACCCTCCCCCCCTTGCGGGGGCTGCGGCATGAAGTCCATCGGCGGGTAGTTCTGGCCCTGGACCTCGACGTCGACCTCGCGATCGTCCAGCTTGCCGTCCCGGAGCTGCTGGCGGAGCTTCTCCCGGGACCTGGCCCGGCGCTCCTCCTCCGGGCGGGCCTTGGCAACGTCGCCCCGGGGCGACACCACGAACACCCCGCCTTCCGCCGGCTGCGGCCCGGGGCGGGCCGTCTCGGGCGCGGCCGGGAGCAGCAGATCCAGGAGCCGCTCCTCGGCCCGCTGCTCCGCCTGGTCGTAGACCTCGTCCTCGCGCTCGGTTCGGACCAGGTTGATTGCCGCATCCACCAGATCCCGAACCATGGTCTCGACATCCCGTCCCACGTACCCGACTTCAGTGAACTTCGACGCCTCCACCTTGACGAACGGCGCGCCCGCCAGCCGGGCCAGGCGACGAGCGATCTCCGTCTTCCCGACACCGGTGGGACCGATCAGGATGATGTTCGAGGGCGTGATCTCGTCCCGGATGTGATCCGGCGCTTGAGCCCGCCGCCACCGGTTTCGGACGGCGATGGCGATGGCCTTCTTCGCCGCATCCTGCCCCACGATATAGCGATCCAGCTCCCCAACGATCTGCCGGGGAGGCATCTCCTCGAGCCACGGCACCGGCTCGACCGGCTGACCCGCATCGGGCTGGGGGGCGGGAATGGAGGCGGGCTGAGCCACTGGTGATCCGGGGCGAATGGGGCCGGGGGCCGACGTCGGACTCTAGGGGAGCGGGCAGCGTCCGGCAAGGGAGATCCCCTACCCGGCCGGCCCCAGCTCCAGGATGGTGAGATTCCGGTTGGTGAAGACGCAGATGTCAGCGGCGATCTCCAGCGAACGCTGCACCACCTCCCGGGCGGACAGCGCGCTCCCCGCCAGCAGGGCCCGGGCCGCCGCCAGGGCGTAGTTCCCGCCGGAGCCGATCGCGACCACCCCGTCGTCCGGCTCGATCAGCTCGCCCGAGCCGCTCAGCAGGAAGCTGTGCTCCAGGTCGGCCAGGACCAGCATCGCCTCCAGGCGACGCAGGAACCGGTCGCTCCGCCAGTCCTTCGCCAGTTCCACCGCCGCGCGTGGCAGATTGCCGGGATACCGGTCCAGCTTCTCCTCGAACCGGTCGAACAGGGTGATCCCGTCGGCGACGGACCCGGCGAAGCCGGCCAGAACCCGGCCTCCCTTGAGCGACCGGACCTTGCTGGCCCTGGCCTTCATAACCGTGTCCCCCAGGCTGACCTGCCCATCGCCGCCCAGGGCCACCCGGCCGCCGTGCCGGACGGCGATGATGGTGGTTCCGTGAAAGGTCTGCACGCCCTCCTCGCTCTCCCTGTCACCCGCCCCGCGGATGCGCTTGCCGATACACCTGTTTCAGCCGCTCGACGCTGGTGTGGGTATAGATCTGCGTCGTGGCCAGCGACGCATGCCCCAGCAGCTCCTGCACGGACCTCAGGTCCGCCCCAGCGTCCATGAGGTGGGTGGCGAAGCTGTGACGCAGCGAATGCACCCGGCGACCGCTGATCCCCGCCTGCCGGTACAGGGCCTGAATGCGACGCTGCACGCTCCGGGCCGAGAGTCGCCGGCCCTGGCGGGAGACGAACAGCGCCATCGGGTCACCGCCCGATCCGGGCGGCATCGCCTCGCGAAGATCCAGGTACCGCCGAAGGGCCCTCTCCGCCTGGCGGCCCACCGGCACGATTCGCTCCTTGCGTCCCTTGCCCCGGACCCGGAGCTGGTTCGACAACAGATCGAGATCGGCCCGCGACGCGCCGGCCAGCTCGGCCAGCCGAAGGCCGCTGGAGTAGAAGAGCTCGGCCATGGCGAGGTCGCGGACCGCGGTCAGCTGATCCCCCGCGGCCGCCCTGGTTGCCGCTTCGAAGAATGCGTCCACCTCCTCCCGCCGAAGATAGCGGGGGAGCCGCCGCTCCACTCGGGGGACCCGGGCCGCCCGGGCCGCCCCATTGACCACGTTGCGATGCACCTGGAGGTAACGGAAGAAGGCCCGCAGCGCTGACAGGGCCCGGGCCGCTGTCCGCCGTGCCAACCGGTGCCGCTCGAAGTCGGCCAGGAAGCCCCGGATGCCGAGCCGGTCCACGCTTTCCAGCGTCCAGCTCCCGCCATAGTAGTCGTCGGCGAAGCGGCAGAATCGCTCCAGATCCCGCCGGTAGGCGCTCACGGTGTGGGGCGACTGATCCCGCTCCCCGGTCAGGTGCTCGAGGAACTCGGCGACCAGTTCGCGGGGGGGAGTCACAGGCCAGCTCGCCAACGCAGGAGATCGGCCAGCGCCCGCTCCGCAGCCAGGGCCCGGCGGTCGCCCCTGCCGCGGCCGCCGGCAACCGGATCCAGCAGCCCGAAGTTCGCGTTCATGGGCTGGAAGTGCTTCGGATCGGCCTCCCGGAGGTAACGGAGCAGGCCGCCGAGCATCGTCGTGGGGGGGGGAACCGCCACGGGCTTTCCCCTGAGCAGCCGGTGGAGGTTGAGCCCCGCCAGCAGACCCGTACCGAGCGATTCGGTGTAGCCCTCCACCCCCGTGATCTGGCCCGCGAAGAGCGTGGGCCCCGGCCCGCTGATCGCGAGGCCCGGCCCCAGGACCGCGGGGCTGTTGAGGTAGCTGTTCCGGTGGATGCTCCCGTACCGGAGAAACTCGGCTCCGCCAAGCCCCGGAATCATCCGGAACACCCGCTGTTGCTCCGGAATCCGGAGCCGGGTCTGGAAGCCCACCAGGTTCCACATCTGGCCGGCCCGATCCTCCCGCCGGAGCTGGACCACGGCCCACGGCTCCCGCCCGGTACGGGGGTCCGGCAGGCCCACGGGCTTCATCGGTCCGAAGCGCAGCGTGTCCGGTCCCCGCCGGGCCATCTCCTCGATCGGCAGGCAGCCTTCGAAGTACGGCACCTGGTCGAACTCGTGCGCCGTGAACTGGTCGGCGCCAATCAGCGCCGCCAGAAAGGTCCGATAGTCTTCCGGGCTCATCGGGGCGTTGAGATAGTCGTCCCCACCGCCCTTCCCGTACCGTGAGAGCCCATACAGCACCGTGCGATCCAGACTCTCGGTCGACACGATGGGCGCGATGGCGTCGTAGAACGCAAGCGATTCGGCGCCCAGCCGCTCGGCGATGGCCCGGGCCAGTCGCGGGGAGGTGAGGGGTCCGGTAGCCACGATCCCGGGCGACGGCAGGTCACCCACCTCCTCCTCCACCACGGTGATCCGCGGGTGCCCCCGGATCCGGCTGTCCACTGCGGCCGAAAACGTCGCGCGATCCACCACCAGGGCGGCGCCGCCGGGAATCCGCGCCTGCTCGGCACACTCCAGCAGCAGGCTCCCGAGCGCCCGGAGCTCGGCCTTGAGCAGGCCGTGCGCGTTGCCAGTCTCGACCGACTTGAAGGAGTTGCTGCAGACCAGCTCCGCCAGCGTGCCGGTCCGGTGAGCCGGCGTCCCGGTGCGCGGTCGCATTTCGAAGAGGGTGACGTCCACTCCTCGCTCGGCCAGAGCCCAGGCCGCTTCGCACCCGGCCAGGCCACCCCCTACCACCGTGGCCCGCAGAGGACTCACCACCCCGCTCCCCTTCGCGCGGCCCCGACGACCAGCTCGGCCACGGCCGCGGGCGGCAACGCCGCGTCGATTCGCGCGGCCGCTTCCTGGTAGCGCTTCTCCCGCCGGACCAGCAGATCCCGGAGCCGGTCGCGGAGCGGCCCCTCCGTCTGGAGCAGCGGCCGATCGCGGGCATCGCCCAGCCGCGCGGCGGCCACCTCCGGAGCGACCTCCAGGTACACCGTGAACGCCCGGTCTCCGGCGCTCGCCAGGTTCCCGGGCGCGGCCGCCCATCCGCCCCCGGGGCTGATCACATGCGCGGGCAGCAGGAGGGCGTCCAGAACCGCCTGCCGCTCCCGGGCCCGGAAGGCGTCCTCGCCCTCCTCCAGGAACAGTTCCGCCACCGTCAGTCCGGTGGCCCGCTCGATCACGCGATCGACATCGGTGAGATGGGTATCGAGGAGCTCTGCGACCATGGCCCCCACCGTCGACTTCCCGGACCCCGGCAGGCCAACCAGCACCAGATGGCGTCGTTCCCGATCGATCACCCGGCCGCCTCGACCCGGACCCGGCGGGCCACCGCGTCGAGGTAGGCGGCGTGGTTCCGGCGAAGCTCGGCCAGGGAATCGCCGCCAAATTTCTCGAGTACCGCGTCGGCCAGCACGATCGCCACCAGAGCCTCGGCGATCACGCCCATGGCGGGCACGGCCGTCACATCCGACCGCTCGCTCTGGGCCAGTGCCGCACGACCGGTCAGGAGATCGACGCTGGCGAGCGGCGCCATGAGGGTCGCGATCGGCTTCATGGCGACCCGGACCACCAGCGGCTCGCCGGTCGTCATGCCGCCCTCGAGCCCGCCGGCGTTGTTGGTCGGGCGCCGAAACCCACCGGCCGACGAGTCCGGTCCGGCCGGCTGGATCGGGTCGTGCACCCGAGACCCCGGCCGGCGGGCCGCCTCAAAGCCCAGTCCGATCTCGACCCCCTTGACGGCGGGGATGGACATCAGCTGGGCGGCGAGCCGCCCATCCAGCTTCCGGTCCCAGCTGACGTGGCTCCCCAGCCCCACGGGGTGGCCGCGGGCGACCACTTCCACTTCGCCTCCGAGGGTATCACCGGCCGCCCGTGCCTGATCGATCCGGGCGACCATCTCGGTCTCCGCGGCGGGATCGAGCACCCGGACTGCCGAGGCGTCGGACGCCCGGTTGAGCGGGGTTGGGAGCGGGGCGGGCGGCTCCGCCCGCACGCCGCCCAGTGAGACCACGTGGCTCCCCACCTCCACGCCCAGCTCCTCCAGAAGCCGCCGAGCCACCGCGCCAGCCGCCACCCGCGCCGCTGTTTCGCGAGCGCTGGCGCGTTCCAGGATGTCCCGGGCATCGGTTCGGTCGTACTTGAGCACTCCCACGAGATCGGCGTGGCCCGGCCGAGGCCTGGTCACCACGCGCCGCCGGGGCCCTTCGCCCGCCTCCGGCGCCATGACGTCGGCCCAGTGTTCCCAGTCGCGGTTCCGGATCAGCATGGCGATTGGCGATCCCAGGGTCTCCCCGGCCCGGACCCCCGCCAGGAATTCCACCGCGTCCTGCTCGATCCTCATCCGGGCCCCCCGCCCATACCCCTGCATTCGGCGGGCGAGGTCCCGGTCGACCGCCCCGGCGTCGAGCGGGAGCCCTGCGGGGACCCCTTCGACCAGGGTCAGGAGCCCCTTCCCATGGGATTCCCCGGCGGTCGTGAAGCGGAAGTGCATGGAGGGAAGATAGGCGACCGAACCGGAAAACCAGCGGGGCCGGACCCCTTCGGCCCGACCCCGCTGGTCCCCTGGAGAGCGTGCTTGGACGGCGGCTCAGTTATCCATCGCGGAATCGTCGACGATCCGCGGGGTCACCAGGATGATGAGGTCCTTCCGGTTTTCGCTGTTGGTGGTGTAGCTGAACAGGCTGCCGATCAGGGGCAGGCTGGACAGGAGCGGGATCCCGGTCTTGGCCCGGGTGACCGTGGTGACGGTCAACCCGCCGATGACCGCGGTCTCACCGTCGGCCACCAGGATCTCGTTCTTGGTGTTCTGCTTGTCGATGATGAAGCCCAGGTCGGCGGCCGAAAGGGTCTTGACGGCCGAGCGCTCGGTTTCGATGTCGAGCACGATCTGGCGGTTGTTGGTGACGTGCGGCGTCACGTTGAGCTTGATGCCGACTTCCTTGAATTGCACCGTGGCGCGCGGGGCCTGGCCGGCCGCGCCGCCGATCGAACTGGCGTCGATGACCCGCACCGGGATCTCCTCGCCCACGAGCAGCGTGGCCCGCTTGTTGTCCTTGGTAGTGATCACCGGCTCCGACTGCACGTCGGTGAGGTCCACCCGCTCCAGGGCCTGGAGGAAGCTCGTCAGGGTGAATCCGCCCAGCGCGATCGAGTACGTCAGGTCGAGCGCGGAGGATGCGATGAAGGCGTCGGCGTTGGCGATCGAGGAGATCGCGTTCCCTCCCAGATCCACCACATTCACGCCCGGCTCGTAGGGCTCCCCGTCCTTCGCCGGATCGGGTCGCTGAACGATCTTGTTGTAGAACTGCCGTCCGGTGGCCAGGTCGTACTTGAAGCCCAGCTGCTCCACGTCCGTCCGGTCGACGAAGATGATCTTTGCCTGAATGGCGATCTGCGGCGGCCGGATGTCCAGGCCGCGCACGAAGTCCACCAATCCGGGGATGGCGCTCCGGGTCTCGGTGATGATCAGCGAGTTCGTGGCGGTGTCGGCCACGACCGTGCCGCGCTTGCTGATCACGCCCTTGACCGTGTTGGCCATCTCGCCGGCGCTGGCGTAGTTCACCTTCACCACCGCCGTCTCGCGGGGTTCGAGCGAGTCGATCGCGGCCAGGGTCTCCGGGGCGTCGACCCGGATGATGCCTCCCTCGACCTCCTGGGCGGACAGGCCGTAGGCGCCCAGAATGGCCTTGAAGGCCTCCGGCCACGGCTTGTCGCGGATCTCGGCCGTGACGCTCACGCTGATGCCCTTGCCCAGGATGATCGAGCGTCCGCTGATGGCCTGGAACCCGGCGATCACCTCCTGGATGCTGGCGTTGTCCCAGCTCACCGTGATCCGCGGCTCCTGCCGTTGGACCGCCCGGGCGAGCACTCGCTCGGGCGCCGCCGCCGGCGCGGCCACCCGGATCGGCTCGGCCACCACCGGCTCGGCCGCCACCGGCTCGTCCACGAGGTCAGGCTCGACCACCTCCGGCTCGGGCAGCTGGGCGCGGACCGGGATCGGCGCCGCGACTGGCGTGGTCCGGCCGGCCGACCAGGCGGCGAACGACTGCTCGGCGCCAAACGTCACCCGGATGGCGTCGTCGGCCCGAACCACCTCGTAGGGCTTCAGCCGGTCCAGGACCAGCACCACCCGAACCACGCTGGGCGCGAACTGGCGGACCCGCATCCCGACCACGCCGGCACGGTTGACGCCGTCGTAGCTGTCGCGGAAGCCAGCGGGGAGCACGGCCCCATCGAGGTCGAGGACGATCCGGGCCGGATCTTCCAGCGTCATGTCCCGGACGGCCACGGCGCCACCCAGCTCGATGACCAGCTCCGCCTTCCCCGCCCCGGAAACCAGGCTGACCGCCCGAACCTCGCTGTCGGGCGCGCCAGCGGGGCCCGACCCGGGGCCGGCGGCGAGGGTGACCAGGGCCGTCGCGACCAGCGACCACGAACTCAACGTCATGGGGTGTCCTCCTGCTTGCGGAGCGACACGGTCACTTGCCGTTCCGTGCCGAAGTCGTCAATCGTGAAGAGTGCGTCCTTGGGCCGAACACCGGAGAGCCGGATCCGCCCGATCCGGTCGCCCGGACGGAGGCTGTAACGCTTGCCGCTGACCTTCTCCCGCATCACCACCACGCTGTTGGAGGGGGTGCGGGTGTCGTAGTAGATGGCGACCAGGCTCAGGTCGGGTAGCTCGGGTCCGACCCGGCTGGTCGCCAACAGCGAGGCGAACGGATCGCGGCTGCCGCCGGTGTAGGAGAAGCTTTCCCGGCTCAACGCGGTGGCTTCGGTGGCCGAACCCGCCTCGGCCGCGCCGGCGACCTTCGGCGCGAGCGGATCGGCCGGGGCCGCCGGCACGGCCGCGGAGTCGGATGCCGGAGCCGCTGGAGCCGGGGTTCGACGGCGGTTATCTCAACCGTGCCCTGGCC